>NZ_QHHZ01000024.1:0-172351 GCF_003947315.1 Nonomuraea sp. WAC 01424
CGGTTACACGCCACAGCCCACCGGACTCCGCCTGGCAACCCCCACCGAGTTCATCCAGCACGCAACTGACATCGGCGCGCTCACACCAGACCAGATCAACCCAGCATGTTATTGATCGGCAAGCCCTAACTGAACGACGTTGGGTCTAGAGGTGGCCGGGGGTGGCGGGGAGGAGGGCGAGGGCGGCTTGGCGGGCGTGGTCGGCATGGTCGGCGGCGCCGTCGTGGTGGGCGGCCAGGACGGTCGCGCCCTCGACCAGCATGAGCAGCTGCCGCCCCAGGAGCCGGGGATCGGCGGCCCCGGCGCGCTCGGCGATGCCGGTCAGCAGGTCGAGGTAGCGGTCCAGGTGGCGCGCGGTGATGGCGCGTACGGGCTCGGCGTGGTGCTGGGCGGCCGCGTTCAGCATCGCGCAGCCCCGGAAGGCGGGGTCGTCGTACCACTCCCGCAGGGCGTCGAACACGGCGGCGAGCTGGGCGCGCGGATCGTCGCCGGCCGCCGCGGCCCGCGTGGCCAGCCATTGCCCCACCCGCTCGCTGCGCTCCCGCAACACGGCCTCGACCAGGCCGTCCTTGGTGCCGAAGTGGCGGTAGAGGGTCTCCTTGGAGATGCCGATCCCGGCGCACAGCTCGGCCACGCCGATGCCGTCGAGGCCGCGCTCGTACAGCAGCGCGGTGGCCGCCTCCAAGATGGTGGCGCGGGTGCGGGCGGGGTCGATCGTCGAGCCTTTGGCCACGGGCATGCAAGGGATAGTACCGGCCGGTTCGATGGGGTGCTAACGTCTCGGCTCGTACCGATCGGTTCGATCTTTGGGGGTTCGCCCATGTCTGATCCGCTGGCCGCCGACCCGCCGTACGACCCCGGCTTCCCGGCCACCACGCCGGCCGTGACGTTCGACAGCGGCGGCGCGCGCCTGATCGGGGTGCTGCACGTCCCGGCCGGCCCCGGGCCGCATCCGGTCGTCGTGCTGCTGCACGGGTTCCCCGGCAACGAACGCAACTTCGACCTCGCCCAGGCGCTGCGCCGCGCCGGGTACGCCGGCCTGGTGTTCCACTACCGCGGCTCGTGGGGCGTCGGCGGCACCTACTCGTGGACGCACGTGCTGGAGGACTCCGCCGCCGTCGTCGCCGGGCTGCGCGACCTGGCCGCCGCCCACCGGCTCGACCCGGGACGCCTGGCGGTGGTCGGCCACAGCCTGGGCGGCTTCGCGGCGCTGATGACCGCCGCGGCCGACCCGTCCGTCAAGGCCGTCGCCTCCGCCGCCGGGTTCGACCTGGGCGCCGCCGCCGAGCTGTGCGCGGCCGAGCCGAAGGCCCGCGCCGGGTACGTCGAGGCGTTCGACGGCGAGCTCGACCCCCTGCGCGGCACCAGCGGACAGGCACTGGTCGGCGAGATGGAGGCGGCCGGCGACACCTGGCGGCTGGCCGGGCTCGCACCGCTGCTGGCCGGCCGTCCGTGCTCCTGATCGGCACCGGCCGCGACGTCGTCACGCCGCACAAGATCCACCATGACCCCCTCGTCGCCGCCTACCGGGCAGAACCCGTCGAACGGCTCGAACACCACCTGTTCCCCACCGACCACGCCCTGTCCGACCACCGCGTCGCCCTGGCCCGCACGATCATCGCCTTCCTGGAACGAGCCCTGTGACGCCCGCTGGGACAGGCCGTCAGGCGAGCGCGGCGCGGATCAGCGCCGCGTCCCGGTCGAGCTGCTCACGCGAACGCCGCCGCCACTCGGCGCTCACCACGACGCCGTCCCCCCGGTAACGCGGCACCACGTGCAGATGCAGGTGGAAGACGTCCTGCCCGGCGCCCTCCCCGTCGGCCAGCGACAACCGCACCCCCTCGCAACGCAGCCCCGAGGCCCGCAACGCGGCCGCCACCCGCCGGGCCGCCCGCCAGATCGGCGCGCCGACCGCGTCGCCGGCCTCGGCCAGCCCGGCCGCGTGCACGCGCGGGATCACCAGGACGTGCCCCGGCGTGGCCGGACGATGGTCCAGGACGGCCACCACGTCGTCGTCGCCGTGGACGACGCTCGCCTCGGCCCGGCCCGCCACGATCTCGCAGAAGACGCATGATTCCATGCCGCCATGATCGGCGACGGGACCGGCGCCCCGCACCCGGGTTTCCCGCGCCGCCCGGTCAGCGGCTCACGACCGTCTCGTGCTCCAGGCGCGACAGCTTGCCGGGGTTGCGCACCGCGTACAGGCCGCTGATCAGGCCGTCGTCGAGGCGGATCGCCAGGACGGTGTCGATCTCCCCACCCAGCTGGACGATCAGCGCGGGATGCCCGTTGACCTGCGCCGGACGCAGGGAGGCCGCCCCGGCGATCCTGCTCAGCACGGCGGCCACCGTCTGCGCGCCCTCGACGGGGGCCAGCGCGGCCCGCACCACGCCGCCGCCGTCGGTGAGCAGCACGACGTCGGGGGCCAGCAGGTCCAGCAGCCCGTGCAGATCACCGGTCTCGACGGCATGCTGGAACGCCTCCAGCGCCTGGCGTGTCTGCTCGGCCGAGACGGCCGCCCGGGGACGGCGCGCGGCGACGTGCCCCCGGGCGCGGTGGGCGATCTGGCGGACCGTGACCGGGGTCTTGCCCACGGCCTCGGCGATCTCGTCGTAGTCCAGCCCGAACACCTCACGCAGCACGAACACCGCCCGCTCGGTCGGCTGGAGCGTCTCCAGCACCAGCAACATCGCCATCGAGACGCTGTCGGCCAGTTCGACGTCCTCGGCCACGTCCGGCGCGGTCAGCAGCGGCTCGGGCAGCCAGGGCCCGACGTAGGACTCCTTGCGCCGCCGCAGCGTACGCAGCCGCGTCAGCGCCTGGCGGGTGACGACCCGCACCAGGAACGCCCGGTGGTCGCGCACCGCGCCGAGATCGACCGGCGACCACCGCAACCACGTCTCCTGAAGGACGTCCTCGGCATCGGCGGCCGAACCGAGCATCTCGTAGGCCACGGTGAACAGCAGGTTGCGATGGGTGACGAACGCCTCCGTGGCGGTGTCGGCGTTTCGTGCGCTCATGTCCGGCTCCTGCCTGTCGGTTCTCGACCTTGCCACACGCACAAGACGCCGCCCACCGCCGCCCTGTGACAGTGACGCCCGTCACAAAGGCACACGCAGGGCGCTTGTCCCGCCGGGCGGCGGCGCACTACCGTGCCGATGTGGCGGATCTGTTCTCACGTTCGTGGTCGGCGTTGCTCGCGGCGGTCGCCGGGCTCGGCGACGAGGACTTCGCGCGGCCCTCCGGGTGCGCCGGCTGGCTCGTCCGCGACCTGGTGTGCCACCTGGTCATCGACGCCCAGGACGTCCTGATCACCCTGGCGACCCCCGCCGAGGGCGAGCCCAGCCGGGACGCGATCACCTACTGGGAGGTCGCCCAGAGCCCGCCCACCGGCGACGACCCGCTCGACGCGCTGACCGTCCGGCTGGCCGCCGCCTACCAGGAGCCCTGGCTGCTGAAGTTCCACCTCGACGACCTCGGCTCCGCCGCCGGCCGTGCCGCCGCGCTCGCCGACCCGAGGTCGCGCGTCGGCACCCGCGACCAGGTCCTCACCGCCGGCGACTACCTGTCGGCCTACGTCCTGGAATGGACGCTGCACCACCTCGACCTGACCGCCCACCTCCCGCACGTCGCCGGACCGCCCGCCGACGGCCTGGCCCGCACCCGCCGGATGCTGGAGGAGATCGCCGCCGAGCCGTACCCCGCGTCGTTCTCCGACGCCGACGCCCTCCTGGTCGGCACCGGGCGGCGCGTACCGACCGCCGCAGAACGGGCCGAGCTGGGCACGCGGAAGGTCCCGCTCATCCTGGGATGAGCGGGACCTTCGGCCAAGGGGTCCGCGTCAGCGGGCCTCGGCGGCCGTCTTCAGGTCGCGCAGCCACGCCTCCAGCCCCGCGCCCAGGAGCTTGGTGGCCGTGGGCACGTCGGCCTCGACCTGGTCGCCGGTCCAGGTCTCCTCGGTGTGTACGCGCACCCCGCCCTTGACCTCGGTGAACGTCCACAGGTGCACGCCCCGGTCGATGCGCACGCCCTTGCCGACCGCCGGCCCGCTCCACAGGATGCACGCATCGCGCTCGACTCGGCGGACGGTGGAGGTGATGCGCATGGTGGTGGCCGGGGTCGTGGCTGTGGCCGGCGCGGGCGTGGTCCACCGCCACGACGAGCGCTCACGCAGCGGGCCGTGGTCGAGGCGCTTGCTGGTCAGAACGGGCTTTTGCCAGTCGGGCCAGCGTTCCACCGCGGTCTGCAGCTTGAAGATCCGGCTCACCGGCGCCTTGATGACGACGTCGGCGCTGTAGCGGATGCGGGCACCGGCGTCCACGCTCTCCCCCCGGCACTGGGGCCTGCCCTCGGCGGCGGCGGCCTGCGCGGCCGGGACGTTGCCGACGAGGACGACGGCGAGCGGGATCACGAAAGCGGCGATGCGGACGTTGCTGGACATGGTGTTCCTTCCGTCGAGGGTTCGGAGTGGGCGGGTCAGCGCCGGGCGGCGCGCGGTCGGGCCGTACCAGCCACCCGATCAGCGGCACCGCGTAGGCGAGGGCCACCGCCACGGCCGCCCACCGGACCGCCCGGTCCCGCACCCGCGCCAGAGCGCCTGCCAGCACGACCGTGACCGGAACGACCGCCAGCAGCGCGAACCCGCCGAGGATCATCACGGGGATCGCGAAGGAGGCGACGGTCACCGGCATCGAACGAGCGCGCGGCGCCGACAAGGCAGACGTGGTGGTCATGACATTCCCTTCACCCGACCGGAGAGCAAGATGCTCATGCGTTCGTTAGAAGTTATAACTGCGTGGCGAAGGAGTGTCAACAACGTTCGTGATACCCTCTAACAGAATCTCCTGGCTGTAACAGCGGAAGGCGGACGATGGCGGAAACGGCCCAGCAGACCCCGCGCGAGCGCTACCGCGCCCAGGTCCGCGCCGAGATCAAGGACCACGCCTGGCAGCAGATCGCCACGACGGGGGCCTCGGCGTTGTCGCTCAACGCCATCGCCAAACAGATGGGCATGAGCGGCCCCGCGCTCTACCGCTACTACGCCAACCGCGACGAACTGATCACCGAGCTCATCCGCGACGCCTACCGCAGCCTCGCCGACACCCTGCGCTCGGCCGCCGCCCCGGGCGCCGACCTGGCCGTCCTGGCCCACGCCGTACGCGGATGGGCGCTGGAGGACCCCCAGCGCTACCTGCTCGTCTACGGCACCCCCGTGCCCGGCTACCACGCCCCCGACGACATCACGGCCATCTCCGCGCAGATCATGGCGCTCCTGCTCGACGCCGGCTCGGCCGCCCCCCTGCGGCCCGCCACCCCGTTCGGCCGTCACCTGGAGGACCACCGCGACTGGGCGGCCGGCCACCCCGCCCCGCCCGAGGTCCTGCACCGGGCCCTGAGCTTCTGGACGCGCGTCCACGGCGTCCTGTCCCTGGAGCTCGCCGGCCACTTCACCGCGATGGGCTTCGACCCCGCCCTGCTCTTCGCGGCCGAGCTGGACGACCTGCTGGCCACCTGAGCGGGGACGACACCACGCGGGCTAGCCGACGTCCTGCGGCAGGTGGGTCTTGGCGTCGTCGTAGGAGCCCTCACCGGCCGACCCGGCCGGCTTGTAGACCAGGTAGAGCACGCCTGTCGTGAACACCTGCGACCTGACCAGCTCCAGCGGGATCGTGTCGTCCCCCTCGTCGAACAGCCGATCACCCTTGCGCACCGCGATCGGGTGCACGAGCAGGTGCAGCTCGTCCAGCAGACCGGCGGCCAGGAGCCGGCGGACCACCGAGACCGAGCCGCTCATCCCGATCGGGCCGCCCGGCTCGGCCTTCAGCGCGGCCACGGCCTCGGTCAGCTCACCCCGCAGCAGCTCGGAGTTGCGCCAGGTGAACTCCAGCGGCTGACGGGACACCACGATCTTGCGGGCGTCGCCGATCGTCTTGGCGAAGGCCGCGTCCTCACCGCCCGCCGCCTCCCGCTCCGGCCACGCCCCGGCGAAACTGTCGTAGGTCTCGCGGCCCAGCAGCAGGGTGTCGGTCATCTGCTCGGTCACCGCCGCGCCCATCTCCTCGTTGAAGTACGGGAAATGCCAGTCCGCCGGGTCCTGGATGACACCGTCGAGCGAGATGAACAGGTTCGCGCTGATCTTCCTCATGATGATGACTCTCCAGTGAAGGACCAGACCGTCCGGCCTGGTCGCGGGTCGATGTGTACGAAGTCTCGCGGAAGGCGCTTACGGAAGTCTTAAGGTGCTCCTTCCGCGACGGGGGCTCACCGGCCCAGCCCCGCCACCAGCAGGCCGACCAGGCGGCGGGCGTCGTAGCCGGGATCGTTGTCGGCCCCGATGCACAGGTTCCCGACGCCGCGCATGAGCTCCAGCGCCTTCAGGTCGGCCCGGATCTCACCGGCCGCCGCCACCGCGTCGAGCAGGCGCGTGCACACGGGCACGAGCCGGTCCAGGAAGTAGGCGTGCAACGCCTGGAAGCCGGTGTTGTCCGGTTGCAGCACCGCCGCGAGCCCGTGCTTGGTGACCAGGAAGTCGACGAACAGGCCGATCCACTCCCGAAGCGCCGCGTACGGGCTCGCGCTCGACTCCAGCAGCGCCGGACCGGCCTCGGCGCAGGACTCCACCTGGTGACGGTAGACGGCGATCACGAGGTCAGCCCGTGTCGGGAAATGCCGGTAGATCGTGGCGGTCCCGACACCGGCCTCGGCCGCGATGTCGCGGATCGGCGCCTCCACCCCCGAGGCGACGAAGACCGCCGCCGCCGCGCGCAGCAGGTTCTCCTCGTTGCGCCGGGCGTCGGCCCGCTTGGGACGGGCCGCCCGCTCGTCGCTGTCCTTGACCACGCCGCTTCCTCCACAGCCGTGTTGCTAAACGGGACGCTGTCCCGTATCGTCAAAACGGGACACCGTCCCGGTTGTCCATGATGCCAGAGCCGAGCGCCGGCGGCCAACGCCCGCGCCCCTGGCCTCCTCCGCAAGCCCCCGTCGAGCCCATGGAAGGCGCACCGCCATGCCCGAAACCCCCGTCGTCTCGGTACGACCGCTCACCCTGCCCGCCCCCGGACGGGGCCAGGACCTCCAGGTCCGCGTCTCGGCCCCCGCCACCGGCCACGACCTGCCCGTCATCGTCTTCTCCCACGGCTACAGCTGGTCCATGGACGGCTACGCCCCCCTGGCCGACCACTGGGCCGCCCACGGGTTCGTGGTCCTGCAACCCACCCACCTCGACTCCCGCACCCTCGCCCTGGCCGCCGACGACCCCCGTACGCCGCTGATCTGGCGCATCAGGGTCGAGGACCTCAGGCGCGCCATCGACGGCCTCGACCTGCTGGAGGCCGCCGTACCGGGCCTGGCCGGGCGGGTCGACCACGGCCGCGTCGCCGTCGCCGGCCACTCCTGGGGAGCCCAGAGCGCGAGCATGCTGCTGGGCGCGCGGGTCCTCGACGCCGACGGCGTACCGGGAGAGGACCTGTCCGACCCGCGCGTCGGCGCCGGCGTGCTGCTCGCGCTCACCGGCCGGGGCGGCGCGGACCTGTCGCCGTTCGCCGCCGAGCACTTCCCCTTCATGAACCCCTCCTTCGACGGCATGACCACCCCGGCCCTGCTGGTCGCCGGGGACAAGGACCAGTCCGCGCTGACGGTCCGCGGACCCGACTGGTTCACCGACGGCTACACCCTCAGCCCCGGGGACAAGAGCCTGCTCACCCTGTACGGCGCCGAGCACTCCCTCGGCGGCATCGCCGGCCACCGCGTCGCCGAGACCACCGACGAGAGCCCCGAACACGTGGCCCTCCTCCAGCGGCTCACCACGGCCTACCTGCGCACCGCCCTGCACCCCGGCGACCCCGCCTGGCCCGCCGCCCGCACCGCCCTGGACTCCGCCCCCCACCCGCTCGGCCGCATCCAGAGCAAGTAGACCAGGGCAGGTAGACCAGGGCAGGGGGATCAGCCGGAGGACGGCATCGCCGCGGCCGGGCGGCGGAAACCGTACGTCTCGTGCCGCCGTACGAAACCGAGCGAACGGTACAACGCGCGGGCCGCCGCGTTGCCCGCGTCGTGGTTCACCGTCACCGCCGTCAGGCCCAGCGCCCGCATCCGGCGCATCGCGTGCGACATCGCCGCCCGCGCCAGGCCCCGCCGCCAGAACGCCGGATGCGTGCCGACCGGCTCGAAATGACCGATCCCGTTGCGCCCGTCGATCCAGCCGACCGCGAACGCCGCCACACCCCCGCCGGGCGCCTCGACCACGATCTCGTCCCGCGGGTCGTAACCGGGACGCTCCATCACCGCCGAACGGTACGACGGCCCGGTCCAGTCGTCCCCGAACGCCGCGTTGCGCGCCTCGGCCAGCCCCTGCGCGTCCCGAGGCAGGGCGTGCCGCAACCGGAACCCGGCCGGCAGCTCCGGCTCGGGCACCGGGTCGCGCAGGTCCCGCTCGTTGACGTGGTCCCACACCCGGAAACGTGCGAAACCGGCCCACCCCAGCAACTCGATCCTGGTGGCGTCGCAGTCGAAGACGTCGGTCAGCACGTACGGCTCGGCCGCGTCCATGGCCCGCGCGGTCGCCCCGGCGGCCCACTCCAGCATGCTCAGCTCCAGCGGCCCGCCGCGCAGCCGCGGCGCGGCGAAGACGTCGAAGGCGCAGCCGAACCGCAACGTGATCGCGATCCCGGCCGGGCCGTCCGCGTCCTCCCACCACCGCACCAGCTCACCGGCCGGACGGCGATCACGCAGATTGTCATAGACGCGGTGCGGCAGCTCGCCGGTGTGGTCGTAGCCGCACCGGCCGGCCTCGGCGATCCACCCCGCCATGACCGACCG
Source organism: Nonomuraea sp. WAC 01424 (assembly GCF_003947315.1). Lineage (NCBI taxonomy): Bacteria > Bacillati > Actinomycetota > Actinomycetes > Streptosporangiales > Streptosporangiaceae > Nonomuraea > Nonomuraea sp. WAC 01424. The sequence continues at coordinate 8,818 of NZ_QHHZ01000024.1, forward strand.
CAGGAAGGGCAGCTCGTCGTGACGGAAGGCACGCGCGCGCATCACAGTGCTCCCCAGCGCTTCTCAGGACTTCAGGAAGTGCAGGACGGCCAGCACCCGGCGGCTGTAACCGCTGGCGTGCGACAGGCCGAGCTTGTCGAACAGCGAGTTGACGTGCTTTTCCACCGCGCTCTGCGAGACGTGCAACTGCTGGGCGATCGAGGCGTTGGTCATGCCCTGGGCCATACGCTCCAGCACCTCCCGCTCGCGCACCGTCAACCGGGACAGCGGATCGACCTGCGTGGTACGGGCCAGCAACTGGCGCACCACCTCCGGATCGAAGGCCGCGCCGCCCGCGCCCACCCGCTCCAGCGCGTCCAGGAAGTCGCCGACCTGCCCGACACGGTCCTTCAGCAGGTAGCCGACGCCCTCGACGTCCGCGCTCATCAGCTCGGTGGCGTAGCGCTTCTCCACGTACTGCGACAACACCAGCACCTTGACCCCCGGCCAGCGCCGCCTGATCTCCAGCGCCGCCCGCAGCCCCTCGTCGGTGTGGGTCGGCGGCATGCGCACGTCCACCACCACGATGTCGGGACCGTGCTCGGCCACCGCCGCCACCAGCGCCTCGCCGTCGCTCACGGCCGGCTGCACCTCGTGCCCCTCATCGGCCAGCAGCCGCACCAGGCCCTCGCGCAGCAGCGTGGAGTCCTCGGCCAGGATCACCCGCACGGCAGCACCGCCGTGACCTCGGTCGGGCCGCCGGGCGGACTGACCACGTCGAACACGCCGTCCAGCGCCGCCACCCGCCTGGCCAGCCCCGAAAGGCCGCCCCCCGAAGGGCGCGCGCCGCCCGTCCCGTCGTCGCCCACCCGTACGAACACCCTGTCCTCCTCCTGCCTGATCTCGACCCTCACCAGCGTGGCGGCCGCGTGCTTGGCGGCGTTGGTCACCGCCTCGCTCACCACGAAGTACGCCGCCGTCTCCACCGCCATCGGCGGCCTGCCCGGCAGGTCGCACACCACCGTGACCGGCACACCCGCGCGTTCGGCCACCCCCGCCAGCGCCTCGCCGAGCCCGAGGGAGTCCAGCCCGCTCGGATAGACCCGCCAGGCCACCTCGCGCAGCTCGGTCAGCGCCTGCTGGGCCTCCTGGTGCGCCTGCTCCAGCAACTCGGGACGCCCCCGCCGGGACCGTCCGATGAGCATCGACAACGCCACCAGGCGCTGTTGCAGCCCGTCGTGCAGGTCGCGCTCGATCCTGCGGCGCTCGGAGTCGACCGCCGCCACGATCCCGGCCCGGCTCTCGGCCAGCTCGGCGATCCGGCGCTCCAGCATCTCGGTACGGTCGGGCCCCAGCATCCGCCCGGCCAGCCGCCGCTCCAGCGCGTGCACCCCGACCAGCCCCGACAGGTCCATGAACAACAACACGCACCCGCCCACCACCATGTACAGGACCAGCGGCAGTGACCTGCTCATCCCGTCGAACGGCTCGTCGCGGGCCCACGCCCAGGTGATCTGCGCCCCGGCGCCCGCGCCGACGAGCGGCAGCGCGACCATCAGCCCGCCCAGCACCCCGGCCGGGACCCGCGCGGCCAGGTAGCGCGCCGGCCGCGTGTCCAGCCCGCCGAGGGCGTCGAGGGTGGTGGTGTCCAGGCGCAGCCGGCGGGCCTCCAGCGCGGCCAGCCTCGCCGCCGCCACCCGTACGCAGGGCCGGTTCACGAAGGGCAGCGTGAGCAGCAGGAACAGCGCCCCGGCCAGTGCGGTGAGCGCGCCCAGGGTCACCGCGCCCAGCACCTTCAGCCCCTCAGCGGCGGTTCGCATGCCTCCCCTTGCGTCGTTCCGTCAGGCGTACCGTGACGAAGACCGCGATCGCCAGCACCACGAGGCCGATCACCACGTTGGTGCCGATCCCCACGTACGCCTCCACCAGCGACCAGTTCTCGCCGAGAAAGTATCCCGCAAGCACGAAGATGGTGTTCCAGATGGCGCTGCCGGCCGTCGTGAGCAGGGTGAACGTCACCAGCGGCATACGTTCCACCCCGGCCGGCACCGAGATCAGGCTGCGGAAGATGGGGATCATCCGGCCGAAGAACACCGTCTTGCGGCCGTGCCGCAGGAACCACGCCTCGGTCTTCTCGATGTCGGACACCTTGACCAGCGGCAGCTTGGCGGCGATGGCCAGCGTGCGCTCGCGGCCGAGCAGCGCGCCCACCCAGTACAGCGCCAGGGCCCCGGCGACCGAACCGAGCGTGGTGAACAGCAGCACGTCGAGCAGGTCCAGCTCGCCCCTGCTGGCGGTGAAACCGGACAGGGGGAGGATGACCTCGCTCGGCAGCGGCGGGAACAGGTTCTCCAGCATGATCGCCAGCCCCGCCCCGAAGGCGCCGAGGTTCTCCATCATTGCGATAAGCCAATCCGTCATGTCCCCCAGGCTACGAACGATCAGACATGTCGGTAATGAGGCGTACTGCCGAGGTGCCCTGTGGTAAACCACACCCCCACGTACCGTACACTGTACGGCCTATGAGTGCTCTTCCGGATCTGGCGCGACACCCAGTGATCTTCGAACCCGGCGATCCTCCCAGGTCCGGTCACCTGGTCTTCCTCCACGACGAGGGCGACGACACGGCCACGGTGATCGAACAGGACGACGACGGCCGTCCCCACCCGCGCGAGCGGGCCGCCACCAGGGTCCCGGCCGCCGACGCGGTGGCCGTCCTGGCCAGGGCGCGCGCCGACGCCGCCGCCCACCCCGCCGCCCGTTTCTGGGGCGCGGCCTCGCTGGTCGCCCTCCAGCTCATCACCCGCGGACGCATCCTGCCCGCCGTCACACCCGGCGGCCACGACTCCTGGCGGGCCGGGCCCCTGGACGCCGCCGACGCCCGGCGGGTGCGCGAGCTGGCCGAGGCCATGCCCGCCGCCGCCCGCGCCATCCCCGTACGCGACCTGTTGCTGCCCGACGCCGAGAGCCTCCTGCGCGCCTTCCTCGACGCCGTGGCCGACGCCATGCCGCGCTCGCCCGGAGCCGTACGTGCCACCGGCACCACGGCCTTCGCCGCCGTCAAGCCCGTCAAGGTGCCCCACCTGCGCCCCTGGGCCGAGGAGGTCTCGGCCGGGCTCGACAGTGGCGTACGGCTCTCGCTCCGGCTGGAGGCCGACGACCTGGCCGCGGCCGAGTTCCGCGCCGTCGTCCAGGTGCACGGCCTGGCCGACCCCTCGCTCGTCGTGGACGCCGCCGACCTGTGGGAAGGCCGCGACCCCGGGTTCGGGCCCCGCGCCCGCATCGAGGTCACCCTCGCCCTGCGCCGCGCCGCCCGCGCCTGGGCCCGCCTGGAACGGCTGCTCGACCACGCCGTCCCCGACGAGCTCGCCCTCACCGACGGCGACGTCGAGGACCTGCTGTCCGGCGCGGCCGACCGGCTCACCGCCGCCGGCGTCGAGGTCCACTGGCCGCGCTCCCTCGTACGCGGCCTCAGCGCCCAGGCCGTCGTCGGCGAACGCGACAACGCGCCCTCCGACCTGCCCTCCTTCCTCGGTGGCCACCACCTGACCAGCTTCAACTGGCGGCTGGCGCTCGGCGGCGCCCCGCTGACCGCCGCCGAGATGGACCTGCTGGCCGAGTCCCACCGCCCCGTCGTACGGCTGCGCGACCAATGGGTGCTCATCGACCCCGCCCTGGCCCGCAAGGCCCGCCGCCCCGACCTCAAGCCCCTGACCGGCCTCCAGGCGCTCGGCGCCGCGCTCACCGGCACGGTCGAGCTCGACGGCGAGGGCGAGCCGGAACAGGTCGCCGTCGAACCCACCGCCTGGCTCGCCGAGCTGCGCGACCGGCTCACCGACCCCGACCCCGTCGATCCGCCGTCCGGCCTGGCCGCCACCCTGCGCGACTACCAGCTCCAAGGGCTGCGCTGGCTGGCCAGGATGACCTCGCTCGGGCTCGGCGGCTGCCTGGCCGACGACATGGGCCTGGGCAAGACCATCACCCTGATCGCGCTCCACCTGCACCGCGCCGGCACCGGCCCCACGCTCGTGGTCTGCCCGGCCTCGCTGCTGGGCAACTGGGAACGCGAGATCACCAGGTTCGCCCCCGGCGTCCCGGTCCGCCGCTACCACGGCAGCGCCCGCACCCTGGCCGACGAGGGTTTCGTGCTCACCACGTACGGCACCATGCGCCTGGACGCGGCCACCCTCGGCGCCCACCCCTGGGGCCTGCTGGTCGCCGACGAGGCCCAGCACGTCAAGAACCCGACCTCCGGCACCGCCAAGGCGCTGCGCGAGATCCCCGCCGCCGCCCGCGGCGCGCTGACCGGCACCCCCGTGGAGAACAACCTGTCGGAACTGTGGGCCATCCTCGACTGGACCACCCCCGGCCTGCTCGGCCCCCTCGGACGTTTCAGGGCACGATGGGCCAAACCGGTCGAGTCCGGCGACACCGAGACGGCCGCCCGGCTGGCCAGGCTCGTCGGCCCGTTCCTGCTGCGCCGCCGCAAGAGCGACCCCGGCATCGCCCCCGAACTGCCGCCCAAGACCGAGACCGACCGGCCCGTCCCCCTCACCACCGAACAGGCCGCCCTGTACGAGGCCACCGTCCGCGAGATCATGACCCAGATCGAGAGCGCCCAGGGCATGGCCAGGCGCGGCCTGATCGTCAAACTGCTCACCGGGCTCAAGCAGATCTGCAACCACCCCGCCCACTACCTGCACGAATCGGCCCCCCGGCTGACCGGCCGCTCCGGCAAGCTCGAACTGCTCGACGAGCTCGTCGACACGATCGTCGCCGAGGACGGCGCCGTCCTGGTCTTCACCCAGTACGTCGCCATGGCCAGGCTCCTGGACCGGCACCTGACCGCCCGCGGCGTCGGCACGCAACTCCTGCACGGCGGCACCCCGGTCGCCCGCCGCGAGGAGATGGTCCGCCGCTTCCAGGACGGCCAGGCCCCCGTCTTCCTCCTCTCACTCAAGGCCGCCGGCACCGGCCTGAACCTCACCCGCGCCGACCACGTCATCCACTACGACCGCTGGTGGAACCCCGCCGTGGAGGACCAGGCCACCGACCGCGCCTACCGCATCGGCCAGACCAGGCCCGTCCAGGTGCACCGCCTCATCGCCGAAGGCACGATCGAGGACCGCATCGCCGCCATGCTGGGCGCCAAGCGCTCGCTCGCCGACGCCGTCCTGGCCTCCGGAGAGGCCGCCTTCACCGAGCTGACCGACGCCGAACTCGCCGCCCTCGTGGAGCTCAGATGACCGCCGTACGCGGATTCCCCGCCTTCCCCCCGCAACGCGCCGGAGCCCGCTTCGCCACCACCTGGTGGGGCCAGGCATGGATCAAGGCCCTGGAGGACACCTCGCTCGACCAGACCCTGCTGCGCAAGGGCCGCGCCTACGCCAAGACCGGCCAGGTCGGCCCGATCACCGTCAGCCCCGGCCGGCTCGCCGCCATCACCGAGCACGAGTACGACACCGTCGTCCGCGTCGAACAGCTCACCGACGCCGCCTGGGAACGTTTCCTGGACCAGGTCGCCGCCAAGGCCGGGCACATCGCCGCCCTGCTGGACCGCGACGTCCCGCACGACCTGGTCGAGGCCGCCGAGGACGCCGCCGTCCCGCTGCTGCCCACCGTCGGCGACCTGGAGCCCGAATGCTCCTGCCCCGACTGGGGACACCCGTGCAAGCACGCCGCCGCCCTGTGCTACCAGGCGTCCTGGCTGCTGGACGGCGACCCGTTCGTCCTGCTGCTGCTGCGCGGGCGCGGCGAGCGGGAACTGATCGACGCACTGCAGAACCGCGACCTGCCCCCCACCCGCTCCGATGCCCCGCCCGATGCCCCGGCCGGGGGCGTGCCCGCCGCGCAGGCGTTCGCGCTCGGCGAGCCGCCCCTGCCCGACCCGCCACCTGCGGAGACCGCCTTCACGCCGCTCGCGCTCGACCCCGCACCCGGCGTGGACGTGGCCGCTCTGGCCGTCCTGGCCGCCTCGGCCGCCGGGCGCGCCCGCGAGATCCTGCTGCGCGGCCGGCTGGAACCGCTGAGCGAATACCAGGACCGCGTCCGCCTGGCCGCCGACCACGACCTCGACCTGGGCCTGGAGCCCGCCGTCCAGGCCTGGCGGTACGGCGGCGCCGCCGGGCTCGACGTGCTCGACACCGCCTGGACCCCGCCCCGCCAGGACCTGGCCAGGGCCCAGGCGCTGCTGGAGTCCGGCTGGGACGGCGAGCCCCCGCCGCACCTGGAGACCTGGCGCAACCGCTGGACCCTCGGCGCCCGCCAGGTACGCTACGGCCGCGACGGCCGCTGGTACCCCTTCACCGAGCACGACGGCCACTGGTGGCCCTCCGGCCCACCCGAACGCGACCCTTCCACCCTCCTGCCCTGACCCCGCCGACAAGCAGGCAGGGGTCAGGGACCGGACTCCTCGGCCTCGCCCGCCGCCGCGACCGCCCGTAGCAGGCGGTCGAGGTCGGACGTCGTGGTGTGCGGGTTGAGCAGGGTGAGCTTGAGCCGGACCCGCCCCGGACCGGCGCCGGGCTCCCCGGGAAGACCCTCGGGGAGCTCGGTGCGGCCGACCACCGCCGTGCCCTCGCGCAGCAACCTGCGGCGCAGCGCGGCGTTCACCGCGTCCGACCGCGCCGGATCCGCCGTCGCGTACCGGAACAGGAACGCGGTCAGCACCGGCTCGGCGTGCAGCTCCAGCCGCGGATGGGCACGCACCGCGGCGGCGGCGTACCGGGCCAGGTCGTGGCAGGCGTCCACCAGCCGGCCCAGCCCCGCCCGGCCCAGCGTGCGCAACGTGACCGCGATCTTGAACGCGTCGGCGCGCCGGGTCGTCCGCAGCGAGTACCCCAGCAGGCTCGGGTAACCCGCCTCCTCGTCGTCGGCCGGATTGAGGTAGACAGCCCGCCGGGCCAGCGAGGCGTACGTCTCGGCCCTGCGTACCAGGAAGACGCCCGCCGCGGCCGGTTGCCAGCCGAGCTTGTGCCAGTCCAGGGACACCGAGTCGGCCAGCGCGAGGCCGTCCAGGAGCGGGGCGAGCCGGTCCGACAGCAGCGCGCCACCGCCGTAGGCGGCATCGACGTGCAGCCAGGCGCCGTGCCCGGCGGCCAGCTCGGCGCACTCGCGCAACGGGTCGATCGCCCCGGTGTCCGTCGTGCCCGCCGTGGCCACCACGGCCACCGGCCGCTCGCCACGCCCCGCGCTCTCCCGCAACGCCGCCGCCAGCGCCCCGGCGTCCATACGCAACTCCCGATCGACCGGGACGGCCACGACCGCGTCCTCGCCGAGCCCGAGCAGCGCGGCCGCCCGCCGGGTCGAGAAATGCGCGGCCTCGGAGGCGAACACCCTGGGCCGCGGCCCGCCCACGGGCAGCCCCGACAACTCGATCCGCTCTCCCGACGCCCGGCCCAGCACCAGGTCCCTGGCCAGCATCAGGCCCATCAGGTTCGACTCGGTGCCGCCGGAGGTCAGCACGCCCGCCGCCGACGTCCCGTACCCCACCAGCCGGGCCAGCTCGGCCAGCAGCGACGTCTCCAGCACGGTCGCGGCCGGCGCCTGGTCCCAGGAGTCCAGCGACGGGTTGAGCGCCGAGACCGCCAGATCGGCGGCCACCGCCACGGCCAGCGGCGGGCAGTGCAGATGCGCCGCGCACAGCGGATCGGCCGGATCGGCGCTCCCGTACGCCAGCGCCGCCGTCAACACCCCCAGCCACTCCCCGGCGGAACCGCCCGCCACGCGGTCGAGCTCGGCGGCCAGGTCGCCGGGCGTACGGGCGGGGATCGGCCCGGCCCGCCGCCGCGCGCCCTCGGCCAGGGCGTCCAGCACGGCACGCAGCAGCGGCTCCAGAGCGCCGGCCCCGCCGACGCCACCCGACAGGGCCTCACCTTCGGTCACATCCGTCACCCCGCCACTGTGCGGCACCGGCGGCCACCGGGCCAACAAGCCGCCACGCGAACCCCCGATGGAACGCCATGGAACGCCACCACAGATAGGCACCCACTCATCACCAGGAGAACAAGGAGACCCGCATGAGACCTCTACGCTGGATCGTGTCCGCGACGGCCGCCGTACTGACCGTCTGGATTCTCCCCGGCGCCGCCCACGCCGCCGCCCCCGTGCACATCAAGGAGGCCGAGCAGAGCAAGTGCCTCGACATCCGCACCGAGGACGACATCTTCGTCCCCGGCGCCCGGTTGCAGCGCTTCACCTGCCACAGCGTCCGCGAGCAGCAGTGGGAGATCGTCCCGCTGCCCGGCGACTCCTTCGTCCTGCGCAACCCGGCCACGCAGCTGTGCGTCGCCGTGGACTCGGCCGCCTTCGGCGCGCAGGTGGTGGAACGGGCCTGCAGCGACACCAACCCGGGCGTCCGGTGGTTCACGCTGGGCGGCGTGCCGTTCGTCAAGGGGTCGGGGTTCAACCAGATCCGCTCGTCGCTGGCCTCCGGAAGCTGCCTGGACACCCTCGACACCTTCGTCAAGATCTTCCCCTGCTCGCCGGGGCTGAACAACAAGGCCCAGCTCTGGGCCGCGGTCTGAGGGTCCGCGCCCCCTGCCTCATCAGGCCGGGGGCCAGTTCCTGAGCACGGAGTCGAGGGCGTCCAGGGTCCTGGACCAGGAGGCGTCCGCCGCGCGGGAGTGGCGGCGGAACCCGCCGGCCGTCTCCAGGGTCACATAGCCGTGCAGCGTGCTGTGGAGCATGCGTACGGCGTCGGTCTGGTCGGGTTCGGCCAGGTCGTAGCCGCGCAGGATGGCCCGCGTCAGGTCAGAGTGCCGGCGGCCCGCGTCGAGGTCGAGCGACTCGGAGTCGAGCTCGATCTGCGTGGCGGCGTAGCGGCCCGGATGCTCCTTGGCGTAGTCGCGGTAGGCGTCGGCGAAGGGGATCAGCGCGTCCTTGCCCGACCGGCCGGCCAGCGCGGCGGCGGCCCGGTCGGCCATCTCGCCCAGAGCCAGCTCCGCGACCCTGACCCGCAGCTCCTGGAGGTCCTTGACGTGCGCGTACAGGGCGGCGGGTTTGACGCCGAAGCCGCGGGCCAGCGCGGAGACGGTCACGTTGTGGAAGCCGACCTCGTCGGCCAGCTCGGCCGCCGCCTTGACCAGCCGCTCCACCGTCACACCCGCTCGTGCCATGCGCCACCCTTCTTACAGGTTTTAAGTATTTGCATACTATCCTTAAGAAGGATTAGCCTCCACGCCCATGAGACCCCTGACCGAACACGACATCCGCACGTCGTTCATCAACTGCTCCAAGGGCGAGGCCAAGCGCGCCGAGCTGCCCAGAGACCTGGCCGACCTGCCCTGGGACGACCTCGACTTCCTGGGCTGGCGAGATCCGGGCGCCCCCGAGCGCGCCTACCTGGTCGCCAGCGGCGACGGCCCCCTGGTGGGGGTCGCGCTGCGGGTGACCTCCGGCGCCGCGCGGGCCTTCACCTCGCGCAGCATGTGCTCGCTCTGCCTGACCACGCACACCAGCGGCGGCGTGGCGCTGATGACCGCCCGGCGCACCGGCGAGCCCGGCCGCCAGGGCAACACGGTGGGGCAGTACATGTGCGCCGACCTCGCCTGCCCCCTCTACCTGCGCGGGAAGAGGCAGGCCGCGGGGGCCGGGGTCGTCGAGGAGTCGCTGACCCTTGAGGAGAAGCTCGCCCGCACCCACGCCAACGTGCGGGCCTTCCTGGACAAGGTGGCCGCCTGACCGGCCGCCTACTCGTCGTCCCAGGCCATCGAGCTGATCCGCCACCCAGCGGGCGTCCGGACGAACTGGGTGATCTTACGGCCCGCGCCCTCGAACCGCGCGCCGTCCCGGACGCCGGACTTGCGGTAGTCGCTGAACCGGTGGGCGATCGACCCGGAGATCTCGGTGCGCTCGGCCACCTCCCACTCGGAGAACTCCGTGAGCGTCCCGTCGGTCAGCAGCTTCTGCCGGGGCTCGACGAAGCCGTCGAGATCGTAGGCCACCGGCTCGCCCCCGGTGTTGTTGACGATCGTGACCTGCGGGATGCACAGGTCGCGGACGGCGGCGACGTCCGGGACGCGTCCGGCGGTGTTGGTGAAGGCGTCCAGGAAGGCGGCCATCAACCCGTCGAGCTCGGCCTTGGCGCCCGTGGCGGGCGCGTCGCCGGCCAGCAGCGCCCAGACCTCGCTGTCGTGCCGCTCGCCCCGGTGCGGGTAACGCGCGCGCAGCACGCCCTCGCGGGTCATGCCGAGCCGGCGCGCGACCTCGATGCTGCGGGTGTTGCCCGCCGAGACCCACCACTCGACCCGGGTCATGCCGCGTTCCCCGAACGCCCAGTCGATCAGCAGCCGGCAGGCCCGGGTCACCAGCCCGTGGCCCTGCCCGGCGGGCTCCAGCCAGCAGCCGACCTCGCACACCCCCGACACGGCGTCGAACCTGGTGAACATGACGCCGCCGACCAGCGTGCCGGCCAGCCAGATCCCGTAGATGCGGCCGCCGTCGGCGGCCTGGTCGTCGGCGTACCGCTGCAGGACCGCCGTGGCGGAGGCGAGGTCGGTGCTGCGCGCCGCCCAGGGGATCCACGGATCCACGATCGCGCGGGCACGGTCGATGTGGTCGAGGAACTCCTGCGCCTGCCAGGGCTCCAAGGGGCGCAGCAGGGCGTCGTCGCCGAGCGGCAGTGTGAACACGGACACCGTCCAATGGGTACGTAACGAGCGTTCGGTATGTAAGGTAGCAGCATGGCACCCGCTCCCGGAGACCGTGAAGCCCGCCGCGAGGACGTTTCCCAGGCGGTCTGGCAGGTGCTGGCCGACAAAGGGTTCGGCGGGCTGACCCTGCGCGCTGTCGCCACCGCCATGGGCGCCTCGACCGGCCTGCTCATGCACTACTTCCCGACCAAACGGGCCCTGGTCGCACACGCCCTCGACCTGCTGGAGAAACGTACGGCCGCCCGTCCCCGGCGCGAGCGCCCCGCCGACGGGCTGGCCGCGCTCAGGGCCGCGCTGCTCGACATCCTGCCGCTGGCCCCCGGCGACGTCGCCCGCAACCGCATCTGGGTCAGCTCATGGGACCTGGCCCTGGCCGACGACGACCTCGGCGCCGACCAGGGCGCCCGCTACGAACGGCTGCGCTCGTCGCTGCTGCGCCACCTGGAGACCGCCCGCGACCTCGGCGAACTGCCCCCGGCCGCCGACCCGGGACGGCTCGCGGCCACCGTCGTCGCCTTCACGCACGGCCTGGTCGTCCAGGCGCTGTTCGACCCCGCCCGCTTCCCCGAGGACGTGCAGACGTCCCTGCTCGACGACTTCCTCGCCTCGATCGCGGCACCCCTGCCGGCCCGCAGTCCGTGACGCCGTCCCTCAGGTGGCCACGGAGACGACGTGGCCGATCGAGGCGGGGTCGCCGGCCAGCCTCAGCATGCAGTGGGCCAGGTCGGCGCGGGTGGTGGACCGGCCGCCGCGCACGTTGAGGTCCACGGCCGTGCGGTAGCGGCCGGTCAGCCCGCTGTTCAGCAGCCGGGCCGGGCGCACGATCGTCCAGTCCAGATCGCGGGCCCGCAGCAGGCGCTCGGCCGCGGCCAGGTCGGTGTAGGAGTTCTTGAACAGCGGCTGCACGACGAGGGGCTTGAGCACGTACCGGGTGAACGGGCCGTCACCGGCGTCGGTGACCAGGCCGGCGGCGCTCACCAGCAGCAGCCGCCGGGCGGAGACACGTTCCATGGCCTGCGTGATCGAGCGCATGCTCGTGGTGTGCACGGTGGTCGGGCCCCGGTCGCGCGAGCCGAGTGCGATCAGCACGGCGTCGCGGCCCTTGATCGCCGGGGCGATGGCCTGGGGATCGGCCACGTCGGCGGTCACGGTCTCGACCCGGCCGCGCAGGTCGTCGGGCAACCGGGCGGGATCGCGGACGACGGCGGTGACCTCGTGCCCCAGATCGAGCGCCTGCCGGACGAGCTCACGCCCGGTGCCGCCGGTCGCGCCGAAGATGACGAGCCTCATGTCGTGTTCCCCTTCACAGGAGAGTGGGTGAATACTTACTCACCCTACTCGCCGGAGGGTCAGGTGGCGTTGGAGGGCTCGGCGGCGCCCGAGGGCTCCCCGGCACCGCCGGGGGCGTGGGCGGCCGCCAGGATCCGGGCCGTCTCCACGACCGCCGCGCGGCGCCGGGCCAGCGCCCTGCCGGGATCGGGCTCGTCGAGGATGAGCCGGCGCGCCAGGGTTCTCTTAAGCCAACCGTATGGTTTATTTGTTGAGGAGAGAGATCGTGACTGTCGACACCCTTGCCCCCGTGCCTGTCAGCCTGCCGCTGCCCGCCGCGCTGGACGGCCGTACCGTTGTGGTCGTCGGGGGCAGCTCCGGCATCGGGCTCGCGGCCGGCGCGCTGCTGGCCTCCGTCGGGGCCCGCGTGGTGCTCGTGGCCCGCGACCGCGACCGCCTGGCCGCCGCCGTCGAGCGGGTACGCACCCCCGCGAGCACCGTAGTCGGCATCGCCGCCGACGGCACCGACGAGGACGACCTGCGGCGTGTTCTGGACGAGGCCGGCGGCCCGGTGGACCACATGCTGGTCACCGCGGGCGGCCTGGCCGGCGGGCCGTTCCTCGACACGCCCGCCGACCGGCTCCGGCAGGCCGTGGACGGCCGGTTCTGGGGCGCCTACGGCGCGGCCCGCGTCGCGGCCCGGGCCATGGCGCCCGGCGGATCCATCACCTTCAGCTCCGGCCTCTACCTCCAGCGGCCCATCCCCGGAGCCGCCGCCGCCATCGCGATCCTCGGCGCCGTCGAAGGACTCACCAGGACCCTGGCCGTCGAGCTCGCGCCCCTGCGGCTGCGGGTCAACGCCGTCAGGTACGGCGTGGTGGACACCCCGCTCTCGCGCGGCAGCCTCGGCCTCGACGGGGACGAGGCGGTGGCCGCGGCCGGCCGTAGCATGCCGTAGCATGCCGCTCGGCCGCTTCGGCACGGCGCAGGAGGCGGCCTCGGCCTCGTTGTTCCTCATGACCAACAACTTCGTGACCGGGACCGTGCTCACCGTGGACGGGGGCCAGACCCTGGTCTGACACCCCCGCCCGTGGCCGCCGCTGAGGGCGTCAGGCCAGGTTGAGCTGCCAGGACACGCCGAACCGGTCAGCCAGCCAGCCGAACCTGGTGCTGAAGCCGTACGAGCCGATCGGCATCAGCGCCTGACCGCCCTCCAGCAGCGCCGCGTACAGCCGCTCGATCTCCTCCTCGGTGTCGCAGGCGACCCAGATCGAGATCGAGGGCGTGAAACCGAAGGCGTGCTGCTGGTTGCTGTCGATGCACATGTACTCCTGGCCGGCCAGGGTGAACGTGGCATGCTTGACGGTGCCCTCGGGGCCCGGCTCGCCGGGGCCGTAATGGGAGACGGCCACCACCTTGGAGTCCTCGAACAGGGACACGTAGAAGGTCATGGCCTCCTCGGCGTCGCCGTTCTGGAACATCAGGAACGTCGTGGTCTTCTGGCTCATGCCTGGTCCTCCGGAGGCAGGTAGAAGGCGGTGGTGCCGGCGACGGCGGCGACGGCGGTCTCGGGCGCGGCGCCCGCCCGCTCGAAGGCCGCCCCCCACGCCTGGCTGCTGGCGGTGATGAAACGCCGGCCGTCGCCGGTCAACTCGAAGCCGCTCTTGTCGGGCGGCGGCCCGCCCGCGAGGTGCAGGCCCAGACCCAGCAGCGCCAGGTCCCAGCCGACGCCGACCGCTCCGGGCCCGTAGCGCCCCCACATCTCCGGCGGCACCTCGGCGGTGTGCCGCAGCTCGAACAGGGTGCCCTCGTCCTCGGCCGACAGGCGCACCTCGACCTCCGAGAAGCCGGGGTCGGGCCCGAACAGCCAGCTCACCCTGAGGTAGGCGGGCGGCTCGCAGTCGAGGATCTCCCCGCCCGCGTTGCCTTCGAGCTGGTACGTGCCCCCGAGCCGCAGGTCGCCCGAGACGGGCAGGAACCAGCGGGCCAGGCGCTCGGCGTCGGTACAGGCGTCCCAGACGTCCTTCACCTCGGCGTCGTAGTGCCTGGTCAGTACAACGGTCTTGCGCTCACCGTCCTTCAGCTCCCGCCTGATCCGGGATATCTCGTCCAGACTGTCCATCTTGTTTCTTTCTCCTGCCCCGCACCAGTTCGGTGGCCAGCGCGTCGAGGCGCTGCTCCCAGAACCCGCGGAAATGATCGAGCCAGAGGTCGACCTCCCGCAGCGGCGCGAACTCCACGGCGTAGAGCCGTCGCGTGCCCTGGGCCCGCACGGTGGCGAACCCGTTGTCGCGCAGCACCTTCAGGTGCTGGGAGACGGCCGGCTGGGAGATGCCGAACTCTCGCTGGATGACTGTGGTGACCTCGCCGGAACTCTGCTCGCCGCCGGCCAGCAGCTCCAGGATCCGGCGGCGGACCGGATCACCGAGGACGTCGAACGCGTGCACGACCTCAGTGTTTCAGGGCAGGCTTATATAAGTCAAACCTGGGATAGGTGGGCGCGCACGAAGTCCAGCTCCAGCAGCAGCAGGTTCTCGGCCACGTCCTCCTGCGAGGTCATGTGCGTGACGCCGGTCAGGGGCAGCACCGTGTGCGGGCGGCCCGCGGCCAGCAGCGCCCCCGACAGGCGCAGGGTGTGGGCGGCGAAGGCGTTGACGTCGGCCAGGCCGTGCACCAGCATCAGCGGACGGCTCAGGCGCGGCGCGTCGGGCAGGAGCGAGCTGCGGTCGTAGGCGTCGGGGTGCTCGTCGGGGTGGCCGAGGTAACGCTCCTGCCAGTGGGTGTCGTACAGGCGGGGGTCGGTCACCGGCGCGCCCGCGACGGCCACGTGGAAGACGTCGGGATGACGCAGCACGGCCGCGGCCGACAGGTAACCGCCGTAGGACCAGCCGCGGATCGCCACCCGGTCCAGGTCGAGGTCGGGATGGCGGGCGGCGGCGGCGTGCAGCGCGTCGACCTGGTCCTCCAGCGCCGCGCTCAGCTTGTCGAAGCGGATGGCGCGCTCCCAGGACGGCCCCCGGCCCGGCGTGCCCCGGCCGTCGGTGACCAGCACCGCGAAGCCCTGGTCGGCGAACCACTGCTCGATCGCGAAGGCGTCGAGGCTGCGCAGCACCCGCGTCCCCATGGGCCCGGCGTACGGCGAGAGCAACACCGGCAGCCGCCCCGACCCCGGCACGTGCCCCGACGGGAACAGGACCGCCGTACGCAGGTCGCGCTTGCCCAGCGACACCAGCTCCACGCCCGGCCGCAGCACCGGCACCGCGCCGTGGGAGACGATCGCCTTCCCGCCCGCGCTCACCCGCACCCCATGCTCCTCCAGGCTGCGGCGCACCACGACCGTCGTCCCGCCGGCCCGGGCGCCGGTGTGCACGCCCGGCTCGGACGTCACCCTGACCAGGCCGTCGGCCCTTGACCAGGTGTACAGGTGCCGCTCGGTCGGCTCCTCGCAGCACTGCGCCAGCACGCTCTCGCCGTCGACCGCCAGGACCTCCAGCACCTGGAGGCCGAGCGGCGTCACCACGTCCTCGCCCACCATCAGGCGGCGGGTGTCGTCGCGGTCCACCGTCCAGACCAGCTCGCCCGCGGCCGTCCGCGCCGGGACGCCCGGCACCAGCTCCAGCCAGGCGTCGTCGGTGTCCTCACGTACCAGGGTGGTCGCGCCGGTGGCCGGGTCGACCTCCAGGACGCGGGTGGTGCGCTGGTCGCGGCTCTGCACCAGCACCAGCAGGCCCTGGCCGGTCCACGACACCGCCGCCACGTACTCGAAGGCCCTGCGGTCCCACACGACCTGGGTGCGCCGGCCCTCCAGCGTGACCAGCCACAACGACACGTCGGCGTTGGCCGTACCGGCCGGCGGGTAGGCCATCACCCGCGGCGGCCTGCCGGGCTCGGCGGGCTCGGCCAGGCACCACTTCTGCACGGCGGAGTTGTCCACCCGGGCCGCCAGCAGGCGGCTCCCGTCCGGGGCCCACCAGTAGCCGCGATGGCGGCCCATCGACTCGCCCGCCACGTGCTCGGGCAGCCCCCACGTCACGTCCGTGCCGCCGGGGACGAGCAGCGGACGCTCCCCGACGTGCAGCGCGCCGCCCGAGACGAACGCGACCTGCTGGCCCGAGGGGTCGAGCCGCGGGTCGGAGCCGGTGAGGCCGAGCGCGCTCACCTCGCCGGTCAGCAGGTCGACGGTGTGCAGCGCGCCGTCGACCGCGTAGACGGCCTTGGTGACCGCGGCGTCGGTGGCGTAGGCGACGATGCCGGCGGCGCGCTCGCGGGTGCGTTCCCGGCGGGCGCGCTCGGCCTCCGACAGGCGCGCGCCGGGCGTCGGCGCGCCGGGGTCGGCGAGCAGGCGCTCCTCCCCCGTGGCCACGTCGAACGACCACAGCCGGTTCACCGGGTCCTCGCCCGAGGAGGACCGCAGGAAGATCACCCGTGTGCCGTCCGGGGAGATCGTGAAGTTCCGCGGCACGCCGTGCGTGAAGCGAGCCGTCCGCGCGTGCTGGCGGGGAAGCGTGAGGGGAGGCATGGCGCGATCATAGACACGGCCCGTCGAGGCGGCGCAAGGCAGGCCAGGGTGGCGGCGCGGGCACGCTCCCACGCTGTCGAAGGCGTAGCCGTTCATCGGGGTCGCGGCGGCGGTACGGGGCGGGGTCAGTCGTCAAGGCCGCGTGCCGACAGCGCCTCGCCCAGCGCGTCCGCGTGCCGCAACGCCCCCACCACCAGCGGCACCGCGAAGGCCCGCACGCTGCGCTCAACCCCCCGCGCCCGCTGCGCCTCCCTGACCCGCCCGGCCAGCGACGCCACGACCGGCACGCTGCGCACGGTCAGTGAGAGCAACAACGACAACCGGAACGGGTCCAGCCCCACGAACCTGGCCGGCGACAGGCCGCGCTCCAGCGTCGCGAGCATCGCCGCCGTCCGCGTGGTCAGCGTCACCAGCCCCGCCAGCGCCACGGCCAGCACCACCCGCAACGTCGAGGACACCGCCGCGTCCAGGTCCGCGAACACCACTTGCAGGCCGAACAGCGCGACGGCGAACCAACGCACCGGCCTGACCTGCGCCCACGCCGCCCGCACCCCCACCCGCGAGGACGCGTACAACGCCACCACCACGACCGCCGCCCCCGCCAGCGCCGCCGCCGGACGCAGCAGCACCAGCACCGTGCACGACAACGCCAGACCGGCCAGCTTGACCCCGGCCGGCGACCGGTGCAGCCACGAGCCGCCCGGCACGTACGCCCCGGTGAGACCGTTCACGCCATCAGGGCGGTGTAGTGGCCGATCGCCTCGGCGGGCGTGCCGTCGGCGACGACCCGGCCCCCGTCGAGCACCAGCACCCGGTCGAACCCGGCCAGCAGCGGCAGGTCGTGCGTGACGACCAGCACCTGCTGCGGCATCTCCCGCAGCAGGTCGGCGACCTGGCGCGAGTGGCGCAGGTCGAGCAGGGTCGTGGGCTCGTCCATGACCAGGATGTCGGGTTCGAGCACCATGACCGCGCACAGGGCGAGCAACTGCTTCTGGCCGCCGGACAGCTGGTGCGCGGGATGGTCGGCGTGCCCGTCCAGCCCGTAGCGGGCCAGTACGTCGTGCACGCGGCGCTCGACCTCCTCACGGGACAGGCCCTTGCGGCGCAGCGAGAAGGCGACGTCCTCGGCCACGGTCGGCATGACGATCTGCGCGTCCGGATCGGTGAACAGGAACCCCACCCGCCGCCTGATCTTCGCGGCCTGGCGCCGGGTGTCCAGCCCGAGCACCGTGACCTCGCCCGAGGTGGGCACGGCCAGGCCGTTGATCAGGCGGGCCAGCGTGCTCTTGCCCGAGCCGTTCGCGCCGACCACGCCCACCCGGCGCTCGCCCAGGCTCGCGGTGACGCCGCGCAGCACGTCCCGCGTGCCCAGCCGGACGTGCACGTCGGCGAACTCGATCACACGACCACCTCGAACAGCGCGGCCACGCCCAGGCCGCCGCCGACCGCCGCGGCGGCCAGGCCCAGCGTCCCGGCCGGGGCTGCGGACCGTACCAGCCTGGAGAAAAGCCTGGTCACCACCACCGCGCCGGTCGCGCCCCACGGGTGGCCGAGCGCCAGCGCGCCGCCGCCGGCGCACACCCGTTCGCGGTCGGCCGCCAGCGGGTCGAGACCGAGCGCGTCGGTGACGGCCAGCACCTGCGCCGCGAACGCCTCCACGATCTCCACCGCCGCCACCTGTCCCATGTCCACCCCAGCACGTACGAGCACCCGGCGCACCGCGGGCACCGGCCCCCACCCGGGCAGCGCCGGATCGCACCCGACGACGGCCCCGGCCACCAGCCGCAGCCCCGGCAGGCCGCCACGCGACCCGTCGGCCACCAGCGCCACGACGGCCGCGCCGTCGCTGACCGGGGAGGAATTGCCGGCGGTCACTGTACCGCCCGCCACGAACGCCGCGGGCAACCGGGCCAGCGAGGCGGCGCGCAGCGCCCTCGGGCGCTGGTCCTCCGCCCGGCCGCCGACGGGCACGATCTCCTCCTCGAACGCGCCCGCCGCGCGGGCGGCCAGCGCCTTGGCGTGGCTGAGGCGGGCGTACTCGTCCTGGCGGAGGCGGGTGATGCCGTACCGGGCCGCCAGGGCCTCCGCCGCCGGGCCCATGTCAGGGTCGGGGTGGCCGCCGGGCGCGAAGGGGGCCCGCTCGTACGGACGGTCCGCGCCGCGCGGCGTACGCAGCGGCGCGGTCGAGGCGCTCTCGGCCCCTCCGGCGATCACCACGTCCATCTCCCCCGAGGCCACCGCCTGCCCGGCCACCAGGATCGCGGCCAGCCCGCTGCCGCACTGCCGGTCGACGGTCAGGCCCGGCACACCGTGGCCGAGCCCGGCGGCCAGCGCCGACACCCTGGCCACGTTGCCGCCGGGGCCCGTGCAGTTGCCGAGCACGACGTCGTCCACCGGCCGGCCCACCTCACCGGCCACCGCCTCGATGACGGGGGCGGCCAGCCCGTCCACGGCGACGTCCTTGAAGGCGTGCCCGGCCGTGCCGATCGGCGTACGGCGGGCCGCCACGACGACGGGTCTGCCGCCCACGTCAGGCCAGCCGCCGGATCTCGGGGTCGCCGCCGGCCAGCCGGTCGGCCACCAGGCCACGCGCCGGCTTGCCCGACCCGGTGCGCGGCAGCGCCGGAACGGCGTACCAGCGGCGGGGCCGCTGCGCCACGTCGAGCCCGCCGCGGGCGACGGCCTCCAGCAACGCGCGCGGCGGCGGCGAGGCGCCCTCCACCACGGCGGTCACCACCGAGCCGAGCGACGGGTGAGGCGAGCCGATCACCACGATGTCCCCCACGCCCGGCACCTTCCGCAACACCGCCTCGACGTCCTCGGGCACGACGGTCGCCCCGCCGGTCTGGATCGCGCCGTCGCCGCGCCCGCGCACCCGCAACACCTGCCCGGCCCGGTACGGTTCGGCCAGGTCGCCGACCGTCGTCCAGCCCTCGCCGTCGCGGCGCAGCGGACCGGCGGCGCCGCCCAGGTAGCCGTCGGCCAGCCACGGCGAACGTGCCCACACCTCGCCGAGCCTGCGCCCCGGCTCGGCCCTGACCTCGATCTCGACGCCCGGAAAGGGACGCATCCCGCCCCCGTCGGCGTCGCAGGCCACGAACGACAACTCGGTCGCGCCGTAGTACGACAACACCCGCACCCCCGCCCGCCCGGCCCGATCACGTGCCTGCCTGCTCAGCGCCGCGCCGCCGACGACCGCCGTACGCAGGCCCGGAGCCTGCTCCAGCAGCTCGGCCAGCCGGTGGGGCACCACGTGGACCGCGGTCGCCGCGCGCAGCAGCGCCGCCGCGGGACGGCCCCCGGGCACCAGGGCGGTCGCGCCGGCCGCCAGGGTGTGCACGGCGGCGAAGGCGTACAGGGAGGAGACCAGCGGGCCGGGCACGAGGACGACGTCGTCCGCGCCGATCCCGGCCAGTTCGTCCAGGTACGGGAAGGAATGCGTCCACGAGGCCCGACTCCGGACGACCGCGCGTGGCCGGCCGGTGCTGCCGGAGGTGAAGCAGGCCCAGGCCCGGTCACCGGGACGCGGCTCGGCCACCAGCGGCGCGCCAGGCACGTACGGCAGCGGCTCCCTGACCCGCAGGTCGGCGCCCGCCGCCGCGGTGATGCGCACCCACCGCTCCGGACTCCAGGCATGGTCGCCCACCAGCGGCGTCACCCCGGCCAGATCGGCCGCCAGCACGGCGGTCAGCAGCTCGACCGGGTCCTGAAGGGCGATCGCGGCCAGCGTGCCGCGCCCCTTGAGGTACCGCGCGCCGCCCTGGACCCGCCCGGCCAGCTCGCCGTACGTCAGCGAGCCGAGCGGCCCGCGCAGGGCGACCCTGGACGGGCTCCCCGCGGCGTGCCGCAGGACGTGCTCGGCAACGGGCATCAGCGCACCCGTTCGTTGTGAACGGCCGGGACCGCGTCGGGATAGGCACGCTGCGTGCCCCTGGCCACCAGCGCGGCCACCACCGCCTTGACCAGGTCACCCGGCAGGAACACGGCGCTGAGCCGCATCGCCTCCGTCAGCGGCAGTCCGGTGATCAGCGCCTGCACCGGCACGCCGATCAGGTAGACCACCCCGATGCCGCCCACCACGCAGGCCACCAGCAGTCGCAGCAGGCTCGGCGTGCGACCGGCCCGCTCCACCAGCAGCCCGGTGACCGCGGCCGCGGGGATCCAGCCGATGAGGAACCCGGCCGAGGGGGCGGTGAACACGCCGACCCCGCCGCGCCCGCCCGCCAGCAGCGGCAACCCCGCCGCGACCAGGCCGAGCAGCACGACCACCGCCAATGCCGCCCGCCAGCTCCCGAGGACGGCCCCGGCCAGCATGACGCCGAGCGTCTGCAGCGTGATCGGCACCGGGTTGCCGAAGACGTTGAACGAGCCCGGGGCGCCCAGCACCGCGATCAGCGCGGCGAACACGGCGATCCTGGCCAGGTCCCCCATGAGGAACCCGCGCTGTCCTCCTGCGTTCTTCATGAGGACGATCCCACACCAGAACGGGGCGATCACGCATGCAGGGTTCCCACAACGCCGATGGCTACGCCTTGTCGGAGGCGGTCATGCAGTGGGCCGCCCGGAAGGCGTTGGCGATCTTCGTGTGCCAGGAGTCCAGCTCCCGCGCCGACAGGGTGGCGTTGGGAAAAGTGACCGTGACCTGCCTGGACACCCCGGAGATCGTCGCCGCCATGGACACGTGGATCCGGTCGGGCACCAGCGTCACGGCGTCGGGATAGTGCACCTGGACGCGGTAGTCGGCCACCGCGCCGCCCTTGGACCCCAGGCAGGCGCGGGCGCCGTTCTCGACGCGGAGCATCAGGCCCTGGTTGATCTGCCTGCCGCGCATGGGGACCAGGTTGTAGCGCTTGCTGACGCCGGAGAAGGAGGAGGCGAGGAGATGCCCGCCCTGCCAGTCGCCGCTGCCTCCCCAGTTGCCGACGGTGGACTCGCAGTCGCTGCGGGGGGCCGCCTTCCTGGCCAGTTCGGTGGACAGGGCCTGGGCCGGCCGTCCCGCGCCGTCGGTGGTGTAGGTGTTGGAGCCGTCCTTGTAGGTGTGGTTCCTGGCCAGGTGGCGGATGCAGGCGGCGGCGTCCGTGTCGGCCGCGTGCGGCGCCCGGGCCGCCTGGGCTGCTGAAGGCGGGGCCGTCAGAGTGGCGATCGCCAGGGCGGCGGCGCACAGGGCAGGGGGGAGCCTTGTCATGGGCATGAGCAGGATGTCCTCTCGCGGGGAAAGGCGACAGGCCGCGCGCTCCCGCCATCGCGGGTTGCTTCACGCTATTGGTGGCCTCGTCGGCTTTGTCGCGACATTTATGCCCGTGGAGGTCGTAGCGGAACGTTGCTACATCGCTACTTTTGGTAGTGATTGCAGGTAGGTTGTCCTGCTCAGTGTTCGACGACGGCCCAGCCGTGCGGGGGCAGCGTCAGCAGGGTGCCGTCCAGGTCGCCGTCCCCGGCGCCGAGCCGGCCGGAGAAGGGCAGGGTGACCTGCGACGGCTCGTCGCCGGTGCTCAGCGCGACCGCCAGGGCGTGCTCGCCGGAGCGGCTCTCGTAGGCGTAGAGCTGGTTGGACAGGGTCAGGTCGGTGGTGTGGGCACGCGACAACCACGGGTGGCGGCGGCGCAGGGCGATCAACCGCCGGTGCAGCTCCAGCACCGGCAGGCCGTCCGGCGGCAGGCCGGCCGGGGAGGCGGGGAACGCCGGGCGTACGGCGTCGTCGCCGCCCTCGCGTTCCTCCTTGACGCCGCGCATGGCGTACTCGTCGCCGGCGTACAGCGAGGGTGTGCCGGCGACCGTCATCAGCACGGCCAGGGCGTGGGGCAGATGGCGTACGTCGGTCAGGCGGCTGGCGATGCGGGTGACGTCGTGGTTGCCGACGAACGTCATCGGGACGAACGACTCGGCGAAGGCGGTGTGCCGCTTGAGCGCCCAGGCCAGCTCGAAGGCGTTGCGGTCGTTGAGCGAGCTCCAGATCGCCTTCCACAACTCGTACTGGGTCACCGCGTCCACACCGGTCTCGGCCACGAACGCGGCGTAGTCGCCGTGGATGACCTCCCCCACCACGTACGTGCCGGGCCGCCCGCCGCGTACGCGCGGCAGCACCCGCGCCCAGAACCGCGGCGGCACGGCGTAGGCGGCGTCCAGCCGCCAGCCGTCGGCGCCGCGGTCGAGCCAGTGGGCCATCACCGCCGCGACGTGCTCGGCGACGGCCGGCTCTGCGTGGTCGAGCGCGACGAGCGACTGATGCCCCTCGAAGTCGTCGTGGGCGGGAGGGCCGCCGTCGGCGGGCCAGCGCAGCCGGAACCAGCGGGCGGCCGCCGAGCCCGGCCCCTCGCGCAGGGCCTGCTGGAAACGCGGGAAACCCTGCCCGACGTGGTTGAAGACGCCGTCGAGGAGCACCCGCAGCCCGCGCTCGTGCGCGGCGGACACCAGCGCGTCGAAGTCGCCGTCGTCGCCGAGGCGCGGGTCGATGCGGAAGTGGTCGAGGGTGTCGTAGCCGTGGGTCTCGGCGGCGAATACCGGGCCGAGTTGCAGCGCGTCGGCGCCCAGCGCGACGGCGTGGTCCAGCCACGGCACCAGGCCCCTGAGCCGGTGGGTCACCTCCGGTACGGCGGCGCGCTCGGCGCCCAGGAAGCCCAGCGGATAGACGTGCCAGAAGATCGCCTGCTCTGCCCAGGACGGCACGTCAACCCCCCATCGAAGATCCACGGCCCATTCTAGGCGGGCCCCCGCCGCACGCCCCTCGCCGGGGGCCATGGTGGCGAGGACGGGTCAGGAGGTCAGGGCGAGGGCGCGGGCCACTTCGGCGGTGGCCGAGGACGTGCGGGTCGGGGAGCCGCCGTCGCGCAGGGAGGCGTCCGGGTCCTTCAGGCCGTTGCCGCTGAGGGTGATCACGATGAGCCGGCCCGGCGCGACGGCGCCGGCGGCGTGCCGGTCGAGCAGGCCGGCGATCCCGGCGGCCGAGGCGGGCTCGGCGAAGACGCCGTCGCGCCGGGCCACCTCCCGGTACGCCGCGAAGATCTGCTCGTCGCTCACCGCGCCGATCAGGCCGCCGGACTCGTCGCGGGCCCGGACGGCGCCGTCCCAGGTGGCCGGGCTGCCGACGCGGATCGCGGTCGCCGCCGTCTGCGGCGCGGCGACCGGTGCGCCGTGCACGAGCGGGGCCGCGCCGGCCGCCTGGAAGCCCCACATGCGCGGCAGCCGGGTGGCCAGGCCCTCGCGCAGGTAGGTGCGGTAGCCGCCCCACGTGGCGGTGATGTTGCCGCCGTTGCCCACCGGCAGGCAGTGGATGTCGGGCGCCTCGCCCAGCGCGTCGACGATCTCGTACGCGACCGTGCGCTGACCGGCCAGGCGCAGCTCGTTGCCGACCGAGTTGACCAGCGCGATCGGGTGGTGGCCGGCCAGTTCGCGGGCGACGCGCAGGCAGTCGTCGAACGTGCCGTCGATCTCGACGACGTGCGCGCCGTGGCGTACGGCCTGGCCCAGCTTGCCGGCCGCGACGCCGCCCCGGGGCACCAGCACGGCGGCGGCGAGCCCGGCGCGGGCGGCGTAGGCGGCGGCCGAGGCACTGGTGTTGCCGGTGGAGGCGCACAGGACCAGCTCGGCCCCGGCCTGCGCGGCCCGGCTGATCGCCACGGTCATGCCGCGGTCCTTGAACGATCCCGTGGGGTTGGCGCCCTCGACCTTGAGCCAGACGTCGCAGCCGGTCAGCCCGGACAGGTGCGCCGAGCGCAGCAGCGGCGTGTTGCCCTCGTTGAGCGAGACGGAGGGGGTGTCGGCGGTGACCGGCAGCCAGCGCCGGTAGCCGCTGTCGATCAGTCCGTTCCAGGTACTCATGCGTGCACCGTAACACTTGTTTCATGATGGTCGGATTGATGTAACATTTGTCAGCATGGACGACGATCCGGTGGCGAGCCGTCTCAGCGCGGTCTATCCCGACCTGCCGCCCGGGGACCGGGCGATCGTACGGGTGCTCCTCGACGACTACCCCTTCGCCGCGCTCGGCTCGCTGCGCGCCCTGGCCGAGCGGGCCGGGGTCAGCCCGCCGACCGCCTCGCGGCTGTTCGACCGGCTGGGATACGCCGGCTTCGCCGGGTTCCAGTCGGCCGTACGCGACGGGGCCCGCGACCGGTCGCGCCTGCGCGAGTTCGTCACCCGTTCGCCCGGCATGCGGCGTGCCGCCGAAGACCTCCGGGCCGGCCTGGACGGCACCCTGGCCGCCGTCACCGAGCAGCTGCTCGACTCCGTGGGGACGCTGCTGTCGCAGGCCGCGTCCGTGTGGGCGATGGGCGGGCCGCTGAGCGAGCTGGCCGCCGAGTACCTGATCAGGCAGCTCGCCGGCCTGCGGCCCGGCGTCCACCGCGTGCCCGGATCCGCGCCCGCCCGCGCCCGCGCGCTGCTCGACCTGCCCGGCCCGGCGGCCCTGGTCGCCTACGACTTCCGCCGCTATTCCCCCGGCACCGCCCGCTTCGCCGAGGCCGCGTGCGCGCGTGGAGCACGGCTGGTGCTGATCACCGATGCCTGGGAGTCGCCGCTCGCCGCGCGGGCCGAGACGCTGATCCGGCTGCCGCCCGAGGCCGCCGGGCCCATCGCGCCGCTGGCGCACCAGATCGCGGTCACCGAGCTGCTGCTGGTGGCCGCCGCCGCCCGGCTCGACCCGGCCCGCCGCCTGGCCGACCTCGACGAGCTCACGCAGGCGTTGTGAGCCGCTTGTAGAAGAAGCTGCAGTCGAGGAGCGTGCCGTCGGGCGCGCCGGCGTAGCCGGGCACGATGCCGTACCGGGTCCAGCCGCCGGTCAGGTAGACGTGCTCGGCGGGGCTGCCGGTCTCGGTGTCGAGCACCAGCAGCCCGGCCCCGGCCGCGGCGGCTCCCCGCTCGGCGGCGTCCAGCAGCAGGCGCGACAGGCCGCGGCCCCGCGCCGCGCGGTGCACCAGGAGCTTGGCGACCTCAGCGCGGTGCCGCGAGTTGGGCCTGCGGGCCAGGACGACGCTGACCGTGCCGGCCAGGCGGCCGTCCGCGTCGCGGCAGGCCCACACCGCCAGGCCGCCGTCGGCCACCGCCGCCTCCTGCTCGCGCCACCACACGGCGGCCTCCGCCGGCCCGAACGGCTTCAGGAACCCGACGGACGCGCCGCCGTCCACGGCGTCCGCCAGCAGCACGGCCAGCTCCTCGACGCTCGCGGCGAACTCCTCGGCCGACAGCAGGGCGACGGTGTGCATGGGGACTCCTTCGGTGCTCAGGGGAGGACGACGAGCAGGGCGTAGCGGACCGGCGAAGGGCCGGGGCAGCGGAAGCGCGAGCTCCCCCACAGGCGGAATCGCAGGCAGTCGCCCGCCTCCAGCCGGTGGACGCGGCCGTCGGCGGTGACCTCGACCACGCCCTCCATGACCCAGATGTGCTGTTCGAGCCCGGGGACCGGCGGCTGGTCGTAGGCGATGTCCGCCCCCGGTCGCAGCCGCCCCTCGACGACCTCGCCGCGCAGCCCGGGATGCGGCGGCGAGACCGAACGGCGTTCGAAACCGGAGCTCTCGTCCCGCCACACCGCCTGCGCCCCGGCCCGCACCACCTGCGCCGGCTCGGACTCCACCTCGGCCAGCAGGCGCGACATCGTCCGGCCGTAGACCGCGCACAGCTTGTTGAGCAGGGCGGCGGTCGGGCTGATCTCCCCGCGCTCCAGCCGGGACAACGTCGAACGGCTGACGCCGGCGCGCCGGCCCAGCTCGTCGAGCGACCAGTCGCGCTCGATCCGCAGCTCGGCGAGCCGTCCGGCCAGCCGCTCGTCCAAATTGTGTCCCACATCCGGGAGCATATCCCACATGCGGGACAAGGGGTCAGGCGCGCCGGCCCTTGTGACGGATCTTGATGTCCCGCATGTCCGTCACCGCGATCCGCAACACCTGGTACGGCACCTCGTATGCCTCCAGCGCCGCCACCGCCCGTCCGGTCGCCTCCCGCTCGCCGTCCTCGGGCCCGGCGGGCACCTGGCAGCGGAACGTGAACGCCGACACGGTCCCGTCATGGGTGAACGTGCCCGAGTCGGTGAAGGCGACCGCCTCCGCCGCCAGCACCTTGGCGCGTCCCTCCTCGTCCAGCCCGTCGAACTTCCCACGAATGGTCACCCGGAACAACGCTCAGCCCTCCCGTACGGCATAGGTCAGCAGCCGCTCGCCGGCCAGCGCTTCGGTCACGTCCAGCAGCTCCAGCACGGCCCCGGCGATGGCCTCGGGCCGCTCGCCGGCCGCCACCCGCCTGCCGACCTCGGCGAACACCAGCGAGTGCAGGCAGCCGATCTGCCAGGCGACGGCCCGCGGCAGCGGATCGCCCGGCGCGGCCCCCGCCTCCTCGGCCAGTGCCTCCGCCAGCGCGTCGGTCATCTGCGCGCCCAGCTCCTCCAGCCGCGCCCGGAGCGTGGGGGCGGCGAGCATCATCTCCAGCACCCGGCCGAACCCGGCCGTCAGCCCCAGCCTGCGGTCCTGCCCGCGCAGCTCCTCGCGCAGCCGGGCCAGCACCGCGCCCGCCGCCGACTCGCCCGGCGCGCGGTCGCGCACGATGTCGGCCAGCCGCTGCGGCGAGGCCTCTTCCGGAGGCAGTACGAGGTCTTCCTTGGCGGCGAAGTAGTTGTAGAGCGTGTTGACCGACACCTCCGCCGCCGCGGCGATCTCGGCGATCGTGACCTGGTCGAACCCGCGGTCCACGAACAGCCCGATCGCCACGTCGGAGAGGTGCCGGCGGGTCTTGCGCTTCTTGCGCTCACGAAGCCCTTCGGTCATGAAGGGACTCTACTGCAAAATTGCAGTGGATTGCGGTTTTTTCGCTCACCGGGACTCGACGTCGGCGGCGAAGCGATCCCACGCCGCCTGGCGGGTGATGCCCAGGGCCTCGCCGATCCTGGCCCAGGTCACCTCGCGGTCACGGAGGATGCCGACCCAGGCGCGCAGGTCGCGTTCGGCCTGCTCGACGGTGAGCGCCTGGCGCGGCAGGGCTGCCAGGACGTCCTCGTCGGACATGCCCGACACGTACTGGTCGGTCGGGTCGGGGCCCCAGTGCACGCTCGCGGTCCGGTCGCCCTCGGCCTTCTGCAGCTCGCCGGCGATGATCTCGTGGCACAGCTCGACGCAGGAGTCGCAGATGTAGACGCCGGGCCCGGCGACCACCTTCCTGGCCTCCTCGTGCGGCTTGCCGCAGAACGAACACCTCGTCGCCACCTGCTCGACGGGCCTCACCTCTGGGGTGCTTGATGTCGTCATGCTGTCAGCCTGTCCTTGACAGGCATCCGTGTCAAGGACAGGCTGACAGCATGCGTTCCAGGGTCACAGGGGTTGGGCGGAGAACGTCCGGCGGGCGTGGCGGAGCAGCGCCCGCACCGCGGGGCCGCCGCCCTCCCGCCAGACCAGGGCGAGCAGCGCGGGCGCGCGTACGTCCTCGACGGGCAGCGCGGTGAGCCGGTCGCGGTACCGCGCGGCCATCGACTCGCTGAGGATCGCCACCCCGAGCCCGCGTACGGCCAGGTCGGCGATGGTGTCGGCGGCGCCGGCCTGGAGCGCGATCACCGGCCGCAGCCCTCGCGCGGCACACGCCTCGTCGAACACCGCGCGCAGCCCGGTGCCCTGCGGCATGCACACGATCGGGTGTTCGGCCAGGTCGGGCAGGGTGACCCGGCGCCGCGCGGCCAGGGGATGGCCGGGCGGGACCGCCGCGACCAGCCGCTCGCTGATGATCGTCAGGGCTTCCAGGCCCTCGGGGACGGCGTTCGCGGTGCCGATGAGCGCCAGGTCGAGCGCGCCCGACCGAACCCCTTCGACCAGCCTGTCGGAGTTGTCCTCCAGCAGCGCGAGCTCCACACCCGGATGCGCCTCGTGGAAGGCGGCCAGCGCGTCGAACAGAGGGGTGATCGTGCAGCCGAGCACCATGCCGACCGTGAGCGTGCCGCGGATGAGGTCGGTCACCTCGCCCACCGCCTGGCCGACCGCCCCGGCGGCGGCCAGCGCGGCGCGGGCGTGGCCGAGCGCGGCCTTGCCCGCCACGGTGAGGGTGGCCACGCGGGCCGACCGGTCGAACAGCTCGGCGCCCAGCTCGCGTTCGAGCCGGCGGATCTGGGCGCTGACCCCGGACTGGCTGATGTGCACCCGTTCGGCCGCCCGGGTGAAGCTGCGTTCCTCGGCCACCGCGACGAAGTACTCCAACTGCCTCAGTTCCATAACTGCTGATTCTAGATGTCATCACAACCATCTGTTGGACTTCTGGTACGGGCCCAGGCAGCCTGGAAGGAGAAACCGGAAAGGACGTCACCATGACCGCATATGAGAAGGCCATGCGCCCCGAGGACATCACCCGCCTGTTCGTCGAGCGTTCCAACGCCGGCGACGCGGCCGGGGTCGCCGCGCTCTACGAGGAGGACGCCGTGCTGGCCTACCCGCCGGGCGCGCAGACCGTGGGGCGGGCGGCGATCCAGGCGCTGTGGGAGAAGGTGCTGGCCGGGGGCCCGCGCTTCGAGCTGGAGCAGCCGCTGCCGACGCTGGTCAGCGGCGACCTGGCCCTCACCTCCACCCCGCCCAAGGACGGCTCCGGCGCCCGTGCCCAGGTCGTCCGCCGCCAGCCCGACGGGAGCTGGCTGCGTGTGCTGGACCAGCCCGAGTTCGTCAACCCCAACGGCTGAGCACGATCACGCCCCGGCGGGTCCGGCCGTGGCCGCGGCCGCGCCGGTCAGGTCCGCGCTGGCGGCCCACAGGCCGGCCGCCAGCGCGGTGTCGGCCAGGTCGCCGCGTACGGGCTCGGGGACGGGCCGGCCGCGCAGCCCGAACACCCGCGGCCCCCACAACTGGCCGCCGCGTACGGACGGGTCGAGCACGGCACGTACGGCGGGCCAGGCCGCGGCCTCCTTGCCCTGGACGAGCAGCCCCGCGGGCAGGCCGGGGCGGAGCTCGCCGGTGGTGCGGGAGCGCACCGGACGCGAGGGGGTCAGGGAGTCGAGCGCCCCGCCGGGATGGGTCACCACGCTCGACGTCGAGGCGCCCGCGGCACGCAACCGGCGGTCCAGCTCGAAGCCGAAGAGCATCTGCGCCAGCTTCGAGCGCGCGTACGCGCGTTTCGGCCGGTAGTCGCGCAGGCTCTGGAGATCGTCCAGGTCGAGGGTCACGGACTTGGCGGTGAGGCTGCCGACGGTCACCACCCGGCCGGCCGGAGCGGCCGCCAGCAGCGGCGCCAGCCACGAGACCAGCACGAAGTGCCCGAGGTGGTTGGTGGCGAACATCAGCTCGTGCCCGTCGTCCGTCTCGCGCCGCGGCGGGTGGTCGAGCAGCACCCCGGCGTTGCACACGACCGCGTCCAGGCTTTCCAGCCGCAGCGCCGCGACGCCGGCCTCGATCGAGGACGGGTCGGCCAGGTCGAGCGGCACGTGCCGGACCCGCGCCCCGGGGACGCGACCGCCGATGGACCGCGCGGCGGCCGACGCCTTGGCGGGGTCGCGGCTGCCGAGGATCACGGTGGCGCCGGTGCCGGCGAGCTGTTCGGCCACGAAATAGCCGATGCCCGCGTTGCCGCCGGTGACCAGGAAGTTCCTGCCCTCGGCGGACGGCAGGCGCCGGACGTCCCATGAGTGGGCGGACATGGCGGCTCCTTTATTTCTGAAGTGACTATGAAACTATAATCACTATAGTTTTACGGTAGTCTGGCGGCATGACGACCGGGCGCCGCGAGCGCAAGAAGGTACAGACCCGCAGGGCCCTGGCCGAGGCCGCCGTGCGGCTGTTCGCCGAGCACGGCTACGACGGCGTCACCGTCGCCCAGATCGCCGACGAGGCCGACGTGTCCGTCGCCACCCTGTTCGCGCACGTGCCCGACGGCAAGGACGCCCTGATCTTCGACGACGGCGACGAGCGGCACGTCTGGCTGGCCACCGCCGTCCGCGACCGGCCGGCGGGCCAGAGTGTGCTGGAGGCCCTGCGCCGCTGCCTGGCGGCGCGCGGGCCGTTCGCCGCCGCCCTGCCGCCCGAGCAGCGGCGCAAGCGCGACCTCATCGTGCGCACGCCCGCCCTGCGGGAGTACTCGCGCAGGTTGTGGATCGCCGCCGAACGCCCCCTGGCCGAGGCGATCGCCGCCGCGACCGGGCGCGAGGCCGCCGACATGACAGTGCGCGCGCTGGCCCGGTACGTGCTGGAGATCCCCGAGCTCGCGGGCGCCGAGCCCGACCCGCGCGCCGCGCTGGACGCCGTCTTCGACCTCCTCGAATCCGGCTGGCCGGAGCCCGCCTGAGCAGGGCGGTTGACGCGGCGGACCGGGCTCTGGTCCGCTGTACGTTCCTGATCATCGACTTCGGGGAGGAAGCCCGTGCGGTTCCCCAGGCTCCTGGCCACCATGATCGTCTCGTCGGTCCTGGCGGCCTCGGCCGTGACGGCGAGCGCGGCGGCCGCCGCTTCCTACACCGTCTGGCACTGGAACGCGGCCGGCAACACCCTGAACCACGGCTCCACGGGCAACGGCATGGTCCGGGCGGCCGTGAGCTCGATCGTCGCGCGGGGCGCGAACCTGGTGTCGTTCAACGAGTTGTGCGCCGGCCAGTACCAGGCGCTGGTGAGCGGCCTGCGGGACGCCGGCTGGCCGGCCGACCGGGACAACTTCGCGCGGTTCGCCGCCACGTACCCGGCGACGGCGGGCGCGCCGTGCGGCGGCGGCGAGTACGGCAACGCCATCTTCAGCAGACAACCCCTGGGCGCCGCCGAGCGCGTCACCCTGCCCGACGACGGCAAGACCGAGCGGCGCAAGATGCTCTGCGCCCCCTTGCAGGCCCGCCCCCACCTGCGGTTCTGCTCCACGCACACCACGTACGTCGACGCCTACCGCGCGGCCCAGCTCAACGCCGTGCTGGCCAAGCTGGAGGCGTACCACGCCGCCGGGGACACCGTGGTCGTGGCGGGCGACTTCAACCTCACGCCCGACGCCGCCCGGCTGAACGGCTACTACTCCCCCACCGTGAACACCGCCAACAACCGCGGCAACACCGGCAAATACCACGAGCTGGACGACGCCGACCCCGGCAACTGCCCCGGCTACGGCGAGCTGACCGTCAGCACGCCGGACGGCAAGGGCCCGTGCGGCTCGGGGACGAAGCTCGACCTGATCTTCGCCAGGGAGGACAGGATCGTGGGCGCGTACTCGGCCGACTCGCTCGCCCCGCCGGCCACGTGCACCGGTAACCCCGGCGGCCTGTGCTCCGACCACCGCGTCGTGGTCGGAACCGTGACCCTGTCGTAGGAACACGAAGGCCCGCCGCCGGGACTGCCCCCGGGGCGGGCCTTCTCAGCCGACGATCACCGGCCCGGCCGGACGAGCAGCACGTTGCCCAGAGCGCGCTGTCCGGTGGCGTCGGAGGGACGGTTGAGAATGCCGTCCCGGGACGTCGCCATCACGCTGGAGCCGCCGCCGTCGAGGTTCATGGCCTCCACCGCGCCCAGCCGCTTCATCAGCTCGGCGCCCTGGGCGATGCCGAGGCCCTCGCTGTAACCGTCCTGCCGCCCGTCCACGACCACGAGCATCAGGCGGCCCCGGTCGTCCACGCCGACCATCGAGCGCGGGTTGGCCCGTACGGTCCAGTTGTAGGTGAACGTCTGGTCCGCGCCGTCGCGGATGATGCCGTCGGCGGCGGCGTTGACCGACACCCGCCCGTCACGGACGAGGGTGGGGCCGACCTGGAGGATGGTGGTGTCCGGGGTGAGCGGGACGCGGCGGCCCCTGCTGTCCTCGACCCGCTCGGTGACGGTCAGCCGGCGACCCGGCGCCGCGTGCGCGAGCAGCCAGTCGGCGCTGTCGCCGATCGCCTGGATGGTCGAGCCGCCCGCCGGAACGGCCGCGCCGCGGGTGGTGTTGACCACCAGCACCTTGCCGCGCGCGTCCAGCACGGCCTCCGCGCCCGCGCCCACCGGAGGAGTGCCCCACTCGGGGGTGAAACGGACCAGCTCGCTGGGGTCGGTGCACTTGAAGTCGTGCTGAGGCTTCTCGGTGGGCACGTCGCCGCCGACGCCGCCGCAGTTCCAGATCTCGCCGGGCAGCCGGTTGACGCCGTCGATCTCGACGGTGTCGCCGCCCGCGCGGAGCGTCACGTGGGCGGTGTAGGCGTCGGTCTCCACCCGGCGGCCGCCCTGCGTGATCCTGATGCCGCCGCGTCCCTGGGTGGCGCTGCCGATCAGCCTGCCGTCCTTGACGTACAGGCCGGTGGGCGAGCTGTTGAGGAACCACTGCGCGTTGACGCCCGCCACGGCGCCGGAGGAGGAGATCAGGTCGGTGAGCGTCTCCATGCCGCTCAGCGTGGGACCGAAGTCGGTGTCCACGGTGCCGCGGAAACGGCGGAAGTCGACGCGCAGCACGTGGACGCGCTGCGGCGCCCCGGCGTCGGTGCCGTCCTGTGCGGTGTAGCGGGTGCCGCCCGTCAGGCCCGCCGCCTTGACCTGGCCCAGGCCGGTGGCGGCCGCGGCGGCGGTGGCGTACCGTCCGACCCGGACGATCCAGCCGAGCACGCCCGCCGGCCGGTCGGCGAAGGCGGGCAGGTCCACCTGCTCGACGCGGGGCTCGAAACCCTTCTCCCGCAGCGTCGCGGCGACGCGGTCGGCGATCTCCCGGGGGCCCAGCGCCGTGGCCGCCCGGTTGAGCGGGCCGTCGATCACGGCCGGCAGGTACACGTGGACGGTCCAGAAGTCGTCGTCGTTCTTGGCGCCGAGGGTGAGCTGCGTCAGCGTCACGCCGGGGGCCACGTCCACGGTCCCGGGGGCGGCGGTGGCCGCCGTGGCCGTGGTCGCCGGGGCCGTGACCAGCAGCGACGCGGCTGCCAGGAGAGCGGGGAGAGCTTTGCGGTACATGCGCGCCACTCCATCGCAGGCGGGTGACGCCCGCGCGCCCTGGGCGGGACGCGCCCGGATCCGCCGCCGGAAGATCACGTGAACGGCCCGTCCCCGGGACCGGCGCGAACGCGTGCTGACAAGCGCTTGTCAAACAGTGGCCACGCACCTTGTCCGGCGGGGGAAGCGGGCGCACAGTCAAGGCACGATCGACCGGCTCAGGAGGATGGATGAACGGAAACCCTGCGTCCCCACGCCACGGACGAACCGCGGTAAGACGTCTCTTATCGGCCGCCCTGGCGGTGTTCGCCGCCGCCTTCCTCGTCGCGACCCCCGCCGGGGCGCTGGCGGTGCCCACGGCCAAGGAGTTCGTGTCGAACCTCGACCTGGACTGCTACAAGACGACGACGTACCAGCCGCCCGCCGTGGCGCTGTCGCTGCGCCACATCAACCCGGTGCTGGCCAACCTGCCGCCCGTGCAGGTCACGCTCGGCCCGCGTGAGCAGATGTGCGTCCCGGTGGCCAAGAACAACGTGATCCCGCCCGCGACCGTGCTGGACTACGTCAGGTTCGTCGACCTGTCGTGCTACCGGGTGAGCGCGCCCCAGATCAACCAGAACCTGGCGCTGCGCCACCTCAACCCCGTCCTTCAGGGCGTGCCGGGCATCAGCGTCACGCTCAACGTGCCGCAGAACCTCTGCGTGCCGGTCGCCAAGAACGGCGTGACCCCGCCGCCGGACGTCCTGCGCGTCGTCTCGCACATCGACCTGCTGTGCTACGCGCACACGCCGAACCCGGCGATGAACAAGGCGCTGAACCTCACCCAGCTCAACCCCGTACTGGTCAACCAGATCCCGCCCAGGACCGTGCAGGTCGGCGCCGCCCGGCAGCTGTGCGTACCGGTGCAGAAGAGCGGCGACCAGATCCCGGCGGACGTGTTCGACATCGTGCGCTGGGTGGACCTGGAGAAGTTCGACATCGCCGGCCCTACGATCTCCGCGGTTCCGCTGACGCTTAAGCACCTGAACCCGGTGCTGGCGAACCTGCCCGCCGAGGAGCTGCGGCTCACCGGCGCCGTGCAGCTCGCCGTACCGGTCTCCAAGAACGGCGTGACGCCGCCCGCCTGACATCCGACCGCGGCCGGGCCGGACGACCGGGCCGGCCGCCCTTTTGATCTGATCACGCAGGTCAAAGGATTCTCCAGCTTCCAGCGATCGGGGAGTTCGCCGCGAGTACCGTCCCCTTCGATGCGGTACGACCTGTTCCGACAGGTACGGAGCAATCGGGGGAACAGTGGGCAGGACCTGGCCGGCCGCGGTGACGCTGCTCGCCGCCGTGGTGCTGACCGGCGGCTGCGGCGACGGCCCGGAGGGGCCCGGGGCGGGCGAGCCCGGGCCCGGCGCGCCCCGGCAGGCACGGCCGGTCATCACGCCGCAGGGCCGGCTCGTCCCCGAGGAGGACACCGGCGACCTGCCCGAGGCCACCGCCCAGGTGGGGCTGGACTGCCAGAACATGCTGAACGACCACGACTTCGCCGGCGCGGCGGGCAAGATGGACGCGGTGGTCGCCGACCCGGGCAGTTCCGACAGTGAGAAGGCCGTGGCGCGGGTCTGCGGGGCGGCGGCCAAGGCCAACAGCGGGCAGTGGCGCCAGGCGCTCGCCCGGGTCGACTCCGCCAAGAAGCACCAGGCCGCCCTTCCCCGCCAGATGCGCCCGCAACTGATGGGCCTGCTCGACCAGACGGAACTGGTCAGCGCCGTAGCCCTGGGCGAGAACGAGCGGGCCCGGGAGGTCATCGGCCGCCTGGAGAAGCTCGGCCCGCTCCCGGCGGGGTACCTCAGGAACGCGTGCGCGGTGGCGTCCGATCCCGGCAGCCTGCCGGAGTGCGCCACGGTCACCGCGTCGTCCGGCCCGGCCGGACCGGGGCCGAGCGGCCCGGCGCCGGGGCCCGGGGAGCCCGGCACCGGCTCGCCCGGCGGGCCCGTGGACACCGGCGGCGCGACCGAGCCACCCGGCGGCTCCGGAACCCCCGGCGAGGGGCCCTCCGAGCCGCCCGGCGACGGCAACTCCGGCCCGCCGGGCGAGGGTCCGTCAGGGCCGCCCGACGGCACCGGCCCGGCGCCGGGCCCGTCGTGACCGAGCCGCATCCCACAGGCGACCCGGCCGGAGGCGACGGCGGGGCCGGTCAGGACCTGTCACGCATGTGGACCGTCCTCGCCCACGTCGTGACCCCGACCACCCTCGTCACGGCGATCCTGGTGTACTTCGGGGCAGTACGGGCCAACACGATGTACGGGCGCCTCGGCGTGGACCAGAGCATGCTGGGCCTGTCCTTGCAGGACTACGCGCTACGCAGCGTCACGCTGACGATAGAACCGCTGATCGTGGTGCTGGTGGCGGCCCTGATCGCGCCGCCGGTGCACGCCTGGCTGGCCCGTACCGCCGAACGGCACCGTACCGCTGCGAAGTGGGCGATCAGGGGCGCCGCCGTTCTCGGGACCGGGTGCGCCGCGGTGGGCATCGCGGGCATGGCCGGATGGGTGGATCTGCCGCCCTTCGGCATGCCGTTCTGCCTGGGGCTGGGGGTCTTCGTACTCGTCTACGGCGCCTCGCTGCACCAGCGGCTCAACCCCCGGCGTACGTCGTCGGCCACGGAACAGATCGTCCGGCGTACGGTCTGCATGACGCTCCTGCTGGTCCTGCTGCTGTGGGTGATCACCGAGTTCGCCGAGTCGCGCGGCCGGGCGGCGGCCGACCTGTACCGCCTGGACCCCGGGCGGCTGCCCAGCACGGTGGTGTACGCGAACCGGCGGCTCTACCTGGAAGGCCCCGGCATCACCGAGACCACGCTGCCCGACCCCAACGCGATGTACCGCTACCGCTACACCGGCCTGCGCCTGCTGATCCACTCCAACCAGCGGTACTTCCTCCTGCCCGCCTGCTGGGCGACCGACCCGTGGGCGCGGGCGATCGCCCTTCCCGCCGACGACTCGCTACGGCTGGAGTTCGGGGTGCTCAAGATGCCCCCGGACTGCCCGTCCTGACCGAAGTGTCCGGGGCTCAGTGGGCGGCGGCATGCCGGGCATTCCCGACATGTGAGGTCCTGGCGTCATACCGGGCATGTCGGGCATGTTTGGGACGCAGGGCAGGTTCTGCGCCCCAAACCACTGGGTCAGGTACTGCCGCATCGTACGGACCTCGGCCCACTGGTCGTCGCGTACCTTGCGGGCGAAGCCGGCGACCTCGGCGTGCTGCGCCTCACCGTGCATGAGGAGCTGCTGCGACATCATGATCGCCATCATGTGGTGCGGGATCATGTGCTGCAGGAACGCCTTGTCGAGCTGATCCCCGGAGAGCCCCGACAGGTCGGGCATGGTGGTCCCGCTCGGGCTCGGCGCCGGGCTCTGCCGGTACCACTGTTCCAGCCACCCCTTCATCCGGCCGACCTCGGCGGTCTGCGTCGTGACGATGGACTGCCCGAGCCGCCGCATCTCGGGTCTGCCGGAACGTTGCAGCTGCCGGGCCGCGGTGATGGCGTCCTCGTGGTGCGGCACCATCTGCGAGAGGTAGTCGTACTCGCTGGTGACGGGGTGCATCTGCCCCATTCCCGGGCACGTCGACTGCGGACCCGTTGGAGAAGGGCTCGGGGACGGCATCGGCGGAGATCCCACGGCCGACGCGGTGGCCCCCGAACCCACAGTGCCGGCGGCCAGGAATGCCCCGACGGCGATCGCGGTCTTCACAGAGCGTCGCTTCATGCGTCCCCCCAACGCCGATTCGACATCTGTAACCACGATAGCCCCGCACCCTGACCTGCCGACGGGCCACCACGTACGCTCGCGGCACCCCGTCAGCCTGCGCGGGTGACCTGGAGCCGGTTCACGGCCTCGACGACGGGTGCCGCGCCGTCCTCCGCCGCGACCCCGGCCGCCAGGGACCGGGCTCGCCGCCGGTGGACCGGGTCGGTGACCGCTGCCGTGAGCGCGGCGGCCAGCCGTACGGGCGTCAGGCGGCGGAACGGGATCGCGGCCGGGGCCACACCTAGCGCCGTCAGCCTGGACGCCCAGAACGGCTGGTCGTTCATGACCGGCACGGCCACGGCCGGCACCCCCGCCCGCACCCCGATCCCCGTGGTGCCGGCGCCGCAGTGGTGGGCGACGGCGGCCAGCCGGGGGAACAGCCAGTCGTGCGGCACGTCGCCGACCGCCAGCACGTCGTCCGAGAGTTGTCCCCGCACGCCGGTCTGCAACACGCCGCGCAACCCGGCCCGCCGCAGCGCCTGCACGGCCAGCTCGGTGTACTGCTCGGCCCGCGTTTCCGCCAGGCTGCCGAAGCCGACGAAGACCGGCGGCGGCCCGGAGGCCAGGAAGTCGGGCAACACCGGATCCGGCTGCCGGCCCCGCGGCCGGGGCGGCCACCAGTAACCCGTGATCTCCAGCCCAGGCCGCCAGTCGGCCGGGCGTGGCAACACCAGCGGGCTGATCCCGTGGAAGACCGGCCAGCGTGTGCTCTCCCGGCGGCGGTAGACGGCGCGCGGGCTCATCGGGGGCAGTCCCAGCCGGGCCCGCATCCTGGTGCCCAACCCGGAGATCAGCGGACCGGCGGCCGGCAACTCGAACGCCAGCCGGGCCGCCCTGCGGTTCCCCCACCGCCCGAGCGACCCGTGGAACAGGCTCGTGACCGGCGGAAAGTCCCCCGTAGGGTCGATCGGCTGGAGGTGCACCCCCATGCTCGGCACGCCCATCGCCTCGGCGAGGTGACTGCCCAGCGCTCCGGCCACGCCGAGCAGGAGCAGGTCGGCGTCCTGCCCGGCGAGCCCGGCCAGGCCCTCGGTGAGGTGCTCGCTGTACTGCTTGAAGGCGCTGATGGAAAAGCGGCCGGTCAGCGCGGTGAGCGGGTCTCCGGGAACGGGCAGGTACTTCAGGTCCGCGTCGGTGACCACCTCCGCGTACGGCTCGTGCGCGGCGATGGTCACCTCGTGCCCGGCCTCGCGCAACCGCGCCCCCAGCCCCGTGTACGGCGCCACGTCCCCGCGTGTGCCGACTCCGATGATCAGAACCCGCATTCGGATCTCCCCCTGTCATCGATTTTTTGTCATACAGTCGCATGGTAAACGCAGGCTGCAGTTTTTACCATGCACTCGCATGAGAAAGCGGCGGGAGTATGCCGAAGATCGTCGATCACGAGGCCCGGCGGCGGCACATCGCCGAGGCCGTGCACCGCGTCATCCACGACAAGGGCATGGAGAGCGTCAGCCTGAGGGAGGTCGCGGCCGCGGCCGGGATGTCCATGGGGGCGGTGCAGTACTACGTCACGACGAAGGACCAGATGCTGCTGCTGGCGCTGGAACGCATCGGGATCTGGATCGGGGAACGGATCGCGGCCGTGGTCGCGCGGCAGTCCACACCGCTCGACGTGCTGAGGGCGACCGTGCTGGAGTTGTTGCCGCTGGACGAGGAGCGCTGCTACCTGAACCGCATCGGGCAGGCGTTCCAGGCGAGCTCGGTGGTGTGCGAGAACCAGGCGGTCGCGATGCGGACGGGATACCCGCACCTGCTGTCCTTCCTCGCCGAGCAGATCAGGGCCGCCCAGGCCGCCGGGCAACTCGCCGCCCACCTGGACGCCGGGAAGGAGGCGAGCATCCTGTACGCCTTCGCGCAGGGCATCGTGAACGCCACCCTGGTCGGCCACTACACACCCGAGGACGTCACGGCACTGCTCGACCACCACCTGGCGCGCCTCCGCCCGGAGTGACAGACCCGCGCGGTGAGCCGCTACCGCGCCCAGCGCCGCAGGTCGGCGATGGCTCGTTCCTTCTGCCACGACGGCAGCCTGCCGATCACCTCGCCGAGGAAGACGTGCTTGACGCCGGGCGCGGTGTAGACGGCCGAGTCGCGGCTGCCGGGCCCGAGCCGGTACGGCTCCGCGGTCATCGGGTCGTTCCCGCCGTTGACGAACATCAGCCTGGTGCCCCGGGCGCGTACCCACCTGTCGACGTCCCGCAGCACGCTCTGGTCCAGCGTCATGGGGATGTCGCGCGGCACGTACGAGCGGGGTCCGTAGCCGTCCGCGTACCGCAGGAGCGGCCGCAGGTGCGGGTACGACGGCGTCGGCCAGCCCATCTCGGTGCCCGCCTGGTAGAACACGGACACGAATGGCGCGAGTGCCTGGTCGGTGAAGAACGGAAAGCCCAGAACCCGGTCGAAACTGGAGAACAGCACCTCGTCGGAGGCGTCCGGCGAGGGCAGGCTGCCGCAGTCCGCCTCGTCGTTGTAGCTCCAGAACCCGGTCTCGTAGTCCATCACCGAGTACTCGAAGGCACGGTCGATGCCGCCGACGACGTCGAACGTCCACCCATGAGCGGCCGCGGCGGCCTCCAGCAGCCGCACCATCGCCGGGCGCCGTTCGAGGATCTCCCTGGCCAGGCTCCTGACGCGGGCCCGGCACGCGGGATCGTCGCCCACCGTCGCCAGGAATCGGTCGTACGCGCTGTCGTCCTCGTCGTCGATGTCGTTGGGCGCCACGTAGGCGACGGTTCCGGCCACGTCGTCCGGGTAGTAGCGCCGGTGGATCACGGAAGCCTGGCCGCCCTTGCTGCCGCCGGTGCCGATCCACTTGCGGTCGTAGATCGACTTCAGTGCCGTCACGATCCGGTGCTGGTCGCTCGCCCCCTGCCAGAACGTGTCCTTCGTCCAGTCGGTCGGCACGGGCCTGGAGCCGGGGTAATAGCGGTACTCCATGGAGATCTGGTTCGCGTCGAGGATCTTCGTCGGCTCGGTCTCGAACATGGTCTCCGGCACGTTGTGCCCGGTGAGGTGGAAGACCATGGGCCGGTCGAGTGAGCGGTGCTGCAACATGACGCGCTGCTCGAACCAGGCCCCTTCCGGATGGCGGTGATCGACCGGCTGGCGGTAACGCAGCCAGAACCATCGCACGCCGTCCTCGGTGGACGGTCGTTCCTGCACGCTCATCCCCGGCACGGCCCGAAGCAGCGCCAGGATGTCGGCGGACCGAGCCAGGGCGGCCGGAGCCGGCCCGGTCAGCACCATGGTGAGGGTGATCGCCAGGGTCACGGCTCGGCGGATCATGCGTGACGTACCTGGATGAGGGCCAACCTTGGTCATGTCGGCGTCCTTTCACGGAGGAAGTCCGGCATTCACCGTAAGAACCGCCGACGAGATCACGAATGCGTGACCATCCACGCTTTATGCGCGGGCGTCTCACCGGCTCCTGTCAGCGCCTCGGCTCGGCCCCGACCACCTCGATCACGCCGCCTGCCTGGTGGGCAGCAGAACGGTCAGCAGCCAGCCGCCGTCATCGTCGGGACCGGCGCTCAGCGTGCCGCCGAGCGCGTGGGCGCGTTCACGCATGCCCCGCAGCCCCTGCCCGGAGGAGGGCAGGCCGAGCACGGCGGCGGGCGGGCGGCCGTTGCGCACCTCGATGGCCAGTCCGTCGGGGGACGCGGTGAGACGTACTCGCACGTCGGTGCCCGGGCCCGCGTGTTTGAGCACGTTGGTGAGACCTTCCTGGACGATCCTGGCGGCCGAGGCGCGGGCGACGAGAGGGGCCTGCTCCACCTCGGGGCCGATGTCGAGCTCGACGATCAGCCCCGCCGCGCTCATACGCTCTGCCGACTGGCGCATCACGGCGGCCGGGTCGGTCAGCAGGCCGGGCTGCTTGCCGGGGTCGCGCAGCAGGTCGAGCAGGCCACGCAGGTCTTCGAGCACCTGGTGGCCGGTGTCGCGGATGTCGGTCAGCACCTGGGTGGAGGGGCCGTCGGGGTCGGCGTAGCGGGCGGCGCCGGCCCGCAGGACCATGGCGCCGACGTGGTGGGCGACGGTGTCGTGCATCTCGCGGGCGATGCTCTCGCGCTCGGCCAGTTGGTCGGCGCGTACCTGGGCCAGGGTGCGCCGGCGCGACTCCCGCAGGCGCAGCCGTTCCGCCTCGTCTGCGGCCTGCCGGGCTTGCAGGTAGCGGCCGATCGCCACGGGAGCCACGACCAGCGTCATCAGCACCAGGACGCGCGTCGGCTGGACCGCGGCGCTCGGCCCGACCATGCCCATCGCGGCGGTGAAGACGGCGATGACGAGAACGGCGACCAGATAGACGACGAACGTCCAGAACCAGGAAGCCACGCGCATCGCGAACACGCCGACGGAGATGAGGACGAGCATGACACAGGTGCTCGTCGCCGCCTCGAAGTACTGGCCGGCCAGCAGCATGAGGACGACCTGCAACACGAACACCAGCCCCGGCAGGCGCCGCGCGACGCCGAGTGACAGGCCCGCGAGCACTGCCAGCGACCCGATGGCCCAGACGGGCCCACCGGCGGCGGGCCAGTCCGTCCAGGTGTCCAGGACGGTCAGCGTGAGCCCGCCACCGGCCATCAGCACGTCGAGGGTGATGTCGCGCTCGGGAAGGCGTCCGGCCGGGCCGCGCAGGTAACCACCGATGAGAACGGGCAGCACGACGGCTCCGACGCAGTACAACCAGGCGTTGGCGGTGAAGGGGTGGCCGGGATCGGCGAGGTTGACGCCGGTGACCACCGCGCTGAGCACGGCCGTACCGACCACGACGAGTGCACGCGCCCGGTGGGCGACGACCCCGAGGGACGCGATGAGCAGCATCTGCACGGTGTTGACCGTGAACGCGCCGATCTGATCGGTGATGATGAGCAGCCCCGACAGGTAACCGACCACCGGCACCGGCCACCGCCGTACGAACCCCATGGGAACTCCGGCGAGCACGGAGAACGCGGCACAGATCACCACAGGCGCGGAGGAGGTCCCCCAGGTGTGCCACGTGGTCAGGACGTCGAAGCCGATGGCGGCCAAGATCAGCAGGGCATCCAGAACCGGACCACGCCATCGCATGCGCCAACGCTATCCAGGCCCTCTCGAAGATCGATCCTCCCCAAGGAGGAACCCCTCTCCTCCTAATGGCCGCCCAAGCCGATGCCGTGCCGACCAACCCGGCCGGCCGGTCACCCCATTGGATGGTCAAGCACTTCTTGACCATCCATGTTCGTCAGGTGATTCTTGACAGATGATCGACAAGGGCACTGCCTACTCCAGGGCCGCGCTGGCCCGGCTGGCCGTCACCTCCGAGGCAGCCGATGCCGCCAGGGGCTACCTCGCGCTGGCCGCCGACGGGGACCACAGCGACCACCAGCCCGGCGACCTGGTCGCCGCCGCCCACCTGCTGTTCGAGCAGGCCCGCGACATCCTGCGGGACGCCGTCGTCTGCGAGCGGCTGGCCGGCACCTCCTGGGAGACGATCGGCGAGGCGCACGGCGAGATCAGCAAGCAGGCCGCGCACGAACGTTACGGAGCGGCCGACGCGGACTTCCGGCGCCGGGCCCTGCTGGCCTGGCTGATCCCTGACCGTGCCCACGCCTACCTCGGCCCCCTCGCCGACCCGGCGCAGGTCCTGGCCCTGCTGAGCCTTCGGCTGCGGCCGCCCCAGACGGGCCTGCGACTGGCGGTGCACGAGTCCGAGCCCGTCCCTCCGGGCTATCCGGCCATGACCACCACCGAGCAGGCCGGGCTCATCGCCGAGGCCGCCAACCTGCTCACGAAAACCGGTCCCCACAAGGGCGCCGAACTGACACCCGCCGAACAGCGCGACGCAGAGCTCGGCCTCGCCCAGCGCAGGGTGGAGATGTACGAGGTCCTGCACGCCGAACGCCCCGACGACACCGACACCGCGGACATGCTGACCGGCGCCCGCACCCGCCTGGCCACCCTGGAGGACGCCGACCCCGCCACCCACCACAAACCATGACCACAGAAGGACGAGCCTGCGCAATCCGCAACCCAGCGGCCGGAGGTCACCGGCCGCGCCTACAAGTACGCGGTGACCTGGGTGCCCGAGCCCGTGGCCCGACGTCAGGGTCAAGTCCGCCCCGCGCAGCGAGGTCCGCGGCCCCGCCGCCCGGAGGTCGCCGTGACCCCGTCGGACGGGCGAGGCCGCGCTCCTCACCCGGGAAAGATCATGCCCCCGGCAGCAGGCCCTCGGTGTGCATGGACTTCAGGACATCGCGGGCGGCCTCCAGGGTCAGGTCGATGTCGGCCTCGGTGTGCGCGCCGGAGATGTGGTTGCGCTTGAGCGCCATCGGGAGCATGAGGAATCCCGCCTCGGTCATCCTGCGGTGGAAGACCCGGTAGGCGTCGCCGTCGTTGCGGAGCAGGTCGCGGTAGCCGCGTACCGGGCCGGAGGTGAAGTAGACGGCGAAGACGCCGCCGAACCCGGCGACGGTCGCGGAGGTGGAGAGCTCGCCGAGGATGTCCGACAGGCCGCTGCGCATGCGCTCGCCGAGCCGGTGGGTCCGGTGGTAGAAGTCCGGGTTGTCGCGCAGGTAGGTCATGGTCGCCACGGCCGCCGCCGTGGTGACCGGGTGCCCGTTGAAGGTCCCGGCCAGCAGGACGTCACTCTCGTAGCGGGCCATCAGGTCCCGCCTGCCCGCGAGGCCGGCCACGGGATATCCGTTGCCCATGGCCTTGCCGAAGGCGGTCAGGTCAGGCATGACACCGCAGACCTGCTGGTAGCCGCCGAGCGCGTGCCGAAACCCGGTGATCACCTCGTCGAAGATCAGCAGTGATCCGTGGGCGGTGGTCAGCGCCCTCAGCCCCTCTACGAACTCCTGGGTGGGCAGCAGCGCGCCGACGTTGTGCGGGACGGGTTCCAGGATGACCGCGGCGATCCGCTCGGGGTGCCGTTCGAAGCAGGCGCGGACCGAGTCGAGGTCGTTGAACTCGGCGATGAGGGTGGAGTCCACGGCCTCGTCGAGCAGCCCGGCCGACAGTGGATCCCTGGCGTAGGCCCTTTCCGGCGGGGAGATCACGTTCCGGGCGACGGAGTCGTGCCAGCCGTGGTAGCAGCCCTGGAACTTGACCAGCAGCGGACGCCCGGTCACCGCGCGGGTCAGGCGCACGGCCTGGGCGGTCGCCTCCGACCCGCTCATCGTCGAGATGGTCGTCTCCGCCGAGGGAATGAGCTCGGTGACGAGTTCCGCCAGCTCGATCTCGGGCCGGGTCACCCCGATGCCCATCAGGTCGACGCCTCCCAGGGCGCGGGCGACGGCCTCGTTCACGACAGGCGCGTTGTGGCCGAGCAGCACGGCGCCGAACGCCGCGTGGTAGTCGAGGTAGTGCGTGCCGTCGGCGTCCGTGACGCGGGCGCCCTCCGCGGCCACGAAGGCATACGGCGAGCCGACGTAGCGCGTCGCGGAGTTCACGCCTCCAGGGAGTACCGCGCGGGCGGCTTGGTGCAGGGCCAGGCCGGCCGGCTTCATGGAGTCCACCGTGCATCCCTCACATGGAAAGTCGTTTCAGGTTGCTGCGAACGTACGTGGAACGTCGTGCCACGTCAATGCTCCAGCCTCTTGACAGCGGGAAGACGCGCCCTCAAGGATGCACGCATGGAAAGAGATTCCATGTCGAGGAGTCCACTGGGCGTCCTGGTCATCGGCGCGGGCGCGATCGCGGACCTGCACGTCGCGGCGGTGGCGGCCGATCCCAGGTGCGTGCTGGCGGGCTTCGCCGACGTGAGCGCCGATCGAGCGAGGTCGGCCGCGCACCGCAAC
Source organism: Nonomuraea sp. WAC 01424 (assembly GCF_003947315.1). Classification (NCBI taxonomy): domain Bacteria; kingdom Bacillati; phylum Actinomycetota; class Actinomycetes; order Streptosporangiales; family Streptosporangiaceae; genus Nonomuraea; species Nonomuraea sp. WAC 01424. The sequence goes on from NZ_QHHZ01000024.1 coordinate 53,629, forward strand.
GGCGGCGTCCCGTGGACCGCCGACGTCGCCGAGGCGCTGGCCCGTCCGGACGTTGACGCCTGCATCGTCTGCACCCCCAACGACACCCATGAAGATCTGGCCCTGCGCGTGGCGGCCGCGGGCAAGCACCTGCTGCTGGAGAAGCCGCTCGCCACCACGGCCGAGGGCGCGGAGGCGATCGTCGCGGCGTTCGCGCAGCGCGACCTCGTCCTGGCCGTGGCCCATTCCCATCGCTTCTACGACTACGCCCGGACCGTGCACGACGAGATCGCGGCGGGCGCCGTCGGGCGGCCCACGCTCGTCCGGCTCGCGCTGCTCGGCGGCTGGATCTGGCCCGACTGGCGGACCTGGGTGATCGACCCGGCCAGGTCCGGCGGCCACGCCCTGCACAACGGCGTGCACCTGCTGGACCTGGTCACCTGGTGGATCGGCGGCCGTCCCGTCTCGGTGTACGCCCGAGGACAGCGCAGGACCGCGACCGAGCTCGACGTCCACGACTACCTGGAGATGGTGGTCGAGTACGCCGACGGCGCGGTGGCGATCTGCGAGATGAGCCGTGCCCACCGCCCCGCCACGCTGTCCCATCGGGACGTCGTGGTGCAGGGCACGGGCGGCCTGCTCACGATGGCGTGGGACGGCGACAGCCCGCTGCTGTGGGACGAGAAGGGCTCGCACCTGCTCGACCCCGGCGTGGCGGACGGCTTCGCGGCCCAGCTCGGGGCCTGGCTCGACGCCGTCACGGCGGGGAACACGCGGACCCCGGTGTCCGGCGAGGAGGCCGCCCTCGCCGTCGCGCTCGGCGTCGCGGCCGAGCGGTCGATGGTCTCGGGTCTGCCGGTGGAGGTCTCGTGAGAACTCTCGGAGTGCTGCTCGCCGGCTCGGCGGGCGTGGGTCACCAGGACCACCAGTCGCAGATGTACGCCCCCGGGTTCGCCGCCCATCCCGGCTTCGAGATCGTCGGCGCCTCCGAGGACGGCTTCGACCGGCCGGACGTCGACGTCGTGAGCGTCTGCGTGCCGTTCGAGCGCCGGGTCGAGGTCGTCACCGCCGCGCTGCGGGCAGGCAAGCATGTGCTGGTGGACAAGCCGGTCGCGCTGACGTCCGCGGAGTGCGCGCGGATCGCGGCCGTCGCCGCCGGGACCGGCCTGGTCTGCCTGCCCGCCTACCACCAGCGCTTCAACCCGGCCGTCCGCCGCGCGCGGACCGCGGTCGCGGCAGGCCGGGTGGGGTTGCCGTGGAACGTCCAGGCGGACTTCCTCGTCGCGGGCGGCGGCCCGGTCTGGCCGTACGGCGAACTGCTCAACTTCGCCCCGTACGCGACCGACGCCGTCCACGCCATCACCGGCCTGCCGGTGACCACGGTGTACGCCCTGGCCGGGCCCGCCGACGGCCCGGAGAACCTGGTCACCCTCTGCCTCACGCACGAGCGCGGGATGACCAGCACCGTCGTCGCCGGGCGGACCGCGCCGATCGCGGGCGTGCGCGGGCCGTCCCTGCACCGGTACCGGATCAGCGGCTCCCACGGCACGCTCCTGGCCGACGCCACCCGCCCGCGGGTCACCGTACGGGACGAGAAGGGCGAGCGCACGGCGTGGGCCGGGCACGGCACCGTGCACCGGATGCTCGGCGAGCTGCACGCCGCGATCACCGGCGGACGCCCCGCCGAGCTCGGCCCCGCCGACGGCCTGGCCGCGCTGCTGCTGGTGGAGGCCGCCAGGAAGTCCATGGAGAGCGGCCGGCCCGAGCCGGTCGGCGATCAGGAGGCGTCGTGAGACTGCTGACCTATATGCGTGACGGCGCCGTACGGCACGGCCGCCTGCACGGCGAGGACCGGATCGAGGAGTTCGGTGACGGCGACCTGTCGGTCTGGCTGGCCGACGGCCCGGCCGCCGCGCCGCGCGGCACGGAGCACCTCCTCCAGAACGTCAGGATCCTCGCGCCGATCCCGCGTCCGGCCAAGCTGATCGGCGTGGCGGCGAACTACCAGGCGCACGTGGCCGAGGCGGGCGCGCCCGCGCTGGACAAGAGCCGGCTCGCGCCACGCCTGTTCCTGATGCCGCCGACCGCCGTCCTCGCGCCCGGCGAGGCGATCCGGCTGCCCTCGGTGAGCGAGCAGGTGGACTGGGAGGCGGAGCTGGGCGTGGTCATCGGCAGGACCGTCAAGGGGCTGGCGATCGAGGACGCGCTCTCGGCCGTGGCCGGGTACACCGTCGCCAACGACGTGTCCGCACGGTCCATGTCGTACGGCTTCGACCGTGACACCGACGATCCGGCGGTCGGCTTCTTCGACTGGCTCGCCGGCAAGTGGCTCGATGGTTTCGCCCCGTTCGGCCCGTATCTCGTGACCCGCGAGGACGTGCCCGACCCGCAGGCGCTCGACATCGAACTGCGGGTCAACGGGGTGGTGAAGCAGCACGGCTCGACCAAGGACATGATCTTCAGCGTGGCGGAGCTCGTCGCCTTCGCCTCGGCCGTCATGACGCTGCACCCGGGGGACGTGCTGATGACCGGCACCCCCGCGGGCGTCGGCGCGAGCTCGGGGGAATTCCTCTCGGCCGGCGACGAGATCCATGTCTCGATCACCGGCCTGGGTTCACTGATCAACTCCGTCTCACCGAGGGAGACCCCATGACCGTACGACCGCTCGCGCTGATCGTCGCGGGCGCCCTGCTCATGCCCCTGACGGCCTGCTCCGACCCCACCAGGACGAGCGGTGACCGCGGCGCGGGCACGGCGGGCGCGCTCAACGTCTACCTGTACCAGAAGCCCAAGCGGTTCAGCCCGCTCGATCCGCCGACCGGCCCCGACCAGCAGGTCATGCAGCTCATCTACGACAACCTGCTGACCGTCGACGACGCCGCCGAGTACGAGCCGCGCCTCGCGGAACGGTGGGAGATCTCCAAGGACGCCAAGTCGTTCACCTTCCACCTCCGCACCGGCCTGAAGTGGAGCGACGGCAAGCCGTTCGGCGCCAAGGACGTGTTGTTCACCTACAAGCTGCTCGCCGACGCGCGCAGCGGCAGCGCGATGGCGGGCAAGCTCGCGGGCGCCTCCTTCGACGCGCCGGACGACTCCACCTTCGTGATCACCCTGGACAAGCCCAACGTGGGGTTCCTCTCCCTGATCGCGGGCCCGTTCGGCTTCATCCTGCCCGAGCACGTGCTCGGCGCGGTCCCGGTGGACGCGGTCGCGGGCGACGCCTTCTTCAACAAGCCGACCGCGGGGCTCGGGCCGTACACGTTCGTGGACTACAAGACCGACCAGTACGTCGAGCTGGCCGCCAACCCGAACTACCGCAAGCCCGTCGGCATCCCCAGGATCTTCCTCAAGCCGGTCACGTCCGACGTGGCGACCGCGCAGCTCGGCACCGGGGAGATGGACCTGGCCCAGATCTCCCCCACCGACCTCCAGGCGGTCCAGTCCCTGCCCGGCGTCACTGTGGCGAGCAAGCCGAGCCCCGGCTTCCTCAGGATCGCGGTGAACCAGACGCAGAAGCGCTTCGCCGACCCCCGGGTGCGGCAGGCCATGCTGCACGCCATCGACCGGCAGTCGCTGGTGGACAAGCTGCTCGCGGGCAAGGGCAGCGTCCAGAACTCCTCGTACGTGGCCAAGCCCGCGCTGCCCGCCGGCCTCAACGCCTACCCCTACGACGTCCAGGCGGCCAAGAAGCTGCTCGGCGAGGCCGGATGGGACGCGAGCAAGCCGGTGACGCTGGCCTGGATCCCCGGGCAGCGCGACCGCGACGCCGCGGCCACCGTCATCCAGGGGGCCCTGACCGCCGCGGGCATGGACGTCAAGCTCAAGCAGGTGCAGGCCGCCGAGCTGCTGGAGTCCTACGACAAGCTCTCCTACGACCTCGCCCTCTTCGGCGGCGGGACGTACGCCGCCGATCCGTCGAGCAGCAACCCGATCCTCAGGTGCGACGCGTTCTACCCCAAGGGCGGCAACATCCCGCACTTCTGCGACAAGGAGATCGACCGCCTGACCGGCGCCGCGGACGCCGTCACCGACCCGGCCGAGCGGTCCGCCCTCTACCAGCAGGCCGCCAAGCGGGAGAACGACCAGGCCGCCTACGTCTGGCTCTACAACCCCGAGGTCATCTGGGCCTACGGCACCCGGCTGCGCGGCTTCAAGCCGAACGGCGATTTCACGGTGGGCTTCTGGAACGCCGACGAGTGGAGCCTGGCGGGGTGAACAGGATCGCAAGCCGGAGGAGACCGCCGTGCTGACGTACGTCGCCCGCCGCCTCGCCGTCAACGTGGCCGTCTTCCTCTTCATCAGCATTGGCGTGTTCCTGCTGGTCAGAGCCGCCCCCGGAGATCCGGTCCGGATGATGGTGAACCCCGAGCAACTCGCCGCGGGCGGCCCGGAGTTCATCGCCCGCAAGCGGGCCGAGCTCGGGCTCGACGACCCCGTCCTCGTCCGGTACGTCGTCTGGCTGCGCGACGCCCTCACCGGCGACCTCGGCTACTCCTTCGTCAGCCACCGTCCCGTCGGCGCGGTGCTCGGCGAGCGGCTCGGGCCGACCGTCCTGCTGATGGGCACCGCGCTGGCGCTCGGCCTGCTCGTCGCGATCCCGGCGGGCACGCTGGCAGCGGTCAGGCGCAACACCGCGGCCGACTACGCCTCGGCCGCCGTCAGCCTCGCGGTGATCTCCGTGCCGAGCTTCTTCGTGGGCATCGTGGCGATCTACGTGTTCTCGCTCACCCTCGGCTGGCTGCCCTCCTCCGGCATGACGAACCCGGACGACGGCGGCGGCGCGGACGTGCTGGCGCACCTGGTGCTGCCCGCCACCATCCTCGCCCTGTCCATCGCCGGGCCGTTCATGCGGTACGTGCGCGGCGGGCTGATCGCCGAGCTCGGCGCCGACTACGTCCGCACCGCCGAGGCCAAGGGCGCCGCGCCGCCGCGCGTCCTGCTGCGGCACGCCCTGCGCAACGCGCTGATCCCGCTCATCACGGTCGTCATGATCTACGTGCCGCAGCTCCTCGCCGGAGCCGTGGCCCTGGAGCAGGTCTTCGCCTGGCCCGGGATGGGCCAGCTCGCGATCAGCTCCATCGGGCAGCTCGACTATCCGGTGGTGATCGGCTTCGCGCTGTTCATCGCGGTACTCGTGCTGCTGTGCAACCTGGCCGCCGACCTGCTGTACGCGGTGGCAGACCCGAGGATCAGCCTGCGATGACCACGACCGCCCTCACCACCCCCGTCGCGCGGCGCTCGCCCGCGCGGCTGGCGCTGCGCCGGTTCCTGCGCAACCGGATGGCCCTGGCCGGCGCGGCCTTCCTCCTCCTCATCGTGCTGGTGGCACTGTGCGCGCCGGTGGTCACGGGCCACGACCCGAACGCGGTGGACCTCGCCGCGTTCCGCCGCCCACCCTCGGGCGAGCACCTGCTCGGCACCGACTCCTCGGGCCGGGACGTGTTCGCCAGGCTGGTGTACGCCGGCCGGGTGTCCCTGCTCGTCGGCCTGGCCGCCTCCCTGGCGGCCGTGCTGATCGGCACGCTGCTCGGCGCGGTCGCCGGCGTGGCCGGCGGAGCCCTCGACGCGCTGATCATGCGCGCCGCCGACGTGGTGCTCTCCTTCCCCTCGCTGGTCGTGGTCGTCGTACTCGCCGGGATCCTCGGGCCGAGCGCGCCGATGCTGGTGGTGGTCTTCGCCGCCTGCAACTGGCCGACCGCCTGCCGGGTGGTCCGCGGACTCGCGCTGAGCCTGCGGGAGCAGGAGTACGTGCAGGCCGCGCGGGCGTTCGGGGCGGGCCGCGCCTCGATCATCACCCGGCACGTCGTGCCCGCCGTGCTCGCCCAGGTCGCGGTGGTCGGGACGCTGCTCGTCGCGCAGACCATCCTGCTGGAGGCGGTGCTGTCCTTCCTCGGCCTGGGCGTCCAGGCGCCGCAGGCGAGCTGGGGCAACATGCTGACCGATGCCCAGAACCTGACCCTGATCAGGACCATGCCGTGGCTCTGGGTGCCGCCCGGCCTGGCCATCGCGTTCACGGTGCTCGCCGTCAACTTCGTCGGCGACGGGCTGCGCGACGCCGTCGATCCGAGAGGAGTGCGCTGATGGACGAGCCGCTGCTGTCCATCGAGGACCTGGCCGTCCGGTTCCCCACCGAGGACGGGCTCGTCCAGGCCGTCGACGGCGTCTTCCTCGACGTGCGGCCCGGCGAGGTCGTCGGCGTGGTCGGCGAGTCGGGATCGGGCAAGAGCGTCACCGCGATGTCCGTGCTCGGCCTGGTCAGGCGGCCCGGCCGGATCACCCGCGGCAGGATCCTCTTTCGCGGCAGGAACCTGCTCGACCTGTCCCCGCGCGCCATGCGGGCGGTGCGCGGAGGCGAGATCGCGATGGTGTTCCAGGACCCGATGACGGCGCTCAACCCGGTGGTCCCGGTGGGCAGGCAGATCGCCGAGGCGGTCCGGCTGCACGGGCGGGGCCTGTCCCGCGCAGCCGTCCGGGAGCGGGTGCTCGCGCTGCTCGCCTCCGTCGGCGTGCCCAACCCCGAGACGCGCTACCGGCAGTTCCCGCACGAGTACTCCGGCGGCATGCGGCAGCGGGCGATGATCGCGATGGCCCTGGCCAACGAGCCCGCGCTGCTCATCGCCGACGAGCCCACCACCGCCCTCGACGTGACCATCCAGGCCCAGGTCCTCGACCTGCTGAGGGGCGCGCGGGAGCGGACGGGGGCCGCGGCGATCGTCATCACGCACGACCTCGGGGTGATCGCCGAGCTGGCCGACCGGGTGGCCGTGATGTACGCGGGCCGGGTGGTCGAGCAGGGCGACGTCCACACCGTCTTCGACGCTCCCCGGCATCCCTACACCAGGGGCCTGCTGGCGAGCAGGCCGCGGGTGGAGTCCTCGCGGGGCGAACTGGTCCCGATCCCGGGCAGCCCGCCGAGCCTGCTGGCGCCACCGGACGGATGCCCGTTCCATCCGCGTTGCCCGCTGGCGCCGGGGCGGGCCGCCTGCCGCACGTCGAGGCCCGAGCTGGTCGGCCTCGGCGCCGGGCACGCCACCGCCTGCCACTTCCACGAGGAGCTCGCATGACGACCACGGAGGTGCTCCGCGTAGAGGGGCTGGTCAAGCACTATCCGATCCGGGCCGGGCTGCTCCGGCGCCAGGTCGGCGCGGTGCACGCCGTGGACGGGATCGACCTGACCCTGTCGGCCGGCGAGACCCTCGGCCTGGTCGGCGAGTCGGGATGCGGCAAGACCACCACGGGCCGCCTGCTCGTACGGCTCGCCGACCCCACGGCCGGCCGCATCCTGTACGGCGGGCACGACCTGTCCGCGCTCTCCCCGGCCGAACTGCGCCCGCTGCGACGGGAGATCCAGATCGTCTTCCAGGACCCCTACGCGTCCCTGTCGCCGCGGCTCACGGTGCACGAGATCGTGGCCGAACCGCTGCGCGTGCAGGGCGTGTACGACGAGGCCAGGGTCGGGGAGCTGCTGGAGCTGGTGGGGCTCGCGCCCGAGCACGCCAACAGGTACCCGCACGAGTTCTCCGGCGGGCAGCGGCAGCGGGTCGGGATCGCCCGCGCCCTCGCCCTCGGGCCCCGGGTGCTCGTGCTCGACGAACCGGTCTCCGCGCTGGACGTCTCCATCCAGGCCCAGGTGATCAACATGCTGGCGGACCTGCAACGCCGGCTCGGCCTCGCCTACCTGTTCATCTCCCACGACCTGTCGGTGGTCAGGCACATCTGTCACCGGGTCGCCGTCATGTACCTCGGCAAGATCGTGGAGATCGGCGAGGTCGACGACATCTTCCTGCGGCCTGCCCACCCATACACCAAGGCGCTGATCTCGGCGGTGCCGATCCCGCACCCCTCGCTGCGCGGCGCGGGAGAGCGCATCCTGCTGTCGGGCGACGTGCCGAGCCCCGCCGACCCGCCGTCGGGCTGCCGCTTCCGTACCCGCTGCTGGAAGGCGCGGGAGCGGTGCGCCGTCGAGGAGCCGGCGCTCGAAGACCGTTCCGGCGCCGGGCATCCGAGCGCCTGCCACTTCCCAGAGGAGACCATCAGTGCTCGACACGCTTCCCGACACACCTCCGGCTCGTCCTGACCGGCCGCCGGTCGCCGCCGTACGGCGCGACGGCAGCCTGATCGTCGCCTCGGGCCAGGTCGCGGCCGTCCCCGGCGGCGGGCTGCTCGCGACCGGCACGACGGGCGCGGACGTCGACTTCGCGACCGCGCGCGCCTGCGCCTGGCAGTGCGCCCGCAACGTGCTCGCCGCCGTGCTCGCGCAGACCGGTTCGCTCGACCAGGTCACCGCGGTCAAGCTGACGGTGTTCGTCGCCTGCGTGCCCGGTTTCGCCGAGCAGCACCTGGTGGCCGATGCCGCGACCGAGCTGCTGCTCACCGTGCTCGGGCCGGAGCGCGGGGCGCACGCCAGAGCCGCGATCGGCGTGGCGGCGCTGCCGCTCGGCAGTCCCGTCGAGGTCGAGGGCACGTTCCGGATCGACGATGACTGACCTGCTGATCAGGGGCGCCCTGCTCGTCGACGGCACGGGCGCGCCCGCCCGCACCGCGGACGTCGCGGTCTCCGCCGGACGGATCGAGGCGGTGGGCGACCTGGGCGGGCAGGCCGCGGCCCGGGTGGTCGAGGCCGGCGGGCGCATGGTCTGCCCCGGTTTCGTGGACGTGCACAGCCACTCCGACCTGGCCCTGATCAGCAACCCGCGGGCGCACAGCAAGATCCGCCAGGGCGTCACGACCGAGGTGCTCGGCAACTGCGGCCTCGGGGTCCTGCCGCTGGAGGCCGGGACCGACACGGCCGCGCTGCGCGCCGCCGTCGCCTTCATCGACGTCGACCCGGCGGTCGAGTGGTCGTGGCGGGACCTGGCCGGCTACCGGACGGCGCTGACGGCGGCGGGCCCGTCGGTGAACACCGCCTCGCTCGTCGGGCACCTGCCGCTGCGCGCCGCCGCGGTGGGCTTCGCCGACCGGCCGGCCACGACCTCCGAGCGGGCCCGGATGTGCGAGCTGCTCGCCGCCGCCCTCGACGACGGGGCCGTCGGGCTGAGCACGGGGCTGATCTACGCGCCCGCCAGCTACGCCGACGAGGCCGAGCTGGTCATGCTGGCCGAGGTCGTGGCGGCGTACGGCGGGGTGTTCGCCTGGCACCTGCGCGACTACACCGACGGGCTGGCCGAGTCGGTACGGCAGGCCGTACGGGTGGCCGAGGCGAGCGGATGCCGTACCCAGATCTCCCACCTGGCGGCGGTCGGCCGCCGCAACTGGGGCGGGGTGGCACGGGCGCTGCGGCTGATCGAGGCCGCCGACGCCGACGTGCGCGCCGACGTCTACCCCTACCTGGCCGGCAGCGCGAACCTCTCCCAGCTCCTGCCCGGCTGGGCGCACGACGGCGGCGAGGCCGCCATGCGCCTGCGGTTGCGCGACCCGCGGGTCCGCGACCGGATCAGGGGCGAATGGGCGGACCGCTGGTGGGACTGGCCGGACGTGTTCGTCGACGGCAGCCCGCTCGCGACCGACGACGACGCCCTCGACCTGATGGCCGAAGGCGGGAACGCCGTGGCCATGGTCGCCTTCGGCCGTTCGGAGGACGATCTGCGCGCCGCGCTGGCCCATCCCATGACCGTGATCGGCTCCGACGGGTTCGCGCTCGACCCGGCGGGTCCGACCGGCCGGGGCACGCCGCACCCCCGCTCGTACGGCTGCTATCCTCGCCTCCTGCGTCACCACGTCGGCCCCGGGCGGCTCACGCTGGAGCAGGCTGTTCACAAATGCACCGGGGCTCCCGCGAAGCTGTTCGGGCTCGCGGGGCGCGGCTCGATCCGGGTGGGCGCCGCGGCGGATCTGCTGCTGCTCGACCTGGAGAAGATCGAGGACCTGAGCACCTTCACCCATCCCCACCGCTACCCGGCGGGCATCGACCTCGTCGTCGTGAACGGGGCCGTCGTGATCGACGACGGCGTCCACACCGGCGCGCGGCCGGGCCGGGTTCTGCGGTCGCAGACGGAAGTGAACCCATGAGACGAACCATCGACGACGACAAGCCGGCCGCGGCCAACTACCACGCCCACGCCCTCGCCAGAGGGCTCGCGCTGCTGGAGCGGCTGGCCAAGGCCAAGCACCCGGTCACGCTGGGCGAGCTGAACGACGAGACCGGCCTGCCGAAGAGCACGCTGGTCCGGCTGCTCGCCGTGCTCACCGAGACCGGGTACGTGGTGCGGGTGGACGAGCGTCCCTCGTTCCGGCTCGGGCACAAGGTGCTCGACCTGTCCACGGCGTACGTCTCGACGCTGGACGCCTCGGCCGCGGCGCGCGGCTACCTGGCCGCCCTCGCCGCGACCACCGGGCAGACGGCCAATCTCGGCGTGCTCGACGGCACCCAGGTGCTGCACCTGCGCGTGGAGGAGCCGGACCGGCCGATCCGCTACACGGCCATGAGCGGGTCGAGAGCCGACGCGCACGCCACCGGGCTGGGCAAGCTGCTCCTGGCCGGGCTCGCGCCTGACGCGCTGGCCCGGCACCTGCCCGAGGAGCCGTACGAGGCGATGACCGGCAGCACGCTGACCACGTTCGCGGAGCTGCGCGCCGACCTCGAACTGACCAGGGAGCGCGGCTACGCCTACGACGACAACGAGTCCAACATCGGGCTGCGCTGCCTGGCCGTGCCCCTGGAGATCGACGGCCGGTGGGTCGCCTCGGTCAGCGTCTCGGGCCCGGCCGGCGAGCTGGACCCCGACCGGCACGGCGGCTACGTGGCCGAGCTGCGCGCGACCGCGGCCGAGATGGCCGCGGACCCGGACCTGGCCGCCGCGCTGCGCGTGATCCACCGTTCGCTGTCGTCCACGGAAGGAAGCCATACCTGATGATCGACGTGCACACCCACTGCCTGCTGTCCGAGCACTGGGGCTGCGAGTGGGAGGCGAACTGGCGCCCGGTGTACGGCAGGCCGTGGACCGACGTGACGCCCGCCGACTACGACGCGGCCATGAAAGGGGTCACCGCGGCGTTCGTCTTCGGCCTGCGGGCCACCTCGGCCGGCGTGGCCACGTCGAACGAGTTCGTCGCCCGCTTCTGCGCCGACACCCGTACCGAGACCGTCGGCTTCATGGCGCTCGACCCGACCGATCCCGACGTCCTGGAACAGCTGGCCGACGGGGTGGCCAAGGGCCTGCGCGGCATCAAGCTCTACCCGGTGCTGGCCCACTTCGACCCGGCCGGGACCGCCCACGACCCCTTCTACGCCGCGGCGGCCGAGGCGGGGCTGGTGCTGCTGTGGCACATGGGCGCGACGCCGAGCCCCCACGGCGACCTCGGCGTGACCAACCCGCTGGTCGTGGACGCGGTGGCCAGGCGGCACCCGGGCCTGACCCAGATCGTCGCCCATCTCGGGCACCCGTGGCAGCGCGAGACGATGATCGTGCTCAGGAAGAACCCGCGGGTCTTCGCCGACGTCTCCGCGAACTGGGCCAGGCCGCTCGACGGGTTCCTCGCCCTGGTCCGCGCGCAGGAGTGGGGCGTGACGGGCAAACTGCTCTTCGGCTCCGACTACCCGCTCTGGACGCCGGACGAGGCGGTCGCCGGCCTGCGGTCGCTGACCGCGATCCGCATCCCCGGGCTCGAAGGCGTCCGGCCGGAGACGATCGAGCGCCTGCTGGACGAGGACCCGCGCGAGCTGCTGGGGGTGCGGTGAACGCCTTCGCCCCGGCGCCGCTCGCCGAGCTGCCGACCCCCGCCCTGCTGATCGACCGTGACCGGCTGGTCCGCAACATCGAGGAGATGTCGGCGCTCGCCGCCTCGGCCGGCGTGCGGCTGCGGCCGCACTTCAAGGCCTCCAAGTGCCTCGACGTGGCCAGGCTCCAGCTCGACCACGGCGCGATCGGGTTCACCTGCGCGACCGCGGCCGAGGTCACGGCGCTGCTGGAGGCGGGCATCCGCGATCTGGTGTGGGCCCATCAGCCGGTGGGCCCGGCCAAGGTGGACTTCGCCGTACGGGCGGGCGTGCCCGTGGCGGTCGACTCGGTCGAGGTGGCCCGGCCGCTCGCGGAGGCCGCGCGGGCGGCGGGGCGGCGGCAGCCGTACCTGATCGAGGTCGACACCGGGCTCGGCCGGGCCGGCGTGGCCCCTGAGGACGCGCTCGCGCTCGCCGCCGAGCTGGCCGCCCTGCCGTCGCTCGAACTGCGCGGGGTGCTCACCCACGAGGGGCATCTGATGACGTATCTGGGCGACCGGCCGGGCATGGACAAGGCGGGCACACTCGTCGGCGAGGTGCTGGCGGGTGTGGCGGCGGAGCTGCGCGCCGCGGGCCATCCTTGTGAGATCGTCTCCGTCGGATCGACGCCGGGCGCGACCACCGCCCCCTTCGTCCCCGGCGTCACCGAGGCGCGGGCGGGCACGTACGTCTTCTACGACAGCAACCAGGTCGCGCTCGGCACCGCCGGCCTGTCCCGCACGGCGCTGACCGTGCTCACCCGGGTGGTGAGCACGCCGCGCGGGGGCGTCGCGATCGTCGACGCGGGGCTGAAGGCCATGAGCTCCGACGCCTCGGTCAACGGCTCCGGCTTCGGGCTGGTGGTCGACCGGCCCTCGCTGACCTTCGCCAAGGCCAACGAGGAGCACGGCTACCTGACCGGTGAGGGCGTGGACGCGCTGCGGGTCGGCGACCTGCTGCGGATCCTGCCCAACCACGGCTGCGGCGTCGTCAACATGTGGAGCCGAGCCCACGTCGTGGAGGGCGACACCGCCGTGGCGCGCTGGCCGATCACCGGCAGGCACTGACTAGGACGCCCTGGAGAACGTCGTCGGCCAGGTGCGCAACGCCACCTCCGTGAGCAGCGCGTCGCCGTTGCGGCTGGAGTCGGTGATCGAGACGCGCACCTGGCCGGCGAGCGTCCCTCCGGCCGGCGTCCAGTCGAGGGCGTCGGTGCGGCGCATCGTGTACGTCGCGACCGTCCGCCCGCCGGCCTCGACCGTCGCCGACTCGGCGTACCCGGGCTTGAGCACCACCCCGACCTGGCCGATCGGGACGGGGTCGGCCAGGGTGAGCGTCCACTGCCGCACGGGCGGCGCGGGCCCGTCGGCCGCGGCCGAGTGCCAGTAGTCGATGCTGCCGTCGATCGGTCCGTACGGCTGCAGCGACGGCCTGCTCGGCGAGGTGACCGTCATGTCGGTCTGCACGGTCGCCCGCCCGGCCTGGTACATCCCCCACAGGTCGAGCCGGTTCTCGGCGGGACGGGTGTAGGTGCCGCCGATGATGCCTTCGAGCCGGTCGTAGTAGACCGTGAAGACCGTGCCGTCGTCGAGCTCGACGCTGCCCGGGTACGACATGTCGGACGAGGGGAAGTAGACCCAGGCCTGCTGGCTCGTCCGGGGCGTCTTGTAGATCATCTTGCCCTGCGTGGCGGCCCACCCCCGGCGCGGGTCGAAGAACCTGCCGACCACCGGCCGCGAGGAGGCGAACGCGCCCGACACGTCGCCGTAGGTCAGGAAGAACGAGCCGTCGCGCAGCTTGAGGAAGTGCGGCGCGTGCCCGTACAGCCCGGGGACGTCCACCGGCGCGCTCCAGGTCGCGCCGTGGTCGAAGGACTCGCTCTGCCGCATGGTCCCGGCGGGATTGCCGGCCGTCCTGGCCAGCAGCAGGACGTGCCCGCCGCCCAGGTCGGCCAGCGCCGGCTCGCTGTAGTCGATCGTGCCGGTGGGCCCGTCCCACATCACGACGCGCTCGTCCGAGCGGTTCCATGTGAGGCCGCCGTCGTTGCTGCGCAGCACGTGGACGCCCCACTTGCCGATCGAGCCGTCCAGGGCGCGCATCGTGTAGACGGGCAGCAGCAGCGTGCCGTCGTCGAGCTCGACGAGCTCCCCGTCGGAGGCCGTCTGGCTGGTGGGGAAGTCCCAGACGAGCGAGTCGAGCGTGGTCGCCGCCGACCAGGTGACACCGTTGTCGGACGAACTGCGCAGATAGACCTGCCGCCGGTGCTTGTTGGGCCGGCCGGGCGAGTAGTCGTAGTAGGTCATCAGCAGCCGGCCGTCGCGCAGGGCGGTGAGGCTCGGCTCCTTCTCGTCGGGGATGGCGGGGTCGTCCACGATGATCTGGCGGGCCGACCAGGTGTGGCCGCCGTCGCTGCTCCGGCGTGCGGCGATCTTGCTGTAGTTGGAGTGGCTGGGGCCGTAGGAGTAGGCGACGTAGAGGTCGCCGTTGGCCAGTTTGGCGATCGACGGGAACCAGCCACAGGGCACGTTCTCGTTGAGCTGCCGGTTCGTCGCGGCGTCGCCGCCGAGCGTCGGGTCCCACGCCTTGCACCCGCCGGGTTCGGGCGCCTCGATCCGTACGTCGGGAACGCCCGGGTCGCTGATCGAGGGACCGTCGGCGTTCGCCTGTCCCGCGCTTCCTAACACGACGGCCATGCCCAGGGCCGCCGAGGCCAACCATCGCGAAGTTCTCCGCATGTCCACCTCCTGATGGAGGAGATCGAACGCGGAATGCCATTCCATGTCAACAGGATCGTGCCGCCGGAAGCCTCACCCCCCGTACGGGTTCGGCGGTGACCGGCTCCCCCGGACGGGCAGCAACCGGGCCGCCAGGGCCGTGGCCGGCCCGGCGATCAACGCGGCCACCAGCGTGCGCTCCAGGATGATCATGTGGATCATCCACGGTAGCGCCGTCCGCAAGGGCAGCCACACCAGCTCCAGCGCGAGGGCGTAGAGCACCGCCGCGGGCCGGATCGTCGTGATCCTCCTGGCCGTACCGCGCCACGACCGGCGCGCCGCCGACCTGGCCGGCGGCCCGGGGAGCTTCGAGCGGGGCCCGGTGATGTGCGGGGTGTGCATGACGAACTTCGTCCATGCCGAACCGCGGCGGCCCAGGCGGCGCCGTGACATCGTCCGCAAGACCAAGAACGGCCTGGAGGCGGCCCGCCGCCCGCAGCCGGGTCGGCGGCCGCCGGCCGGTGGTCGACGCCGACAAACGCGCCGCCATCCTCGCCCCCCGCGAGCGCGGGGAATCCATCCGCACCATCGCCGCCGGCGTCAAGGTCTCGGTCGGCGTCGTCCACAAAACCCTCGCAGCCGCTGAGGGCACCCCCACTGACCAGCTCCCGGCTCCCTGAGGCCATCCGCCGATCGAACCCGAAGCACACCCCGACCGGCTCAAGATCTTTCGGGTGATCGCTCGGACGCCCTGAAGATCGCAGTGACTTCCAAGCCGGTTACCAGTGCCATGCACAAGGGTGGGCGTCATCCCGACGGCGTGGGGTCGTCATACGGCAGGAAGGGGCACGATGAGCGGCAGGAAGACCATGCTGGCGGTCGGAGCGGTGGCGGGGCTGATCGTGGGAGGCTCGGGGGTGGCGGTCGCCGGGGTGGTGGCCTCCGACGGTGTGATCACAGCGTGCGTCACGTCAAACGGCACGCTGCGCGTTCCCAGCACCGCGCGGCCCACGGCCAACCCGTCGCCCTCCCCGACGACGCAGACGGAACTGGCGCCCACCGGCGAGCCGGGTCCGGAGGGATGCGCGGCCGGGGAGCGGGTCATCACATGGAACCAGCAGGGTCCTGCGGGCCCCACTGGTCCTGCGGGCCCTGCCGGACCCACGGGTCCTGAGGGGCCGAACCCGTTCGACGGCCAATTCGAGGGTGCTCTGAGCAAGCTGCTGCATCCGCACACCGAAGGGTCCTACATCGGCAAGTGCCTGCGCGGGCAAATCGCGGTGAGCGGCGGCTACGAGATCACTGACTGGTACAACCAGGCGGCCGTGCCGGACGTCATCGTGTCCAAGGCGGCCCTGGTGTTCGACTCCGACGGCAAACCCCGCAGCTACGAGGTCAGGGCCAAGAACCCCACGGACAGGCTGCTCAACGTCTACTCCCTCGTGCACTGCGTCCCGGAGTAACGCGCTGGTGCGCCTGACCCGGATGTGACCACGGGCAGCCCGTACACCGAGCCGACCCACCACCGCGCGGGCCGCGTGCTGGACCTGTGGCAGACCGGACGCAAGGACTGGCCGGTCGACACGCTCGGGCGCTGCTGGCAGGCGCCGCTGGCGACGACACCATGACGCGCGCGGCCGGCCGAGGCCACCCGCGACCGCAGGTTCTGAGCATGGCGCTCAAGCCGTCACCACTGGGGGCAATGTCGTGGTGGCAGCTCGTCTCCACGGCGCCTGCTTTGGCTCATGGAGCTAGAGAAAGGAGCCGACGAGTGCGGCGAACTCCTCCGATGTCACGATCCGCACACCCAGGCTCTCGGCCTTGGCCCGCTTGGAGCCGGCCTTCTCCCCCGCCACCAGCAGGGACGTCTTGGCCGACACGCTGGAGGACGCCTTGCCCCCGGCCCGCTCGATCAGCTCGTTGACCTCGTTGCGCGACAGCTCGGCCAGCGGGCCGGTCATCGCGCCGGTGACCACCACCGACATGGCGGTCAGCGGCAGGTCGACCGTCGTCGGCTCGGCCGCCGCTCCTTCGGGGGACGGCGTTCCGTCGGCGGGGGGCGTCCAGCCCGGCTCGGTCATGTTGACGCCCGCCCGGACCAGCTTGTCGATGAGCGGGCCGACCTCGATCAGCTCGGCGACCACGACCGGCGCCTTCTCCGGGCCGATGCCCTCGACCGCCTGGATCGCCTCGGCGTCGGCCGCGCGGACGGCCTCCATCGTGCCGAAGTGGCGGGCGATGCGGCGGCTCATCGACCGGCCGGTGCCGCGTACGCCGAGCGCGGCGAACACCCGGCTCAGTGGCCTGCCCTTGACCTGCTCGAACGCCGCCAGCAGCTTGTCGGTGCTGGTCTCGCCCATGCGCTCCAGGCCGAGCAACTGCTCGCGGGTCAGGAAGAACAGGTCGGCGAAGTCGGTGATCAGGCCGCCGTCGAGCATCTGCTTGATGCGGTTCTCGGCCAGGCCCTCGATGTCGAGCTGGTCGCGGCCGGCGGCGTAGACGATGGAGGCGATCGCCTGGCAGTCGCGGCCGCGCACGCACCGCCACCGCTCCTGCGAGCTGTCGATGGCGTCGCCGCAGATCGGGCAGACCTGCGGGATCGGGATCGGCCGCTCCTCGCCGGTGCGCAGGTGCACCACCGGGGACTCCACGCGCGGGATCACGTCGCCCGCCTTGTAGACGACCACGCTGTCGCCCAGCATCAGGCCGCGCCGGGTGATGTCGGCGACGTTGTGCAGGGTGGCGTAGGTGACGACGCTGCCGTCGAGCTCGACCGGCTCCAGCACGGCGCGCGGGGCGATGACGCCAGTGCGGCCGGTGTTCCACTCCACGCCGATCAGCTTGGTGATCTTCTCGGTCGCGGGAAGTTTGTAGGCGATCGCCCAGCGCGGCGCGCGCGAGCTGAACCCGGCCTCGGCCTGGTCGGAGGCCAGGTCACACTTGATCACGATGCCGTCGATGCCGAACGGCAGCCCGGCGCGGGCCGCGGCGATCTCGCCGACGCGTTCCTGCACCCGCTCCAGGGTGTCGGTGACGATGCCGGCGACCGCGGTGACGGCGGTGGTCTGCACGCCCTGCCCGGCCACCCATTCCATGACCTGGCTGTGCGGCAGCTCGCGCAGGCGCGTCGCGAGGTCGGAGTCGTCGCCGGGGGCGGGCAGCGCGCCGTAGCCGAAGAACGTCAGCTCGCACACGTAGGGCCGGTCCTGGGCGCGCAGCGTGCCGGCGGCGGCGCTGCGCGGGTTGGCGAACGTGGTGCCGTCGTGCGCCGAACGCTTGGCGCACGCCTCCTCGAACTGCGACGTCGTCATCATGACCTCGCCGCGCAGCTCGACGGTGACCGGCTCGGCCAGCCGCTCGGGCAGGCCGACGATGGTGCCGACGGCGTGGGAGACGTCCTCGCCCGCCGTGCCGTCGCCGCGGGTGACGAGCTGGGCCAGCCGGCCGCCGCGGTAGCGGGCGGAGATGGCCAGGCCGTCGAGCTTGGGCTCGACGCTCCACGCGGTGACCGGGCGGCCCAGCCTGCGCTCGACCGAGGCGGCCCAGTCGGCGAGCTGCTCGGCGCCGAACACGTTGTCGAGGCTGAGCATCGGCACGGTGTGCGGCACGTCGCCCACGACCGCGCCGCCCGCCACCTTGCCCGTCGGCGAGGTCGGCAGCACCTGCTCGGGATGGGCCTCCTCGTACGCCTGGATGCCGCGCACGAGCCGGTCGTAGGCGTCGTCGTCGAGGGTGGACGTGCCGTCGGCGTAGTAGGCGGCAGCGGAGTCCACGGCCAGTTGCACGGCCTCGGCGTAGGCCGTCTCGTCGGCGAGGGCGGTGTAGGGAGGGGCGTCGCTCATAGTCACATCATGCCTGGTGACACTGACAGTTTCGGCCCTTGACCAGGGCCCGGGACCGTCGCCGCGGAGTCGCCGGAGGTGACGTTCCGCCATCCCCCGGCCCCCGCCGCGGCGAGGGCCGGGGGGCGGTCACGAGGTGAGGGTGATCTCGGCCAGCTCGCGGAAGTCCCGGCGCTGCCCGTCGAGAGTCGCCTCGGCGTACCGGGTCTCGCCGAGGCGGTCGCGTGTCTCCGCGCGGATGCGCTCGGCGTCCGGTTGCGAACGGTCGGACGTGCCGCGTACGCCGTCGCTCGCCGCGACCAGCCGGGCGGCCTGCTCGTACTCGCCCTGGCGCAGCGCGAGGTCGGCGATGCCGATCAGCACGTCGGCGATCATCGGCGGGAACATGTGCTCCATGGCCGCGTCCAACGCCTCGGCCCGGTAGGTGCGGGACAGGGCGAGGTCGTCGGTGAGGTAACCCTTCAGGTCCATGACCCTGGCCTGGACGGAACCGGCCCGCTCCAGGTGGTCCATCTTGGCCCGCACCGTGGCCAGGTGCTCGTACGCCTGGGCCGGCTCACCGCGCCAGCGCGCGAGCTGGGCCTGCGCGAAGGCCAGCTCGGCGAGCGAGTCGGGCCAGACGATCCCGTCGGCGTACCGCTGGGCCTCCGCCATGGCCGAGGCGCAGGACCGTTCGTCGCCGAGCAGCCAGTAGAGCTGCGCCTGCCGCGCGCGGACGCCGACCACGTCCTCGGTCGCGCCCACCTCGGTGAGCGCCACGGCCGCCTCCTCGTAGTGGTCGCAGGCGCGGGCGAACTCGCCGCGCATGGCGAGCCGGTCGGCCAGGAAGGCCAGCGCCAGGGAGATGCCCATCCGGTCGCCCAGCGCGCGGAACTCGGCCAGAGCGGTCTCGCTGTCGGCGTCGACGCCGGTCTCGTCGGCGCTGAGCGTCAGCCGGAACCGGCCACGGGTGAGCCTGGCCTGCGCGCGCACCCACGGGTCGCCGCTGGTGATCAGCGGCTCGACCGTGGGCAGGAACGCCGTCGGGCCCGCCAGCGTACGCTCCAGCAGCGCGGCGAAGCCGAGCAGGGGGTGGCGGGATCCGCTGCGCTCGGTCAGCCGATGGGCCTCCTGGATCCACTCCCGTGCCTGGTACTGGTCGCCGCCGACCCCCGACGTCACGAACACGGCCACCATCAGGCACGCCAGCGCTCGTACCTCGTCGGGCACCTCACCCTGAAGCGAGGCCGCCGCGATGCTCAGCTCCGCGCCCTCGGCGCGGTGGCCGCTGAGGAACCAGTAGTAGCCGGCGCCTCCGACCAGCCGCATCGCCTCGTGGGCCCGTCCTTCGGCGATCGCCCAGCGCACGGCCGAGATGACGTTGTCGTGCTCGGCGTCGAGCACGACAAGCCACTCGAACTGCTCGGCCCGGCGCAGGTGCGAGTCGGCCGTCTCGGCCAGCTCGGTGAAGTACGCGAGATGCGCCCGCCGTGCCGCCTCGGCGTCCCCGGCCTCGTCGAGACGGTGGGCGGCGTACTCCCTGATGGTGTTGAGCATGCGGTAGCGCGGCGTGCCCTCGCCGTCGGCGAGCAGCAGCGACTTCTCGGTCAACGCGGTCAGCACGTCGAAGACCTGCTCCCCGGCGGACGCCTCGTCGCCGCACACCCGTTCGGCCGCGTCGAGGCTCGCCCCGCCGGAGAACACCGACATCCGGCGCAACACGCCGCGTTCGGCCTCGCTCAGCAGGTCCCAGCTCCAGTCGACGACCGCGCGCAACGTCTTGTGCCGGGCGAGCGCCGTACGGCTGCCGCTGGTCAGCAGCCGGAAGCGGTCGTCGAGCCGGCGCGCGAGCTGGTCGACGGACATCGTGCGCAGCCGGGCCGCGGCCAGTTCGATCGCCAGCGGGATCCCGTCGAGCGCCCGGCAGATGCGCGCCATGGCCGCCAGCGTGTGGGCGTCGGCGCCGATGTCCTTGCGCACCAGGTCGGCGCGGTCGCGCAGCAGCCGTACGGCGGGCGACGCCCCGACCTCGACGGGTGTGGCGCCCGGCGCGGGCAGCGCGAGCGGCTCGACCTGCCAGAGCACCTCGCCGGTGATGCCGAGCGGTTCGCGGCTGGTGGCCAGGATGCGCAGGCCGCGGCACTCCCCCAGAAGCCGGTCGGCGAAGGCGGCGGCGGCCTCGATCACGTGCTCGCAGTTGTCGAGGATCAGCAGGATCGAGCGCTCGCGGACCGCGGCGACGAGCCGGTCCATCGAGTCGCCGCCGCGCCCGCTCCCGAGCAGCGCCTGGTCGCGCAGGCCGATCGTGGTGAGTGCGGCCTGCGCGAGCTCGACGCCCGCTCCGACCGCGGCCAGCTCGATCAGCCACGCGCCGTCCGGCAGTTCGGCCAGCATCGTACGGGCGGTCTCGGCGGCCAGCCTCGTCTTGCCGGAGCCGCCCGCCCCCGTCAGGGTGACCAGCCGGTGCCTGGCGGCCAGGGCGGCGACCGCGGCGACGTCGTCGTGCTCGCCGACGAAGGTCGTCAGCTCGGCGCGCAGGTTGGTCCTGCGGGTGTCGGCCCGCTCCCCCAGCTCGCCGCGCAGCAGGGCGGTGTGCAGCGCCGACAGCTCGGCCGACGGATCGGCGCCCAGCTCGTCGGCGAGCCGTTCGCGGGTGCGCTGGTAGACGGTCAGCGCCTCGTTGCCGCGCCCGGCCTCGGCCAGCGCCCGCATCAGCGCCGCCACGAGCCCCTCCCGCAGCGGGTACGCGGCCACCAGCCCGGTCAGCTCGCTGACCAGCTCCGCGCCGCGCCCGAGGCGGAGGTCGGCGTCGATGCGGTCGCCGAGGGCGGTGAGATGAAGGTCGTCGAGGCGGGCGACCACGGCGTCGAACGTGTCGCTGTCCTGCAACGCGATGTCGGCCATGGGCGTGCCGCGCCACAGGGCCAGGGCCGAGTGCAGCAGGTCGGCCCTGGCGGCGGGCTCGGCGGCGCGGGCCTGGCCGACCAGGTGCTCGAACCGGCACACGTCGACGGCGGCGGACGGCACGGCCAGCCGGTATCCGCCGGAGTCGGCCTCGATCACGCCCTCGGGCAACACCCTGCGCAGCCTGGACACCAGCGCCTGGAGGGCGTTGACCTCGTCGGCGGGCGGGCGCTGCCCCCAGATCCAGTCGACCAGCCTCGCACGCGTGACGATCCGGCCCGGTTCGAGGGCGAGGGCGGCCAGCAACGCGCGCAGCCGAACGCCGGGAACCTCGACCATGGCCCCTTGGGGGTTTCGGACCTCGAACGGCCCGAGCAATCCGACTCGCACACGGCAATTGTGCCGGAACCGCGGCGAAGCCCCGTCCATCTCCGCCGTCCGCCTGCCGTCGCCGCAGGTCGGAAGGGGGATCGGCGGGCGGGGGCTCAGCCCGCCGCCTTGCGGCTGAGGTGCTCCCATGCCTCGTACTCGGCGCGGCGGGCCTCGTCCATCTGCTTGACGAGGTCGTAGGACACGCCGCCGACGATCAGCCGGCGCGGCGGGTCGGGCAGGTCGACCAGCTCCATGACGACGGGCGCGGCGTCGCTCGGCGGCACTCCGGCGTCCTCGCCCCACATCGCGGCCAGCTCGGCCCGCAGCCCGTCGTAGATCGGGTCGGGCTCGGTGGTCGTGGTGCCCAGCGTGAACAGGCCGGTGTCGTAGCCGCCCATCTGCAGATTGGTGACCTTGATCCCGAATGGCTCGGCCTCCATGGCCAGCGCCTGGGTGATCGAGTCGAGCGCGGACTTGCCCGCCGCGTACAGGCCGACCGAGGCGACGCCGCCGCCCGCGCCCATCGAGGTGACCTGGAGGATGTGTCCCGACCCCTGGGCGCGCAGGTAGGGCAGCACTGCCTGGGTGACCCAGAGCGCGCCGAACAGGTTGACGTCGAAGTGGGCTCTGACCTGCTCCTCCGTGGCCTCCTCCAGCATGCCGAACAGCAGGCCGCCGGCGTTGTTGACCACGACGTCGAGCCGTCCGTACGCGGCCGCGGCCTTGTCCACGGCCTCCCGGACGGCGGCGCGGTCGGCGACGTCGAGCGGGAGCCGTACGAGGGCGCCCGGGTGCCGGGTCTCCAGCTCGGCCAGCGGCTCGACGTTCCGGGCGGCGGCGACGACGCGGTCGCCCCGGTCCAGTGCCGCCTCCGTGAACGCCCTGCCCAGACCCCGGGACGCACCCGTGATGAACCAAACGCGCATGCGTTCTCGCCTCCTCGACTAGCCAAGACGAGACGGTCCGTCTCGCCGTGTGCCCACAGTGTGCCAGCACGCCCGGTCGTCTTGTCAAGACGAACCGTATCGTCTCGTCGGTGGGGTATCATGGCCGGCGTGAACAAGCCCGATCCCGCGCGCCGCAGCGAGCGTTCCCGGCAGGCGATCCTCCAGGCGGCCAGGGAACTGGTCTCCGAGGTGGGATACGCCAAGGTGTCCATCGAGGCGATCGCCGCGCGGGCGGGCGTCGGCAAGCAGACGATCTACCGGTGGTGGCGTTCCAAGGGGGCCGTGGTCTTCGACTCCTTCCTCGCGCTGAGCGAGGGCGGCGACGCGAGCGACGGGGGCGACGGGAGCGTGGTGCTGCCCGACACGGGCGACATCGAGGCCGATCTGAAGACCGTCATGCGGGCCACCGTGGCGGAGTTCGCCGACCCGGGCTTCGAGGCGCCGATCAGGGCGCTCAACCTGGAGATCGTCAACGATCCCGAACTGGCCGCCCAATACCGCGACAAGCTGGCGGCCCCGGTCGACGAGGCCAAGAAGGCCCGCCTGCGCAGCGCCCAGCGTGCCGGGCAGATCGCCGCCGACGCCGACCTCGACCTGGCGCTCGAACTGATCTACGCCCCCCTCTACCAGCGCTGGCTGCTGCGCTCCGGCCCGCTCACCCCGCAGTACGCCGACGCGCTGGTCGACCTCGCGCTCAAGGCGCTGCGCCCCTGAGGCCCGGCGGTGGTCAACGCCCGCCCGGAGCCGTACGGGTGAGGTCGGCCTCGATGTGCGTGACGGCGGTCATCGCGCCGTGGGCCAGCAGGTAGACGGTGCAGTGGTCGCTCAGCCGGCGGTCGGTGGCCCGCCAGTCCGCGACCTGCTCGTCGGTGACGGCCTCGGGGGCCAGGCCCGCCAGGATCGCCACCCGCGCCCCCGCGCGTTCCTCCTCCGGCAGCGCCGCGAGCGGCTCCTCCAGCGGCCCGGTCTCGGGCAGGCGGCGGCCCCGGTGCTCGGCGATCACCCGGGACACCGTCTCGGCGGCGGCGGGCGTCAGCAACCCCGCGCCCTGGGCCGCCGTGGCGGCCAGCGCCGCGTACGCCCGCCCGATCGGCAACCCGTCCGCCCACGCGGGCGGCTCCTGCGCGGGCAGCCCGTCCAGCAGCGGCAGCGTGGTGCCGGGGCGCAGGTCCTGACCCGGCCCCCGCAGGACGGGAGCCCCCTCGAACGGCGGCAGGTCGGCCGGGTCCAGCGTGCCCGGCGTCAGCCCGGCGGGCAGCATGGCGGCCGCCACCCGGTCGATGAAGTGCGTGAACAGCAGCGTGCCCAGGAACTCCGCGGCCCGCGCCCCGGCGAACGGCGCCTCCAGCGGCTCGCGCGCCGCCAGCCCGGTGGAGGCGGCCCACTCCAGCAGCGCCGCGCGGTCCGGGTCCGCCGGCGGCTCCCCGCGTCCGGCGGCCTCGGCCAGCTCGGCCTCCCCCAGCAGGCGCAGCACGGCCAGGAACGCCTCGACGTCGTAGTCCAGGCCGTTGGCCCGCGCCGCGCCCAGCGCCACCAGCGTCTTGTCCACCGCGGACGCCTCGCCGGCCAGCTGGGACTCGCGCATGAGCGACCAGCCCGCCGCCATCAGCTCGGGCGCGGGCGACATCATCGCCACCGCCGGGCCGATGCTGCTGAACTCGGCGTCCACCTGCGTGTACACCTGGGCCAGCAGGCCCTTGGCGCGCTCCTGGGGGATCGGGGTGACATGACGGATGAGCGATGACATGACGCGTCCTTCCGGGCGGGGGTTCGGCGGAGTCACGATCATCGCCGTACGGGCCGCGGCCGGTCGTCGTCCCGGAGGAGACACCTGGGACTACTCCCCCGGCAGCACGGTCGCGCCCGCGTACGACCGAAGGCGGAAGGCCCAGGTCGCGTCAGCTTCCGTGGGGGGCCGTGAAGCGGTCGTGGGCGGCCCGGTCGCCCAGCCGGTCGAGGGCGGCCAGCCAGCACGCCCCGGCCGTGCCGTCGCGGGCGGTCGTCACCTCCCGCCCGGCCAGCCGGGCCAGGACCGCCGTACGCACCGGGCCGTCCGCCGCCAGGACGCCGCCCGCCAGCACGATCGGCCCCTCGCCGGACAGCCGGGCCGCCGTCGCGGTCAGCCGCCGCGCCGCCTCGGCGACGATGTCGGCCGCGTCCCCGTCCCCGGCCGCCGCCGCCCGCGTGACCAGCGGCGCGGCGGCGGCCAGCAGCATACGGTCGGCCTGCGCCAGCCGTACGATGCCGTCGGCCCGCCGCCGGGGCTCGCCCGTCACGCCGAAGTGCCCGCTGACCAGCTCCACCAGCGGCCCGTACGGCAGGCCGGCGTCCAGGGCGCGGACGGCCGCGCGCACCCCGGCCCGGCCGATCCAGAACCCGCCGCCCTCGTCGCCGAGCAGCCAGCCGAGCCCGTCGGCGACCGCCGTGACCGCGCGGCCGGAGAACCGGGCCGCCGCCGCGCCCGTCCCGGCGAGCAGCAGCGTGCCGGAGGGCGCGGCGGTCCCGGCCGCGTACGAGACCTCCACGTCCCCGGCCGTGCGCGGCGGCTCGGGGATGCCGCACTCGGCCCACACCCGTCCCAGGACCTGGGCGAAGTCGTCGTCCCCGCCCGCGACCCCGGCCACGGAGGCGGCCACCAGGCGCGGGTCCAGGCCGTCGAGCGCGCGGCGCAGGGCCTGCCCGATCGCCGCGGCGGCGGCCGTGGCGCCGTGCGCGGCCGGGTTGCCCGGACCGGCGGTGCCGTGGCCGAGCCTGGTGCCGTCCGCGGCGTGGACGGCGGCGCGGGTGGTGGTGCCGCCGGCGTCCACACCGGCGAACAACATCACCGGACGAGCCGCGCCGCGCCGGGCGCGAGCGTGAGGACCGGCCCGCACGCCTGGTAGGAGCCGGACGCCGGGTCGAAGGACTCGGTGATCCCGTCGATCGTGACCTCGACCGGCCGGTCGAAGCGGGCGTTGCAGACGAACCGCCGGCGTTCGCCGTAATGGCCGACCAGGACGTCGCCCGTGTGCTCGACCGACGTCCACTCCGTCAGCTCGGCCGCCACCGGGCGCAGCCAGCCGAGGTTGAGGTCGCGCACGATGCCGTAGCGCTCGGTCGGGACGCCGTCGCCGTCGATGAGCGCCGGGTGGAAGCCCTCGCCGCGTGCCGGGTCGGGCGTCCAGTAGGTGAAGTACTGGATGCCGGTGTACCCGTAGGCCAGGGCGGTGTTGACCTGCCAGGCCAGCTCGGCGGCCGACGGCTCGCGGTGGCCGTCGTAGGCCAGCGTCTGGACGTGCATCCAGGCGGGCAGCCCGGCCCGGCGTGCGTGCTCACGGACGGTGACCAGGTCGCCGAAGTAGCCCTCGTCGAAGCCGTCCGCCAGGAACGGGTAGCGGTCGAAGGAGAGCACGTCGGGGCGGACCAGCCGGGCGAACTCCCCCACATATGTGTCGTAGGGCCCGGTGGCGTGGCTCGGCAGCAGGTTGCTGTAGGCGAACGCGCCCGCCGCGCGTACGGCGGCGACCCCCTCCGCCACCCGCGCGAACTGCCCGGCCTCCGGCTCGTCCATGAGGCTGACGCCCCGGAAGGAGCGGAACGTTCGGTAGTCGTCGACGACCTGGGCGAGCAGCGGCGCGGGGTCCACGTCCAGGTCGCGCATGAGCACGTCCACGCGCGGGTCCGAGGCGACCAGCACGCCCAGCCCGGCCTCCTCGGCCAGGGCCAGCGTGTGCCGCAGGATGATGCGGTCGGCGAGGTAGTTGCCGGTGATGACCAGGTCGATCCCGGCCTCGGCGATCTGCCGGTAGCGGGCGGCCGTCGTCTCGTGGGGAGGGGGCGGCCAGAAGACGGCGATGGTCAGGTTCACAGCGCACCGGTCCTGATCCGGCCGGCGTAGCGGGCCACGAGGGCGTCGTTGTGCGCGTCGGCGCCGGGGATGTTGGCCGACAGGTAGACCGGCGGGACCGCGCCGTCCGACCGGAGCTCGCCGATCGCCTCGGCCACCATGAGCTGGACGATCAGCGCCGAGGTGATCGAGGAGATGCCGCAGACCGGGCCGTGCTCGGTCGGCAGGACGGCGTCGCCGTACGGGGCCAGGTTGTCGATCACGATGTCGGCCAGCTCGAACAGCCGCTCCCCCGACGGATGCCGCGAGGTGATGGCGGTCGAATGGGCCAGGGACGTGATCGCGATGAGCGGCAGGCCGCGCTCCTTGACCAGCCGGGCCATCTCCACGGTCGAGCCGTTGCCGCCGGAGTTGGAGGCGATCAGGAACGCGTCGGACGGCTCCACCGTGTGCAACGCCAGCACCTGGTGCGCGGTGAGCGGGTCACGCTCGGCCAGCGGGTCGAATGCGCCGGGATCGGCCGAGCCCAGCACCACCGGGTCGCGCAGGGTGAGCCGGTTGGTCGGGATGAGCCCGCCCGCCCGGCCCGCGACCTCCAGCGCCACGGCCTCGGAATGTCCTGTTCCGTAGGCGTGCAGGACGCCGCCGGCGCGCACGGTGGCGGCGATCAGCGTGCCCGCGCGTCTGATGAGGGGCAGCTGTTCGCCCGCCAACAGGTCCAATCGGGCGCGTGCCTCGTCGGCGAAAGCCATCACAAGATCCATAAAAGTGTCCTCAACGGTTCATGCCGGCGGTCAGCCCGGCGACGATCTGGCGCGTGGCCAGGACGAACAGCACGACCAGGGGGATCGTCGTCATCACCAGGCCGGCGAAGAGCGTGCCCCAGTCGTTCTGGAACTGGCCGAAGAAGTGGGTGAGGCCGACCGGCAGGGTCAGCTTGCTCTCGTCCCGCATCAGGACCAGGGGGTAGAAGAAGTCATTCCAGATCGGCACGAACTGGAAGACCACCACGGTCGCCAGCGCGGGCCGTACCAGTGGCAGCATCACGTGCCAGAAGGTCGCGAACGGCCCCGCGCCGTCCAGGGCGGCGGCCCCGTCCAGCTCGTGCGGGAGCTGGCGGAAGAACGCGGTCAGCACGAACACGTTGAACGGCACCGACCCGGCCGCGTAGACCAGGATCAGCCCGGTCAGCGAGTCGACCAGCCCCATGCTCTCCAGCAGGTAGAACAGCGGCAGCACGCCGAGATGGGCGGGCAACGTCATGCCGGAGATGAAGTAGGCGCCGAACAGCCCGCGCCCCTTGAACTCCCGGCGCCCCAGCGGGTACGCCGCCAGCAAGGACACCACGGCCCCCAGCAACACCGAGCAGACCACGACGATCGCCGAGTTGACCACGTACGTGGAGAAGGACGCCTCCGTCCACGCCTTGACGTAGTTGCCGAACCCGGTGGGCCAGCCGATCGGCCGGTCGAAGATCTCGCTGGTCGGCCGGAGCGAGCTGAGCAGCATGACGAGCAGCGGCGCCATGGAGAAGGCGGCGTAGCCCCAGAGCAGGATCCTGATGCCGAGCGCCCTCACGCCTTCCTCCTGAGGACCCGCTCCAGCAGCAGCGTCGAGCCGAAGATGAAGGTGAACATGAAGACCGCCAGCGCCGACGAGGTGCCCAGCGCGTTGACGTCGCCCGAGGCGAAGGCCGTCCGGTAGAACAGCAGGCCGAGCACGTCCGTGGCGCCGGCCGGGCTGCCGTTGGAGCCGCCGAGCGCGTACACCAGGGCGAAGGTGCCCATGCTGCCGATGAAGCTGAGGATGGTGATCGTGGCCATCGCCGGCTTGAGCAGCGGCAGCGTGATGCGCCAGAACACCTGCCCGGGGCCGGCGCCGTCGGTCCTGGCGGCCTCGGCGTACTCCTGGGGGATGCCGCCGAGGGCGGCGCTGAACAACAACATCGGGAAGCCCACCCACTGCCAGGAGGTGATCAGGATGACGGTCGGCAGCGCGGTGTCCGGGTCGCCCAGCCACGGCATCGCCAGGCCGAGCGGCTTGAGCAACATGTTGACCGGGCCGAAGGAGGGGCTGAGCAGCAGGGTCCACAGGTAGCCGATGACCAGGGGGTTGACCAGGTACGGCAGCGCGAACATGGTCTGCAGCGCCCGCTTGCCGCGCCGCGCCCGCGACAGCGCCAGCGCGAAGAGCAGGCCCAGCGTGTTCTGCACCAGCATGGAGCCGGCGAACAGCAGGAAGTTGTGCCCGAGCGCCGGCAGGAGGTGGTCGAGGAATGCCTCCGACAGCAGGCCGGCGTAGTTGTCCAGCCCGGCGGGGCCGTCACGCAGGGTGCCCTTCCAGGAGAAGAAGCTGTAGCTCAGGCCGGTGAACAGCGGGTAGACCACGAAGATCGAGTACAGGAGGAAGGCGGGGATCAGGAACAGGTACGACGATCCCCGCCGCGAACCTAGAGCCATCCGGACACGCTCTTGTCGAGCTGTTCGGCCGCCTGCTTGGGGGTGACGCGGCCCAGCAACATCTCCTGCAGCGCCTTGGAGAACACGGCGGCGGAGGAGGGGTTGCCGTAGGCGAACTCGTTCATGAAGTAGGTCGCGCCGTGCTGGCCGAAGGTGGTGGACACCTCCCTGAGCAGCGGGTCCTTGGGGGTGACGCCGGGCACGGCGGAGAAGATGCGCAAGGTGTCGGTGAAGAGCTGGCCGTACTCCTTGGAGGCCAGCCAGGCGGCGAACTTCAGGGCCTCGGCCTTGTGCTTGGTCTTGACGTTGACGCCGTACGAGCCGTCGGTGAAGCCGGGCATGAGCCCCGGTCCCTCGGGCGTGGGCGGGGTGAAGACGCCCAGCTCGACGCCCTTGGCGTTCTCGCCGAAGAAGTTCAGCTCCCACAGGCCGCCGGGGAACATGGCCGCCTTGCCGGAGGAGAACAGGATCTGCGCGTCGGTGTAGGAGACGCCGGCCATGTCCTCCGGGAAGTACGGCTTGAGCTTGTTGAGCCGGTCGATGCCCTCGACGAAGCGCGGGTCGGCGAACTTCTTCCTCTTGGCCTTCACATCGGCGAGGAACTCGTTGCCGCCCCAGGTGGCGGTGCCGAAGATGCTGGCCACGATCGGCAACATCCAGTCGTCCTTGCCGCCGAACGCGAACGGCACGATCCCCTTGGCCTTCAGCTTCTCGGCGGAGGAGATCATCTCGTCGTAGGTCTTCGGCGGGGTGATGCCGTTGTCCGCGAAGATCTTCTTGTTGTAGATCACCTGGAGGGTCTGCTGGGCGAACGGAACGCCGTACACCTTGCCGTCCTTGTCGCCCTTGGCGTAGCTCAGGACGTTCGGATCGTAGGCGGCCAGGCCGGGCACGTCGTCGAGCGGGAGCAGCCGGCCGGCCTCGACCAGGGGTTGCAGGTTGGCGCCCGCGCGCAGCCAGGCGAGGTCGGGCCCCTGGTCGCCGGCCAGGCCGGTGGACAGGATCGTGTCGTACTCGGTCGCGGTGGTGAAGGCGCGGGCGTCGACGTCGATCCCGGGGTGGGACTTCTCGTACTCGGCGAACATCTTGTCGTAGTTCGCGTCGGGACCCCACCCCCAGACGGAGAGGGTGATCTTGCCTTCCTCGGTACGGGGGGTGGCCGAAGGGGCACAGGCGGTGACCGCCATCGCCAAGGCGACAGCGGCGGCGGCAAGGCGCATGGGGGCTCCTAGCGTGGGGGCAGGCGGTGCTTGGCGACCGCCTCGGTGGCGGCGGTCAGCAATTGGTTGCTGGTCTCGAGGGTGCGCTGGACGACGCCGATGTAGAGGCAGTCCAGGACGAGCATCTGGGTGTGGCGGGCGGCCACCCCGCCGGCCCGGAAGGGGGTGTCCTGCGCGGCCGTGGTCAGGACGATGTCGGCGGCCTCGGCCAGCGGGCTGCGCGGGAAGTTGGTGACGGCGATGGCGGTGGCGCCGCGTTCCTTGGCGATGGTCATCGGTTCGACCACCTCGGCCGTGGTGCCCGTGTGGGAGATGCCGAGTGCCACGTCCTGGTGGTCGCGCGCGTTGGCGCTGCAGACGGCGCTGTGCACGTCGGTCCACAGCGCGCCGGGCCGGCCGATGGCGTGCAGCCGTAGGTGCAGGTCCATGGCCACACCGGCGCTGCCCGCCACCGCGAAGAAGTCGATGAACCGGGCGCCCACGAGGGCGGCTGCGGCCCGGTCCACCGAGTCGAGGTCGAGCTGGGCCGCGGTCTCCTCCATCGCGCGCATGTCGCTGGCCAGGAGGCTGCGCAGCACCAGGCTCGTGGGGTCGTCCGGGGAGAAGGCGATCAGGCCCGGCTCGCGCGGGGTGGCGTCGTTGCGTCCGAGCTCGGCCGCCAGCGCCAGCCTGAGCTCGGGGTAACCGGCCAGGCCCAGCTCGCGGCAGAAGCGCGTGACGGTGGTGAGCGAGGTGCCGCACCGCTCCGCCAGCTCGCTGATGGTCGAGGCGGCCACGCCGTCGGGCTCGGCGAAGATCACTTCGGCGATGCGCCGGTGGGTGGCCGTGAGGGTGGGCTCGACTCCTCGGATTCTGGCCAGGATCGGTGACATGGGAGGAACAATCTCGCTTTCCCGATGTGATGTCAATAGTTCACATTGAACGCCAAATGTTAGAAAATTTCCCCCTTGTGCGGAGTGTTGGGAGTATGTCACTTTCGACGCCATGCGGAACCTCCTCATGGCGCTGGTGCTCGGGAGCACCAGCCTGCTGCCCACCCAGGCCGACTCGGTGGACCTTCAGTTACTGGCCTTCAACGACTTCCACTCGGGCTTCCCGACCAGCTTCGCCATGACGCCGTCCGGGCCTGTCGAGGCGGGCGGCGCCGAGTACCTGGCCGCCCACATGGACCGGCTCCAGCGCGACAACCCCGACGGCACACTGCGGCTCGCCGCCGGCGACAACTTCTCCTCCAGCACGATGAACGCCACCGCCCTGCACGACGAACCGGGCATCCAGGCGCTCAACATGATGCGCCTGGACGCCTCCAGCGTCGGCAACCACGAGTTCGACGAGGGCATCGACGAGTTCCGCCGGATGGAGAACGGCGGCTGCCACCCGATCGACGGCTGCGCGCTGCCGAACTTCAAGGGCGCCGAGTTCCCGTACCTGGGCGCCAACATCGTCGACACCACCACCGGCAAACCCGCGCTGACGCCGTACATCGTCAAGGAGGTCAAGGGCGTCAAGGTCGGCATCATCGGCGTCGACTTCAAGAACGCGCTGAACGAGGCTCCCGGCCCCACCAAGCCGCTGGAGGGCCGCGACGAGGCCGAGGCGGTCAACAAGTACACGGCCGAGCTCAAGGCCAAGGGCGTGCGGACCATCGTGGTCCTGATCCACCAGGGCGGCGGACAGGCCGGCGGCGGCCTGCCCAACGAGTGCAACAACCTGACCGGGCCGATCAAGGACATCGTGCAGAAGTTCGACCCCGAGGTCGACGCGGTGATCTCCGGGCACACGCACAACCCGTACAACTGCGTCATCAACGGCATCCCGGTCACCCAGACCTCGGCGCACACACGCGAGGTCACCAAGATCGTGCTGACCGTCGACCGGGCGACCGGCAACCCGACCTCGTCCAAGGCCGAGAACATCACGGTCACCCACGACATCAAGCCGGACGCCCGGATCGCGGCCCTGCGCCGCAAGACCGACGAGCAGGCGCAGAAGCTGCTCGACCGGCCCGTCGGACTGCTCAGCCGCGACCTCACCGCACAGCGCAACACCGTCGGCGAGTCCACCATCGCCTACGCCCTGGCCGACGGCCGGCTGTTCGCCACCTCCGCCCCCGAGAACGGCGGCGCCCAGATCGCGATCCAGCCGCCCTACGGCGGCGGCATCGGCGGCGACCTGATCGTCAATCCCACGGGCAACGAGATGTCGAACCTGGTGACGCACGGCAAGGCGCTGCGCGTGGTGCCGTTCAGCAACATGCTCGTCACCATGACGCTCACCGGCGCCCAGCTCGAACGGCTGCTGGAGCAGCAGTGGTGCGGCCAGTCCGTCGCCCGCGTGCTCGGCGTCTCGCAGGGGCTCACCTTCACCTACGACAACGCCAAGCCCGCCTGCGACAAGATCGACCCGGCGACCGTCAAGCTCAACGGGACCGTCGTCGACCCGGCCGCGAAGTACCGCCTGACCGCCAACTCCTTCATCGCGAGCGGCGGCGACGGCTTCTCGGTGCTGACCGAGGGCACCGAGCGGGTCGAGAAGGTGCGCGACATCGAGGCGTTCGAGTCCTACATCCGGGCCAAGAGCCCGCTGCCGGTCCCCGCCCTGGGCCGGGTCACCCGCGTGAACTAGCCGCTTCCCGGGCCCGTCCGCCGGGCGGGCCCGGATGGAACGGGATGGAACGATCTGGAACGCCCATGGTCTGAGGCGCCGTCGTCCGATGGCGGCGCCCGACCATGAGGAGGTCAGATGCAGCTCTCCACCCCGAGGAGGCTCGGCAGACGATTGGGCGCCCTGCTGGCGGCCGTCGTGGCGGTCACCGCCCTGTCGGCACCCGTACCGGCCCAGGCGGCGGCCCCGCCCGCCACGCACGCCATCGCCTGGGGGAAGGGCGGTTTCGGGCAGCTCGGCGACGGCGGGTACGCCGACCAGCAGCTCCCCGTCAAGGTACGCGCCGAGGAGCAGGGCTTCACCGAGGTCGCCGGCAGCCTCACCCACTCGCTGGCCATCGCCGCCGACGGCTCGGTCTGGGCCTGGGGGCAGAACAACAACGGCCAGCTCGGCGACGGCGGCCACACCGACAGCGACGTCCCGGTCAAGGTGCAGGGGCTGAGCGGCATCGTCGAGGTCGCCGCGGGATGGGGGTTCAGCCTGGCCCGTACCGGCGACGGCCACGTCTGGGCCTGGGGGACCAACTACGCCGGGCAACTCGGCCTCGGCTCGTTCGGCGGCTCGTACGCCACCCCGCAGCAGGTCGGCGAGCTGCGTGGCATCACCCACATCGAGGCCGGCTGGTTCCACAGCATGGCGTTGCGCGACAACTTCACCGTGCTGGTCTGGGGGGACAACTCGCGCGGCCAGCTCGGCGACGGCACCGGCGTGGCCAAGGCCGGTCCTACCGTGCTGCCCGGCCTAGGCGGGGAGAGCGGGCCGGTCTACGACATCGCCGCCGGCTTCTACCACTCGCTGGCCGTACGCGCCGACGGCACGCTGCTGGCCTGGGGGGCCAACAACTCGGGCCAGCTCGGCAACGGCACCACCTCCGTCACCGCGGCCTACAGCCCGGTGCACGTCGTCGGCCGGTACGGCCAGGTGCGGGCGGTGGCCGCCGGATGCCGGCACAGCTACCTGGTCGACGGATCGGGCAACGTGTGGGGCTGGGGCGACAACACCGAGGCCCAGGTGGCCTTCACCGGAACCGTCGTCAAGCAGCCGCAGCTCGTCCCGGGCCTGTCGGACGTCAAGGACGTGGCCGCGGGCTGCGCCTTCGGCCTGGCCCTGACCGGCGGCGGCGAGGCGTACGGCTGGGGTCAGTACAACTCCGGCCAGACGGGGACCGGCGTCCCGGTGCCGATGCCGCCGTTCAAGAACGCCTGGGGGGCGGGGCTCACGTTCATCGCCGCGGGCGGCGACCACGGGCTGGCCGTACGCGAGGTGAGCTGACCACGTGATGGTTGTGCGCGAGGTGAGCTGACGCCGCGCGATTCACCGCTCATCTGGTGACATTTGCATCTGTTCGCCGCCGGCCTCCAGGTACAGGGTTGAGCCCTCGACCACCACCTGGAGGAAGGCAGCGATGCAGACCTCGCCCGCAGAGCCGATCGCCGGTCTCCCGCCGTCCGCGGTCTGAACCGCGACGGGAACCTCATGGCCCTGCCGCTCACCACCGCCAGGCCCCGGCTGCCCGACGGTGCCGCCACCCGCCCCGGCCCCCTACCCTGGTCAGCCGGGCGACGTCGACGGGCGGTGGGCAAAGTGGCCGAGTTCTGGCGGTCCGACCGGATCGTCCGGCTCGCGCCGGTCGCCGCGGTCGCGTGCAGCTCCCTGCTGCCACTGCTGCAGGTGACGTTGTCGTTCAGCTACGAGGGCAACGACGGCCACAACGGCCTGTGGAGCCTGGCAGCGACCGCGGCCTACCTCCCGCTGCACCTGCGCCACGTCTGGTACGCCGCCCGCGCCGTCCGCCCGCCGGCCGGACGGTGGACGTTCACGGCGATGGCCGTCATCGTGCTCGGCGTCACGCCCCTGGCCGGGAACATGTGGCCGCGGGCCTACGCCGGGCTCGTGGTGTCGGCCCTGCTGGTGCTGCCCGCGCCGTGGTCGTACCTGGTCTTCGCGGGGCTGGTGGCGGTGGCCGCGCCGGCGGCGCTCCTGCTGGACCTGCCGTGGCAGTCGGCGGCGTGGGTGGCGTTCTCGGTGTTGTGCGGCGGCGGGGCGCTGCTGCTGCTCGTCTGGCTCGCCGCGGCGCTGACCCGGTTGCAGGCGGCCAGGGAGGCGCTGGCCCAGCAGGCGGTCGCGCAGGAGCGGCGCCGGATCGACGACGACCTGCGCCGTACGCTCGGCGGCGCGCTGGCCTCCATCGCCGCCCGCGGCGACCGCGTCGCCGCGGCGCTGACCCCCGGCCCGGCCGATCCCGTGGCGCTGACCGAGGAGCTGAGCGGGCTCGCCGACGACTCGCGGCGCACCCTGGCCGAGGCCAGGCGGCGGGTACGCGGCTACCGGCAACCGTCGTTGCGGGCCGAGCTGGAGACGGCGGCCACCCTGCTGTCGGCGGCGGGCGTCGAGACCCGGCTTGAGCTGCCCCGGCAGGGGGTCCCCGAGACGATCCCGCCGCACCCCCGTACGGCCCTGCGCGCCGCGGTCACCCGCCTGCTCGGCGCCGAAGGGGTGCGCGCGTGCACGATCTCCGCCACCGTCGAGGGCGGCCGGGTGCTCCTGGAGGTCCGCGCCGACGACGTGGCCGAGACGATCGAGGTGCCGGCATGACCCCGCAGATCCCGCCCGCGTGGGTGCTGCGGCATCCGCACCGGCCCTTCATTGCGCTGCACCTGCCGCTGGCCGCCCAGGTGCCGGTCTACATCGGCATGGGCATGGAGGGCTCGCCCGGGGACCCGGTCCTGGCGACGCCGGTGGTCCTCGTGGCCCTCGCGCTCCAGCTCCGCCACAGCCTGGCCGCCTCGCGGGGCGCGCGTCCGGCGGGCTGGCCCTGGACCCTGACGGCCCTCATATTGCTGGCGAACGTCCCCCTGTGGTGGCTCGGCTCCCAGTGGGAGGCCGTGGCGGTCTTCTCTCTGGCCTCGATCGTCATGCTGCTGCGCGGCCCGGTACGCACGGTCGCGGCGTGCGCCCAGATCCTGCACGTCCCGGTGATGGAGGTGACCAAGGTGTGGCACGCCCATACGATCCCTCAGGCCCTCCTCTCGGGCGTCTATCCCCTGCTCGGCCTCATGGTGTTCGGCGGGGCCCTGGTCGCCGGGGCCCGGCTGGTGCTGCTGCTCGACGAGCTGGAGGCCACCCGGGCCGAGCTGGCCGCCGCCGCGGTCGGCGAGGAGCGGATCCGGGTCTCGCGCGACCTGCACGACCTGCTCGGCCAGAGCCTGTCGGTGATCTCCCTCAAGGGCGACCTGGCTCTGCGGCTGCTGGCCAAGGACGCCGGCGCGGCCCGTGCCGAGATCGAGAGCCTGACCGGCGTGGCCCGCGACGCCCTGAGGGACGTACGCGCGATCACCCGCGACGAGCTGGCGGTGTCGCTGCGTACCGAGATCGACGGCGCGGCGGCCCTGCTCGGCGCGGCCGGGGTCGACACCCGGCTCGACGTGGCCGCCCTGCCGCCGTTGTCCGGGCCCGCACACGACGCGCTGGCCTGGGCGATCCGCGAGGGCGCCACCAACCTGCTGCGCCACAGCGAGGCCAGGACCTGCGCCATCACCGTGGCCCGCGACCGCGGCACGGTACGGTTGGAGATCGTCAACGACGGCGTGCGCGGCGTCGCGGGCCCGGGGACGGGGCTCGCCGGGGTGGCCGAACGCGCCCGCGCGGCGTCCGGTTCGTCGGCCGCCGCCGTCCACGACGGTCGTTTCCGGTTGTCGGTCGAGGTCCCCGAGGAAGGCACGTGATCCGCGTACTGATCGAGGTTCCCGAGGAAGACACGTGATCCGCGTACTGATCGCCGAGGACATGCACATGATCCGCTCGGCCCTGGTCGCCCTGCTGTCGCTGGAGGACGACATGGAGATCCGCGCCGAGATCGAGCGCGGCGATGAGGTGCTGCCCACCGCCCTGCGGGTACGCCCGGACGTCGCGGTGCTCGACATCGACCTGCCCGGCCTGGACGGCCTGTCGGCGGCCGAGCAACTGTCGCAACGGCTGCCCGCCTGCCGCACGCTCGTGCTGACCGGCCTCAGCCAGCCGGGCAACCTGCTGCGCGCGCTGAAGGCGCACGCGAGGGGCTTCATCGTCAAGGACGCCCCCGCCCAGACGCTGACCGACGGCATCCGGCGCATCGCCCGCGGCGAGCGGGTGATCGACCCCGAGCTGGTCGCCGCCGCGCTGGAGACCGGCAGCAGCCCGCTCACCACCCGCGAGACCGAGGTGCTGCGCGCCGCCGCGTCGGGCATCCGCACCGCGCAGATCGCCACCCAGCTCTCGTTGTCGCAGGCCACCGTCCGCAACTACCTGTCGAACGCGATCAGCAAGGTCGGCGGGCGCAACCGTATCGACGCGATCCGCATCTGCCGCGACGCCGGCTGGCTCTGAGCCGCCGAGGACGCCGCGAGGCCCGACGGCCGGGCTCAGCCCGCGTAGTCCTTGAGCGCGACCGTGTCGTCGGCCTCGTCGGGCAGGGGCTCGTCCGGCGCGCCGAAGAACCAGCGGGCCGCGGCCCGGCCGTGCCGCTGGTTGCGCTCGACGTAGTCGCGCATGCGGTGCTCGTAGGCGGCCAGGCCCGTGACGTGGTCGGGGGCCTCGGCCAGCTCGCCGGCCAGCACGTACGCGCCGATCAGGGCTTGTGAGGTGCCGCGGCCGGAGGTCGGCGCCGCGCAGTAGGCGGCGTCGCCCAGCAGCGTGACCCGGCCGTTCGTCCAGGTGTCCATCACCACCTGGCCCGAGGAGTCGAAGAAGAACTCCTCCGCCTCCCGCATGGCCGCCAGCAGCCGGGGCACCTCCCAGCCCGCGTCCGCGTAGTGCTCGGCCACCAGGCGTTCCTGCTGGGCGCGGTCGCGCCGGTCGTAGACCAGGTCGTCGGCGGCGAAGGACAGGCCGACCCGCAGCTCGCTGTTGCCGTTGGCGGTGAAGGCGAGGGCGCTGCGGCCGGGCGGGTTGTGCATCAGGCCGGCGTCCCGCAGGTCCAGGATGTTGCCGGTGGTGAACAGCGCGCCGTAGATGCCGAGGTTGCGCACGTAGCGCGACTCGGGGCCGAAGGCGAGCGCGCGCACCTTGGAGTGCAGCCCGTCGGCGCCGACGACCAGGTCGAACGTACGCGGCGCGGCCTTCTCGAACCGCACCCGCACCTCCGTCGCGTCCTGGTCGAGCGCGGTGACGGTGTCGTCGAACAGGTACTCGGCGGTGTCGCGGGTGGCCTCGTACAGCACGCTCGTGACGTCGGACTTGAGCACCTCCAACTCGCCGGAGATCGCGCTGGCGGGCAGCACGGCGATCGTGCCGCCGGTCTCGTCGACCATCGTCATGGAGGTCATCGTGGTCTCGTGCCGCCGCATCTCCGCGAGCAGGCCCATGCGCTCCAGCACGTCCAGGGCCGAGCCGCGGAAGTCGATGGCCGCGCCGCCGCGGCGCGGGGCCGGGGCGCGCTCGACGACGGTGACCTGGTGGCCGTGACGGTGCAGCCAGTAGGCCAGGGCGGGACCGGCGACGCTGCCGCCGGAGATCAGGATTCGCATTGGAATGTCCTCTTTCGTCGGTGAACGCTCCACACCGTACGCAGAGTTGGGCAAATGCGCAAGACATCTGTCTAAGGCGTACGTGCTAGGCTGCGGGCCATGGGAAATCGGGAAGACCTGCTGGCCGGGGCGCGGCGTTGCCTGGAGGAGAAGGGCTGGGGGCGCACCACCGTCCGCGACATCGCCACGGCCTCCGGCGTGAGCATGGCCGCCATCGGCTACCACTTCGGCTCGCGCGAGGCGCTGCTCAACGCGGCCCTGATCGAGGCCATGGACGAGTGGGGCCACCAGGTCGGCGCCGCGCTGTCCGCCCTGGACGACGCCGGCCAACAACCCGCCGACCGTTTCGCGGCGATGTGGGCGCAACTGATCGCCTCCATCAACGAGCACCGCACGCTGTGGCTGGCCAACCTGGAGGCCCTGGTCCAGGCGGAACACTCGCCGGAGCTGCGCGAGCAGCTCGTGGCCGGTCAGCGCGAGGGGCGGCGGGGCATGGCGGCGCAGCTCACCGGCGTACCGGAGGAGGAGATCACCGAGGGCGAGGTGCGCGCGGTCGGCTCGGTGAACCTCGCGCTGCTGCTGGGGGTGATGGCCCAATGGCTCAACGACCCGGAGGCCGCGCCCTCGGCCGCCGAAGTGGTCGAGGGGCTGCGGACCATCACCACCCGGTTCGGGCTGGTCAGGTGAGGGCGGCGACGATCACCCGGGTGGCCTCGGCGATCAGCGCCTCCCTGGGCGGCGTGCCGTAGCCGGGGCGGTCGCTCATCACGGCCACCACCAGCGGGGGCACGCCGGGCGGCCACACCACGGCGATGTCGTTGGCCCGGCCGTGGTCGCCGGTGCCGGTCTTGTGCGCCGGCTTCCAGCCCTTCGGCAGCCCGGCCCTGATGCGCGCCGTGCCGGTGGTCGTGCGTACGAGCCAGCCTTCGAGCAGCGCGCGCTTGGCCGGGTCCAGTACGTCGCCGAGCACGAGCGCCCGGTAGTCGGCGGCGATCGCGCGAGGGGTGGTGGTGTCGCGTGGGTTCTTCGGGCCCATCCTGTTGAGCTCGGGCTCGTAGTGGTCGATGCGGCTCACCCGGTCGCCCAGCCCGCGCAGGAAGGCGGTGAGCCGGGCCGGG
The DNA here is from genome assembly GCF_003947315.1 of Nonomuraea sp. WAC 01424. Classification (NCBI taxonomy): domain Bacteria; kingdom Bacillati; phylum Actinomycetota; class Actinomycetes; order Streptosporangiales; family Streptosporangiaceae; genus Nonomuraea; species Nonomuraea sp. WAC 01424. Next base: position 92,852 of record NZ_QHHZ01000024.1, read on the forward strand.
CCGCCGGCGTCGCGCATCAGCAGGTTGCCCGCGGTGCCGTCGCTGTAGCGGATGGCGGCCTCGCACAGCTCCCGTACGGTCATCCCCGTCGCGACGTGGTGCTGGGTGATCGGTGAGATGGAGTCGACGTCGGCCCGGGTAAAGGTGACGCGGTCGTCCAGGTGGGACAGCGGGTTGCGGTGCAGGACCGCCGCGGCGGCCAGCGCCTTGAAGGTGGAGCAGAACGCGAAACGTTCGTCGGCGCGGTGGGCCAGCGTGGCTCCGGTGCCGGTGGCCAGGGCGTACACACCCAGGCGGGCGCCGTGCCGCCGTTCGAGCGCCGCCAGCCGCGCCCGCGCCCCTGCCGCCGCATCCACCCCCAGGGACGGCCCGCCGGACGGTGGTGCGGAGAGGCTGCCGGGAGGGGCCGCGGGCGGCACGGACGCCCGGTGTTCGTCGGCGCCGCAGGCCGCCGGCGGCAGCAGGGCCGCGGCCGTCAGCAGGGCACGCCGCGACTGCTCATAGGACATTCGGTGCAACCTGCTTCCCCCCGACCGGCCGATCTTCCCGCCTCACCCTAGGCCGACGACCCCCGCCGAGACCGGACGCGGCCCGAATGGACGCGACCGATGATCGTTGGCTAGGGTGGGGCGCGTGTCCAGTCCCGAGGCGTCAAGACGCTAGCCACCGGTCGTCGGTGGCTTCTCGTGATGTCATGCGGCAGCGCCGTCCCTGAGACCGCGCGCCTTCCCGTCACCGGATCACCCTCGTTCGGACTGGTTCCGCCCGTGAGTTCCGCCACCGTCGTGGCGTCGAACCCGGGTCCTTCCCTCACGCGGTAGCGCCGCGCGCCCTCCGGCGTGCCCGGCGCGTCGCGTTCCTTCGCGTTGCGTCTTGGAGTCTCGCTCGTGCCATTCGCCATCTACGTTCTCGGGCTGGCCGTGTTCGCCCAGGGAACATCGGAATTCATGTTGTCCGGCCTGGTTCCGGACATCGCCGCCGACCTGAACGTGTCCGTCCCCGCCGCCGGCGCGCTGACGTCCGCGTTCGCCGCCGGCATGATCGTCGGGGCGCCGCTCATGGCGCTGCTCAGCCTGCGCTGGCCGCGCCGCCGGGCGCTGCTCGTCTTCCTCGTCGCGTTCGTGCTCGTGCACGTCGCGGGCGCGGTCACCACCGACTTCGCCGTGCTGCTCGTGACCCGCGTGCTCGCCGCGCTGGCCAACGCCGGGTTCCTGGCCGTCGGCATCGCGACGGCGGCCGGCATGGTCCCGCCGGACGCCAAGGGGCGGGCCACGTCCGTCCTGCTCGGCGGCATCACGCTGGCGTGCGTGGCGGGGGTGCCCGCGGGCGCCGTGCTCGGCCAGGCGTTCGGCTGGCGGTCGGCGTTCTGGGCGGTGGCCCTGATCTCGCTGCCGGCCGTCCTCGCCGTCGTACGGTCGGTGCCGGAAGGCGGTCTGGAGACGGCCGTTCCCCGTGCCCGGCGGGAACTGCGCACGCTGCGCGACCCCCGGCTGCTGGTCGCCCTGACGCTGGGCGCGCTGGTGAACGCCGCCACCTTCTGCACCTTCACGTACCTGTCGCCGCTGGTCACCGAGGTGAGCGGGTTGTCCGAGGGGTGGGTGCCGGTGATTCTGGCGCTGTTCGGGCTGGGGTCGTTCGCCGGGGTGAGCGCCGCCGGGCGGCTGTCCGACACCCGGCCGCTGCCGGTCCTGCTCGCGGGCGGGCTCGCCCTGCCGGTCGGCTGGGCGCTCTTCGCGTACGCGGCTGCCGTGCCGGTCGCGGTGTTCGTGCTCGTCTTCGTCCAGGGAGCGTTGTCGTTCGCGGTCGGCGCGACCCTGATCGCCCGCGTCCTGTACGCGGCGGCCGGGGCGCCCTCGCTCGGCGGCTCCTTCGCGACCGCCGCGCTCAACGTGGGCGCGGCCGCGGGCCCGGCGCTCGGCGGCGCCGTCATCGCCGCCGGGCTCGGCTACCGTTCCTCGCTGTGGGTCAGTGCCCTGCTGGTGGTCGTGGCGCTCGCCGTGGCGGGCCTGACGTACCGGTCGTCGGCGAGCGTCGCGCCCCGCTGACCGAGGGGTGCAGGATGGTCCGGCGGCGGCGGCGCGGCCGACCCTGGTTTTCCGCTCCCGTGAATGCGAGGGCAGAGCCGGGGATCGTGCCGCTGCTGCGGACCAAGACCTGGCTTCAGGGTGGATTATGCGGAAGGTAAGGTGTGGGTTTGTGACGACGTTTCGGATCAGCGAGGCCGCGGCGCTGCTCGGGGTCAGCTCCGACACCGTCCGCCGGTGGGTGGACGCGGGCCGGCTCTCGGCCGAGCGCGACGAGCACGGCCACCGGCGGGTCGACGGCGCCGATCTGGCGGCCTTCGCCCGTTCGCAGATCGAGACCGACGGCGAAGGCGGGCGCTCCTCGGCCCGCAACCGCTTCCGCGGGATCGTCACCGAGGTGATCCGCGACGCGGTGATGGCGCAGGTGGAGATCGCCGCCGGGCCGTTCCGGGTGGTGTCGCTGATGAGCCGCCAGGCAGCCGACGAGCTGGGCCTGGAGGTGGGGGTGGTGACGGTCGCCGTGATCAAGTCCACCAACGTCGTCGTGGAGATCCCCGGCCACGAGCGCGTGGCCAGTCATGTGTGAGGAGTCCCCCTTGGTGTTCAGGCGTCTGTCCCGCTGGGCGATCGCCCTGCCCGCGGCGTTCGCGCTGGCGGGCCTGGCCGGTTGCGGCTCCGCCGAGCCGGCCACGTCCGCCTCCTCCGCCCCGGCCCAGGCCGCCGCGAAGGAGGTGACGGTGTTCGCCGCGGCGTCGCTGACCGGTACGTTCACCGAGCTCGGCAAGAGCTTCGAGAGCGCCCATCCGGGTACGACGGTGAAGTTCAACTTCGGCTCCAGCGCCACCCTGGCCCAGCAGATCGTCCAGGGCGCCCCGGCCGACGTGTTCGCCGCGGCCAGCCCGGCCACCATGAAGACGGTCACCGACGCCTCCCTGGCGGGCGGGCCGGTCACGTTCGTCCGCAACAAGCTGCAGATCGCGGTGCCCGCCGACAACCCGGCCAAGGTGGACGCGCTGAAGGACCTGACCGACCCCAAGGTCAAGGTGGCGCTCTGCGCCGAGCAGGTGCCGTGCGGCGCCGCCGCGGTCAAGGCCCTGGCCGCGGCCGGTCTCACGGTCAAGCCGGTGACACTGGAGCAGGACGTCAAGGCCACGCTGACCAAGGTGCAACTGGGCGAGGTGGACGCGGCCCTGGTCTACCGGACGGACGTGATCGCCTCGGGCGGCAAGGTGACCGGCATCGCCTTCACCGAGGCCGACCAGGCGATCAACGACTACCCGATCGCGACCCTGTCCAAGGCCCCGGCCGGTGACCTGGCCAAGCAGTTCGTCGACCTGGTGCTGTCGCAGCAGGGCAAGGACGTGCTGGCCAAGGCCGGTTTCGAGGCTCCCTGACCGTCCATGAGCCGTTCCACTAGGCCCGGCCCGGCGGACCCGCGCGGCGGGCCCGCCGGACCTGCGGCCACGGGCCGCGAGGTCTCCGGGCGGCCGCCGTGGATGCTGGTCGTGCCCGCGCTGGCGGGGCTGGCGTTCCTGGTGTTGCCGCTGGCCGGGCTGCTGGTCCGGGCCCCCTGGTCAACGCTGCTCCAGCGGCTGGCCGAGCCGCAGGTGCTGGAGGCGCTGCGGTTGTCGTTGTTGTGCGCCACCGTCGCCACGGCCTTCTGCCTGCTGCTCGGGGTGCCGCTGGCCTGGTTGCTGGCCCGGGTGTCGTTCCCGGGGCGGCGGCTGGTGCGCGCGCTGGTCACCGTGCCGCTGGTGTTGCCGCCGGTGGTCGGCGGCGTGGCGCTGCTGCTGGTGCTGGGCCGGCGCGGCCTGGCCGGGCAGTGGCTGGAGGCCACCTTCGGCGTCACGTTGCCGTTCACGACGGCTGGTGTGATCGTCGCCGAGGCGTTCGTCGCGATGCCGTTCCTGGTGATCAGCGTGGAGGGCGCGTTGCGCGGCGCCGACCAGCGCTTCGAGGAGGCCGCCGCGACGCTCGGGGCCTCGCGCTGGACGGTGTTCCGGCGGGTGACGTTGCCCATGGTCATGCCGGGCGTGGTCGCCGGGGCGGTGTTGTGCTGGGCGCGGGCGCTCGGTGAGTTCGGGGCGACGATCACGTTCGCCGGCAACTTCCCCGGCACGACCCGTACGATGCCGCTGGCCGTCTACCTGGCGCTGGAGACCGAGCCGGAGGCGGCGATCGTGCTCAGCCTGGTGCTGCTGGCCGTCTCGGTGGTCATCCTGGCCAGCCTGCGCGACCGGTGGGTGAGCGCGCCATGACCCTCGACGCCCACGTGGTGGTCACCCGGCCCGCGTTCACCCTCGACGTCTCCCTGAGCGTGGCCGCCGGGGAAGTGGTGGCGCTGCTCGGCCCCAACGGCGCCGGTAAGACCACCGCCCTGCGCGCCCTGGCCGGGCTCACCCCGATGAGCGGCGGCCGGATCACCCTGCGCGGCACGCCGTTGCACCCGCTGCCCGCCGAGGCCCGCCCGATCGGCATGGTCTTCCAGGACTACCTGCTCTTCCCGCACCTGACCGCCCTCGACAACGTCGCCTTCGGGCCGCGTTGCCAGGGTGTGCCCAAGGCCGAGGCCCGCCGGATCGCCGCCGCGCTGCTGGACCGCGTCGGCCTGGCCGCGTACGCCGCCGCCAAACCGCGCCGGTTGTCTGGCGGCCAGGCGCAGCGGGTCGCGCTCGCCCGCGCGCTGGCCGTACGGCCCGGGCTGCTGCTGCTGGACGAGCCGCTGGCCGCGCTCGACGCCCACACCCGCCTGGAGATCCGCTCCCAGCTCCGCCGCCACCTGGCCGACTTCGACGGCGCGACCGTGCTGGTCACCCACGACCCCCTCGACGCGATGGTGCTGGCCGACCGGCTGATCGTCATCGAGCACGGCACGGTCGTCCAGCAGGGCCCGCCGCCCCAGGTGGCCCGCCACCCGCGCACCGACTACGTGGCCCGCCTGGTCGGGCTCAACCTCTACCGCGGCGTGGCCGGCGGCACCGGGGTCAAGGTCGGCGAGGTGCTGCTGCACGCGTCCGAGGAGCTCGACGGGCCCGCGTTCGTGGCCTTCCCGCCCGCCGCCGTGGCGCTTTACCGCAGCCGGCCCGACGGCAGCCCGCGCAACCTCTGGCACGCCCGCATCGAAGGCATCGAACGCCACGGCGACAACGTACGCGTGCACCTCGACGGCCCGCTCACTGCCTTCGCCGACATCACCCCCGCCGCCGTGGCCGACCTGGACCTGACCCCCGGCCAGCGGATCTGGGCCTCGGTCAAGGCCACCGAGACCCACGCCTACCCGGCGTGACCGACCTCCCGGCCGATCATCCCCATAACCGGTCGTCCACGCAGACCCTGATGCCGGTGACGCCGCTGACGTGCCGCCCGCCGCACCGGTCGCCCGGCATCACCAGGTGCGGCCCCTGCTCGTCGAGGGCCTGGCAGTCCATGCCGACGGCCAGCATCGCCGGGGTGTTGCCGAACTCCGGGTCGATCTCGCCCCACGACAACACCGCGCGATGGCCGTCGCGGCCGAGTACGGAGATCAGGAAGCGCAGGCGGCCCTTGCGCTCGTCTGGGTCGAACCGCGGCCCGGCCGTCCGGAGCACGTCGATGAGCAGCGGCCCGGCGAAGTAGTGGCGGCGCGGGCCGGAGGTGCGGCACTCGAAGCTCACCGTGGTCTCCCGCTGCGGCATCGACCGGAGCGCGGCCATGCTCAGCAGGGACGGCCGGTGGACCTCACCGGTCAGCAGGACCTGGCTCTGCGTCTCCAGCGACGTGGGCTCCACCGGCCGCCTCCTTGCCCGTAGGGCCGACTGCCCGGCCCATGCCCAGCATAGGCCGACCCGCACTTGTCTGCGAGGCGCAAGCTCCTTATCCCTCGCAGATGCGATGCCGTACGGCCGCAAGCCCTCGAATCTCAGGAGGGCGACTCGTCCTCCACGGTCGCGACGTCGGCGAAGCCCGAGATCGTCAGGACGGGTTCGAGCAGGGGGTTGGCGACGAGCCGGATGCGCGAGGCGTACGTGAACAGGACGGTCAGACCGGCGCTGTCGAGGTACTCCACCTCGCTCAGGTCGACCAGCACCGTCCCCTCGCCGGTGCTGCTCAGCGCCTCCTCCAGAGCGGCGGCGTTGCTCATGTCGATCTCACCGGTGACGGCGAGGACCGCGGTGCCGTCGGGCCGCGTCGAGGCCGACAGCGTCAGAGGGGTGCTCATGAGCTGATCCTCGCATGCATGTCGACGGTGGTCCCGGCCGCGCCGGGCTGGATGGTGACCTCGTTCATCAGGGCGCGCATGAGCGCGACGCCCCGGCCGCGGTGCTGGTTCGCCTCGGGCTCCGGCGGCTTCCAGCGGCCGGAGTCGACGACGGTCAGGCGCAGGTCGCCGCCGGTCGCCACCGCCCGCAGGCGGATCGTCCGGCCGGGGGCGTCGCGGTGCCCGTGCTCGATCGCGTTGGCGCACGCCTCCCCCGCCGCCACCAGCACGTTCTGCACCAGCGTGGGGGTGAGCTGGCAGCGGGCCAGCCACTCCCGCAAGGCCGAGCGCACGGGGGCGAGCTGGCTCGACTCGGCCGGGAAGGCCACCTCCAGCGGGGCGGGCTGGCGGTAGAGCAGCAGCGCCACGTCGTCGTTGAAGCCCCCGTCGGGGGTGAGGGAGGACATGACGTCGCCGGCCAGCTCCTCGATCGGCGTGGAACGCCCGACCTGGACGGCGGCGCTGGCCTCGTCGATGCCGGCCGTCAGCGGGCGCCGCCGCCGTTCGACCAGCCCATCGGTGTAGAGCAGCAGGGTGGAGCGGGCCGGCATGGTGCACCTGGCCTCCGTCCGCCCGCGGCCCGACCGTACGGCAAGCGGGGTCGAACGGCCGCCCTCCAGCAGCTCGGTGGTGCCGTCGGCGTGGGCCAGGATGCCGGGAGGATGGCCGGCGCTGGCGTAGACGAGGTCGCCGGTGGCGGTGTCCAGGACGCCGCAGAAGGCGGTGGTGCACTTGGCGCCCGGGATGAGGGCGGCGAACCGGTCGAGCGCGGCGAACACCTGGGCCGGCCCGGCGTCCTGGAGCAGCAGGGCCCGGCAGGCGCTGCGCAGCTGTCCCATGACGGCCGCGGCCTCCAGCCCGCGTCCCACGCAGTCGCCGACGACGATCCCGATGCGCTCGCCGGTCAGGGGCACGATGTCGTACCAGTCGCCGCCGACCTCCAGCGGGCGGGTGGCCGGCTCGTAGCGCACGGCGAAGCCGCTGGGCAGCCGGGACGGGCCCAGGATGGCACGCTGGAGCGCCACGGCCGCCTCGCGCTGCCGGTCGAGCTGGCGTACCCGGTGCAGGCCCTGGCCGAGGTGGCCGGCCAGCAACGCCAGCAGGGTCTGGTCCTCGCGGGTGAACGGCCGGTTCTGGCCCAGGTCGATCCACACGGCGAGCAGGCCGTCGGGATGTTCCAGGGTGATGCCGGCGCCGTCCGTCCCGGAGGCGACCGCCCGCAGGGGCGGCTGCCCGCGCAGGGCCGTCAGCTCCGCGCGTACCTGCTCCGGCAGGTCCTGCCAGCCACCGGACGGTGCGCGGACCAGGGCGCGCGAGCCGTCGCCGGCCCAGACGACGGCCGCCACCTGCCGGGCGTGCCAGACCTCCTGAAGCGCCTCCAGCCCGCCGGCCAGGGCGTCGTCCAGGTTGTCGGCCTGGGAGACGCGCACGCTGAGCGCGGCCAGCGCGCTCTCGCGCTGCACGAGGTAGTGCTCGGCGGTGACGTCGCGCAACGTGCCCACGACGCGGCGCCGCCGGGTGTCGGGGTCGGTGACCGCGTTGAAGGTGACCGCGATCCAGACCTGGTGCCCGTCGCGGTGGGTGACGGGGATGACAGCGCTGCCCCTGCCCTCCCCGACGATCTGGCCGAACGCCTCGGCGACCAGGCCGTGGCCGTGGGGATCGCCCTCCTCGTCCGGCCACCACGGGTGCCGCGGCGTGTACGGCAGGCCCTCGGGACCGTAGCCGAGGATGTCGGTGAACGCGGAGTTGATCTCGATCACCGCGCCGTCCTCGTCGGTGACGAAGAACGCCTCCTGCAAGGAGTCGATCATGGCGTTGCGCCAGCGGGCGTGATGGTTGCGCATCCGCGCCAGCTCCACGTTCGCCCGCGCCCGCGCCAGCAGTTCGGCGGCGGAGAACGGCTTGACCAGGTAGTCGTCCGCGCCCGCAGCCAGGCCCTCGATCGAGGACTCCTGTCCGGCGCGGGCCGACAGCAGCAGCACCGGCACCCCCGCCGTACGCCGATCGGCCCGCAGCGCCGCGACCAGGGCCAGGCCGTCCAGGCGCGGCATCATCACGTCGCTGACCACGAGGTCCGGCGCGCCGGCGTGCACGGCGTCGAGGGCCGCGAGCCCGTCGCCGACGGCGGTCACCTGGTAGCCGGCCCCCCTGAGCAGCCGGACGAGGTATTCGCGCATGTCCCGGTTGTCGTCGGCGATCAGCACCCGGGCGGACGCGCCGTCGCCCGGCGCCGGGGAGCCGCCCGCGGCCGGGACGTCGGAGGCGGCCGCCCCCTCGGTGGTGTCGTCCTCGGGGAGCCAGCGCAACGCCTCCTGGACGAACGGCTCGGCGCCGGCCGTGATCGCCTCCGCGTCCCTGGCCGGTACGAGGCTGCCGGCCGGCAGATGGTCGGCGCCGAAGGGCAGCCGGAGGGTGAAGACCGTGCCCCTGCCCTCGGCGCTGTCGGCGGTGATGGTGCCGCCGTGCAGGCCGACGAGCTCCTGGACGAGCGCCAGGCCGATGCCGCTGCCCTCGTCGGAGCGCGAGCGGGCGCTCTCGATGCGGTGGAACCGTTCGAACAGGCGGGGCACCTCGTCGGCGGCGACGCCGATGCCCGTGTCGGCGACGGTCACCACGGCGTGGTCGTCCCGCTCGCCGACCGTGACGGTGATCGAGCCCTCGAAGGTGAACTTCAGCGCGTTGCTCAGCAGGTTGAGCACGACCTTCTCCCACATGCCCCGGTCGATGCAGACCGGCCGGGCCAGCGGCGGGCAGTCCACCCGGAAGTCCAGGCCGGCCTTGTCGATCGCCGAACGGAAGACGCTGGCCAGGTCGGCGGTCACCGCGGCCAGGTCCACCGGCTCGTACCGGGCCTGCATGCGGCCGGCCTCGATGCGGGAGAAGTCCAGCAGGGTGTTGACGAGCCTGCCCAGGCGCAGGGCGTTGCGGTGGACGACCTCCAGGTCCTGGCGCACCTCCGGGGCGGCCTCGGCCAGCGTGTTCCGCAGCTCCTGCACCGGGCCCATGATCAGGGTGAGGGGCGTGCGGAACTCGTGGCTGATATTGGAGAAGAAGACCGTCTTCGCCCGGTCGAGCTCGGCCAGCTCCTCGGCCCGCCGCTGCTGGGACTGGTAGCTGCGCGCGGAGGAGATGCCGGTGGCGACGTGCCCGGCGGCCAGCTCGACGAACCCGCGGTAGCCGTCGTCCAGGGGCCGGTAGCGGTTGAGCGCGGCCACCAGGAACCCGTACGGCATGCCTCCCTGCTGGAGCAGCGGCACCACCAGCGCCCGCGTGGGCGGCTGCGGCCAGTCCCCGGCCGGCAGCCCGGCGTAGGCGGCCGCGTCGAGCGGTACGAGCGCGGTCTCCCCGCGCGCGGGGGCCGCCGCGGGCCACACCGCGTCCGGGTCGCCGGGCGCGACGACGGCGGGGGCGGCCGGATGCCCGGCGGGGATCCCGGTCGCGGCGGCCAGGCGGGCCCGGCCGTCGCCGTCGAACAGGTAGGTCAGGGTGAAGGGGAGGTCATTCGGGTTCCGGTCGAGCTGGCGGCAGGCGAAGGCGAGCATCTCCCGCTCGGTGCGGACCACGCTGGGGTCGGAGCCGAGATCGCGCAGGGTGGCCATGCGCCGCTCGCCGATGACCCGGTCGGTCTCCTCGCTGACCACGCAGAGCATGCCGACGACCGAGCCGTGATCGTCGCGTAGCGGGCTGTAGGAGAAGGTGTGGTACGTCTCCTCCGGATAGCCGGCCCGCTCCAGGAACAGCAGCAGCGCCTCGTCCCAGGTCGCCTTCCCGGTGGCGAGGACGGCGTCGATCCGCGGGCCGATGTCCTCCCAGATCTCCGCCCACACCTCGCCGGCCGGCCGGCCCAGCGCCCAGGGGTACTTCTGGCCCAGCGTGTCGCGGCGGTAGGCGGCGTTGCAGAAGAACGTCAGCTCCGGCCCCCACGCCATCCACATGGAGAACCGGGACGACAGCAGGATGCTCACCGCCGTCTGGAGGCTCTGCGGCCAGTGCTCGGGCGGGCCCAGCGGGGTCGCCTGCCAGTCGACCTCGGCCAGGTCGCGGCCGACCTCGTCGTCCACGGTGAAGATCCCGGCGCCGGCCGCCGCAGGGGTGCGCTCGCCGTCGTCGTCGCGTGCCATCTGGAACCCCTTCGTTCACTGCGCTCGCGGGCCGGTCGTGCCGGGCTCGCGATGGTGCCGTCGCGGGCGTGGATCAGCAGGTCAGGTATCAGCTTGACCGTAGGTAGAATAGGGCAAACCACTCCAAGGGCCGGGCCCGCGCGCCTGCCCGGCTCGTGTTCCGGACGCCCTGTCCGTCCCCGCCCCCTCGGCGGGCGTCCCTCCGAGGAGCCTCCGTGCAGCACGACCAGGGCCTGACCATCACCTGCCGGCCGCATTCGGAACGCGTCCGCGTCCTCGCGGTGGGCGGCGACCTCGACCACCACACCTCCCCTCGCCTGCACACGGCCCTGGACGAACTCGCCCTCGCGCCGGGCGACGGACTGGTGATCGAGATGTCGGGGCTGCGGTTCTGCGACTCCACCGGCATCTCCGTCCTCGTGAGCGCCCACCGGCGGGCCCAGGACGCCGGCGCCGGCCTGGCGCTGGCCGGTCTCAGCCCCGACCTCACGCACGCCTTCAAGATCATGGGGCTGACCCGGCTGCTCTCCTTCCACGACTCCACCGACAAGGCCGTCGCCGCGCTGGGGTGAACCGCGACGGGTAACGTCTTGGTCGCTTCCGGTCCCGATCGGCCGGTGCGGGAGCAGTCTGGAGACATGTCCAACACGGACCCGGATTCCGGACGCGGGCGGGGGCGGCGTGGCGCGGTCGTCGCGGTCGCCGTGGCGATGACGGTGTTGCTGGTGGCCGGGCTGGTCGGCTTCCTCGCCGACCCGCTGGGGCTGCCGCCCGACGTCCTTTCGGTGCTGGACCAGCGGGCCAGCGTGGTGAGCATGTTCGTCGGCGCGGCCGGGCTGGTGGTCGCGGTGGCCGCGCTGGTGTCGCAGTCGCGGTCCGGGCGGGTGGACGCGGGACCGCCGCACGTACCGGAGGCCGGGGGCGCCGCTCCGGCGCCGGTCACGCAGACGCAGCTCAACCTGCCGTCGGCGGGCGGGATCGTCAACGCCGTCCAGGGCGGCACCCTGAACATCCACAACCCCGTGACCGCCGCGACCCCGCCGCCCGGTGACGGCCGGGAGCCGTCCTCGTGACCGAGCCGCCGGTCGCGGCGCAGACGCAGGTCAACGCGCCACGCGCGGGCGGGGTGGTCAACGCCGTCCAGGACGGTGTGCTGAACGTCCACCAGTGGAAACCCGCCTACCGCCTGGAGGACTTCCCGGCCGCGCCCCGACCGGTACAGGCGGCCCGCGTACGACGGCAGCCCTCGCTGCTGCTGCGCGCCGGGTACCGCGCGGTGCCCTTCAGCGGACGGGAGGACGACCTGCGCCGGTTGTCCGCCTGGCGCGACGGCGACGAGGGCCCCGGCCTGGGAGTGCGGCTGCTGCACGGGCCGGGCGGGCAGGGCAAGACCCGGCTGGCCGCCCGGTTCGCCGAGTTGTCCCGCGCGGCCGGCTGGCAGGTGTGGCAGGCCACCGCCAACGCCCCCGGCACCGCCGAAGCGCAGGCCACAGCCGACGCCCAGGTCCCGGCCGACGGGCCCGGGGTGCTGGTCGTGGTGGACTACGCCGAACGCTGGCCGGTCCCGGCCTTGTACGAACTCCTCCAGGAGCCCGCCCTGCGCACCGGCCGGGTACGGGTGCTGCTGCTGGCCCGCCCGGCCGGGGTGTGGTGGGACAGCATCGCCGCCTGGATCGACCGCGTGCTCGACACCGACGCCGACGCCCAGCCGCTGTCACCGCTGGTCGCCGGGCCGGACCTGCGGCAGCGCCTGTTCGCCGACGCCCGCGACCACTTCGCGACCCACCTCGGCCTGCCGCCCGGCCAGGCGGCCACCATCGCCCCTCCCGCCGGGCTGGCCGACGACGAGGCGTACGCGCAGGTGCTGACCGTGCACATCGCGGCGCTGGCCGCGGTCGACGCCCTGCGTCACGGTGAGGAGGAGCCGGCCGGGCCGGCGCGCGCGTCGGCGTACCTGTTGCGGCGCGAGCGCGAGCACTGGGCCGAGCTGCACCGCCGTACCCCGGAACCGCTGGCCAGCGACCCGACGGCGCTCGGGCGGGCGGTGTTCACCGCCACGTTCACCCGGCCGCTGGCCCGTCCGCACGCCCGTGCCGTCCTGCGGCTGGCCGCCCTGGCCGAGACCGTCGAACAGGCCAACACCCTGCTCGACGACCACGGCTACTGCTATCCCCCGGCGCAGCCGGGCACGGTCCTGGAACCGTTGTACCCGGACCGCCTGGCCGAAGACTTCGCCGCCCTCTCCCTGCCCGGCGCCGAGCCCGCCGTCCTCCAGCCCGACGACTGGGCCGGTCACGCCCTGGCCGGGCTGCTGGCCGTGCCCGCCGGACCGGCGGGCGAGCAGGGGCAGGCGCCGCCGTGGGTCCGTCCGGCGCTGACCATGCTGATCGAGACCGCCCGCCGCTGGCCGCACGTCGCCACCACCCAGCTCTACCCGCTGCTCGCCGCCCGTCCGGAGCTGATGCTGCACGCCGGCGGCGCGGCCCTGGCCCGCCTGGCCAACCTGCCCGGCGTGGACCCCGACCTGCTGGGGCACGTCGAGGACCATCTGCCCGCCGGCCGGCACATCGACCCGGACATCGGCATGGCCGCGCTGTCCACCCGCCTGACCGGCCACTACCTGGCCGCCACCACCGACCCGGCCGCGCACGCCGCCCTGCACGTCAATCACGCCATCCGGCTCGTCCACGCCGGTCAGCACCACGCCGCCCTGGAATCCTGTCAGCGGGCCGTCGACCTGTACCGCCGGCTCAGCGAGCACGACGAGGAGGATCGCCGTCCCGAACTGGCCGGAGCCCTGAACAACCTCGCCAACCTGCTGTCCACCGTGGGCCGCCGCGCGGAGGCCCTGCCGATCTCCGAGCACGCCGTCCGGCTCTACGGCGACCTGGCCGCCCACGACCGCGACACCTACCTGCCCGACCTGGCGATGTCCCTGACGAACCACTCGGCCAGACTCGCGGAGACGGGCCGGCTGGACGAGGCGCTGCCGGTCTCCGAGCAGGCCGTCCAGCTCTACGACGAGCTGGCCGCCCACGACCGCGACGCCTACCTGCCCGATCTGGCCATGTCGCTGAACAACCACGTCAACCGGCTGGGCGCGGCCTGGCGCCTCGACGAGGCCCTGCTGATCTCCGAGCAGGCCGTCCGGCTCTACGACGAGCTGGCCGCCCGTGACCGTGAGGCCCACCTGCCCGACCTGGCCTCGTCGCTGGACAACCGCGCGACCGTGCTGGCGGAGGCCGGACGGGTGGCCGAGGCGCTGCCGATCTCCGAACGGGCCCTCCAGCTCCGCCGCCACCTGGCCGGCGTCAACCAGGACGCCTATCTGCCCGCCCTGGCCATGTCGCTGAACAACCACGCCCTGCTGCTCGCGGACTTGGGACGGCCGGCGGAGGCGCTGCCGATGTCCGAGCAGGCCGTCCGGCTCTGCGGCGAGCTGGCCGAGCGCGACCGGGTGGCCCGCCTGCCCGACCTGGCCATGGCCCTGACCAACCACGCCATGCGGCTGACGGAGGCGGGGCGGCTGCTGGACGCGCTGCCGTACTCCGAGCAGGCCGCGCTGGCGTACGGCGAGCTGGCCGAGCTCGACCGGGAGGCCGTCCTGCCCGGTCTAGCCAGGTCGCTGAGCACCCACGCCGCCCGCCTGGCGGAGGCGGGACGGCGGGACGAGGCGCTCCCGGTCGCCGAGCTGGGCATCGGCCTCTACGACGAGCTGATCGAGGCCGACCGGTACGCCCACCTGCCCGCGCTGGCCACCTCGCTGGACAACTACGCCACCCTGCTCACCGAGACGGGACGGCCGCGGGACGCGCTGCCCGTCACCGAACGGGCCGTCCTGCTGCACGGCGAGCTGGCCGAGCTCAACCCTGACGTCTACCTGCCGGACCGGGTACGCAGCCTCGGCATCCGGGGATGGGCGCTGACCCGGGCGCACCGGTACGGCGAGGCCGTCGTCCCTCTCGTGGAGGCGCTGACCGCCTGGGAGGAGCCGCCGGGGTTCGCCCACGACCTCCTCGCCACCGTCGTCGACCTCCTGCGCACGGCACACCGGGCCGGCCCGGACGAGGTGGACACCGTCTTCGAGGCCCTGACGGGCGACACGCTGACGGAGTGGCTCGGCCCGTGACCCGGATCGGGTCGGGTCACAGGTCCGACATGCACTTGGCCAGATACTGCCCGAGCTGCGGGATACGCGCGTCGGTCAGGCGGCTGGACGGGCCGGAGATCCCGGCCGCGCCGATCAGGGATCCGCGGATCCGCACCGGCACCGCGACGCACCTGACGCCGTCGAAGGTCTCGTCCCTGTCGATCGCGTAGCGGACCTCGCGCGACTCCTCCACGCGACGCCGCAACTCGATGGGCCCCTTGGCAGCGTGCTCCGTGCCGCCCGCGTAGGACAGGCGGGCCAGGTGCGTGTCGAGGGACTCCGGATCGAGGGCGGACAGGTAGGCCTTCCCCAGCGCCGAGCAGTGCATCGGCCGGATCGTCCCTAACTGCTCGGAGACGGCCACGACGTGCCGGGTGGGGAAGAAGGCGAGGTAGACCATCGTGTCCTTCGCCGGCACCGCGAGCATCGTCGCGTCGCCGGTCTCGTCCCGTATCGAGGCGAGGACGGGGTCGATGATCTGGCTCCAGTCGGTCTCCGGCGCCTGGATCAGCCCGTAGAACTTGGCCGGGACGATCGTGTACCGCTTCGTCGCCTCGTTGCGGGCCACGTAGCCCGTGGCGACCAGTTCCCCGAGGAGCCGCAGGGCGGTGCTGCGGTTGACGTCCAGCTCGCGGGCGAGCTCGGCGGCCGTGAGCGGGTCCGCGGAAAGCAGCTCCAGCGCACGCAGCGCGCGCTGGATGGGGGAGGCGGTACGGCCCTCTCCGTCGGAGAGGTCGTTCGTACCAAGGCTCTGGTTCGTCGTCATGACAAGGATTGTCCGCCGTTCAGGCCGAAGAGTTGATCGACTGCTTCGCGGTTCGTTCTGAAGGACTTCTCGGCCTCGTCCTCCCAGCCGAAGACCTGCACGGTGAGGATGCCGTCGAACTCGACCGCCGCCAGCGCCCGGCGCACCTCGGCCCAGTCGAGCTCGCCGCGGCCGAGGTCGAAGTGCTGATGGATCCGGCACTCGACCCCGGGCGGGTTGACGATGGTGCGTCCGGGCCGGAAGGTGTCGGCGACGTGGACGTGGTCGAACTTCCCACGGGCGAGCTCCACCTGCTCGGTGACGGTGCCCTCCAGATGGTAGGCGTGGGGCACGCAGTGCAGGTAACGCAGGCGCGGGCTGCCGACCTCCTTGATCAGGTCTAGGGCGCCGGCGGTCGTCTCGATGAAGTCCCAGGGGTGCGGCTCGACGACGAGCTCGACGTCCTCGCGTTCGAGCACCGGAAGAAGGTCCTCCATCGAGCGCAGGAACGCCGCCCGGCAGGCTTCGGGCTGATCCGGATGGCCGGACAGCTCGGTGTTGACGCGCCGGCAGCCCAGCTCCACGGCGGCGGCGATGCCGTCCCGCCACCACGCGACGGCCTGCTTGCGGACGTCCTCGTCGGGGCTGGACCACGCCTGGATCACGGCGACCGAGACGATGTCGACGCCGGAGCCGTTGGCCGCGTCACGGAAACCGCGCAGCTGCTCCGCCGTGGCGTACATGGGGCCGTTCGCCGGGATGAAGTCGTCGCGGTTGCCCATCTCCAGATAGCGGTAGCCGGCCTCGGCGGTCGCGCGGGCGGCGTACTCGACCGGTTTTCCATGGAGCATCGCCGGGTCCAGAGCGATCTTCATGCCACTTCATCCTTCCAGACGCTGTCGGGGACGATGACCGCCTTGCCCGGGACCCTCTGGGCGCGCAGCGCGTCGAGCGCGTCGTTCGCCTGGGAGAGCCGCCATCGGGCGGTCTGAGGAAGTCGGATTTTCTCGGCCGCGGCCAGCGCGATGATCGACTCCAGATCCTCGCGGCGGCCCGAGCGGATGCCCCGGATGTCGGCCTCCTTGCGGGCCACGACGGCGAAGTCCACCTCCGGGACCCGCGCGTACCCGGCGAGCAGGTACGTGCCGTGCGGGTTCAGCGCGTCCAGCCCCGGCGCCATGACGGCGGGCACGCCCGTGCAGTCGATGACGGCGTCCACGGGCGCGGCGGCCTCCTCGACCGAGGCGACGACGTCGTGACCGAGGTCCCGGAGCGCCTGGCGGCGCAGCGGGTTGGGCTCGACCGCCTGGACGGGGACGCCGTGCACACGCAGCAGTTCGGCGCACAGGTGACCGATGGGGCCCGCGCCGAGGACGAGCACGCGGCGCGGATCGCGGCCCAGCGCGACCCGGACGCTGTTCGCGGCGGTCGCCCCTCCGTCGACCAGCGAGGAGGCGTCCTCCCACGACAGGCTCTGCGGCACCTCCACGAGCTGCCCCGCCCGTACGCGCAGGTAGTCGGCGTAGCCGCCCCAGACGCCGAGCACGCCGGTGATCGACACCAGGTCGGGGCACAGCCGTTCGTCGCCCGCCCGGCAGGCCGCGCACGAGCCCTCGCCGGTGAACAGGGTGATGGTGGCCCGGCGTCCCAGCCACTCCCGCGCCCCGGCTCCGGCCTCCACGACGACCCCGACCGGCTCGTGGCCGAGCACGAAGGGCGTCTCGGGCCGGTACGAGTGCCCGGCGAGGACGTGCAGGTCGGTGCCGCAGATGCCGCAGGCGTGCACGCGCAGGACGACGTCCTGGTCGGTCTCGGGCACCGGGCGCGGCACGCGCGTGACGGCGAGCCGTTCGCTCGGGATCGAGGTGGCCACGGCGGCCTGCATGGTGGCCTGCATGGTGGCCGTGGCTGGCGTTGCTCCCACTGGTCGCCTTCCTCCGGGGGGCAGGTTCGGTGTGCACACAGCATCCACAAGTGTTGCGAAATATGCAACCACTTGTCGTCACATGCAACACATGGACTTGGTTCAGCACACAGGAGATATGGAGGAAATATGCGGAAGACGGGGGTTGACATGCCCTTAAGGTCCGCCATAGCGTCGGGCACCACTAACGTCCCTTGATGCAACACAGTTCGTCTGACGCAACACTTCGCTGCTGATCACAGCGAGAAGTCGAGCCGGCTACGGCCGCTCGCGGGTGCCCGTCGTCGCCGACCTTGTGGATGAGACTTCAGGACGCGAGGAGTCACCGCCATCGAACCCCCTCCGGCAACGCAAGACGCGGAGGCTTCGTGGCTCATTTCAAGGAGGACAGGATGCTCCGACACCA
This sequence comes from Nonomuraea sp. WAC 01424, assembly GCF_003947315.1. Taxonomy (NCBI): domain Bacteria; kingdom Bacillati; phylum Actinomycetota; class Actinomycetes; order Streptosporangiales; family Streptosporangiaceae; genus Nonomuraea; species Nonomuraea sp. WAC 01424. The sequence continues at coordinate 110,462 of NZ_QHHZ01000024.1, forward strand.
TCGCTCCGCAAGAGCTCTGACCGCTGTAGCCGCGGCCGCCGCCATCGGCGCCTCGGGTTGCGCGGGCTCCTCGGTCAGTACGAAGCCGGCCGCCGCGCCCACCGACGTGGGCACGTCGTGCGGCAAGTACGGCACCGTCAAGCTCACCGTCGGCATGTCGGAAGCGGGCGAGGCGATCGCCAATGGCTTCAAGGAGCAGGTGAAGTCCTTCCAGGCCGCCAACAAGAACGTCACCATCGACCTGCAGATCAAGGATTGGGCCTCCTCCGCCAGCACGATCAAGCTGGTGATGTCCGGCAACAACCCGCCCGACGTCATGCAGGGCAACTCCGGCTGGGCGATCAACGGCGCGCTGTGGAAGGCGGGCCTGCTGCTGAACCTCGACCCGTACGCGAAGGCGTTCGGGTGGGGTGAGAAGTTCCCTGAGTCCGCGTTGACGGTCAACAAGTTCACCGCCGACGGCAAGGCGCTGGGCGAGGGCAACCTCGTCGCCGTGCCGCCCGCCATCCAGTACGTCGGCGTTTTCTACAACAAGGCCGTCCTGAGCAAGCTGGGCATCGACCCCGCCACCCTCGACGACAAGGCGGCCTTCGTCCAGGCGCTCGACAAGGCCAAGGCGGCCGGCGTCACCCCCGTCATGCTCGGCGACTCGGAGAAGTGGCCCGCGCTGCACAACCTGTCGCTGTTCAACGGCTGGTACGTCGCCCCCGACGCGATCAACAACTGGGTCTACAACAAGCCCGGCAGCACGTACGACGACGACGGGCACCTGAAGGGCTCGACCGACTTCCGTACCTGGATGGAGAAGGGCTACTTCAACTCCGACGCGCTGGCGTCCAGCTTCACCGACGCCACCAACCGGTTCGGCAAGGGGCAGTCCGCCTTCTTCGTCACCGGCTCCTGGGCGCTGGGCGACGTCGGCAAGGCCCTGGGCGACAACGCCGGCTTCATGCTCTTCCCCGCCGGTGACAGCGGCAAGCACGCCGCCGTCGGCGGCTACAGCCTGCCTTTCAGCATCTCCGCCAAGACCAAGTACCCCGACTGCGCGGCGGCGTTCATCGACTACGTGACCGCCGGTGACGAGGCCATCGCGGCCCAGATCGCGGCCGGCCGTCCCTCGGCGACCAAGGCGGGCGTCAACGCCAAGATCGACGACCCGCTGCTCAAGCAGATGGTCACCGCCTACGAGCGGCTCTCGTCCGAGAACGGCCTGTTCACCTGGGAGGACTGGCCCACCCCGACGATGCTGACGTTCCAGGGCGCCGAGGCCCAGCGGCTGCTGTCGGGCGAGATCACGCCGAAGCAGTACAACGAGTCGGTCCAGAAGAACTGGGCCGACTACATGAAGACCCGTTCCTGACTCATCGGGCGGCTCGCCGGCCCTCACCGGCGGGCGAGGCGCCCGACCCGTTCCCCCTCCCGACGGTGCCCGGGGGGCACCGCCATGCGAGAAAGGCCATTCGTGGACAAGGTCATCATCACGGTAACCGTCGACAGTTCGATGTCGTATCCCGGTTTCAAGGGCATGCCGAAGATCGACGACGTGCCCGCCGTCGCCGGCGAGTACGTACGGGCCATCGACTCCGGCGCGTCGCTCGTCCACCACCATGGCGTGCACTACCTGGAGGACTCGATCCAGGAGGACGGCCGGCAGCTCTCCCGTACCGACTACGACGGCTGGGCCGACCTCACCGACCGCATCCGCGCCGAGCGCGACGCCATCATCCAGTTCGGCATCGCCAGCGCCCGGCTGGAGGAGAAGGTCACGCTGATGAAGCTGCGCCCGGACATGATGTCCTACGCCTTCAACGTGCACGACGAGTACTTCCGCCCCGACCCCGCCTACCCGGCCAACGAGCAGTACGCGATCCACACCCGCCCCGAGCTGGAGGCCTTCTGCAAGGCGGCCAAGGAGCACGGCGTCAAGCCCGAGGTCGAGTCCTTCTACACCGGCGCGTTCTGGAACCTGGAGTTCATCCGCGACCAGGGCCTGCTCGACGACCCGGTCTGGACGACGCTGTTCCTCGGCTGGCCCGGCGGCGCCTGGACGCCCCCCACCGAGGACTCGCTGCTGTACCTGGTCAGGCACCTGCCGCCCAGGGTCAACTGGAACGTCAGCGTGATGAACCCGAAGATGCAGTGGCGCCTGCTGGCCATGGCCATGAGCCTCGGCGGCCACGTCCGGGTCGGCTGGGAGGACAACCCGTACCTGCCGGACGGGTCGGAGTCGCGTTCGAACGCCGAGCTCGTGGACGAGATCGTCAAGATCGCCCACCTCATGGGCCGCGAAGTGGCGACCCCCGACGAGGCCCGCGAGATCATCGGCCTCCCCGCACGGTCGGAAGGGACCCAGCCGGCGGCCACCGCCGGGCAGAGCGCCTAAGACTCCTCAGGACACGCCACGACGCGGCGGTGCGGTGCGGGTCACCGCACCGCACCGGTCGCGCAACGTAGGGAAGTAGATCGCACATGGCCGTCACGGTCACCACAGACGCCGGCCCGGCGACGCCGTCGCGCAGGCGACCCCGCCGGGGGCTCCGGCGGGGCGAGGTCCGCGGGATGCCGTACCTGCTCATCCTGCCCGGCTTCATCTTCTACGCGCTGTTCGTCCTCGTTCCCATCGCCGACACGGTTCGCCTGTCGTTCCTCGAATGGGACGGGCTCTCCCCCCAGACGTGGGTGGGCCTGGACAACTACCTCCAGGTGCTGACCGATCCGAACACCTGGACGTCGTTGCGGGTCTCGCTCGTCTTCGTCGTCTTCAGCTGTGTGCTGCCGGTCGTGATCGCCCTGCTGCTCGTGGGCATCATCGCCCGGACCCGGATCCGGGGGCTGAGCTTCTTCCGGTTCGTGTTCTTCCTGCCGTACACGATCGCCCTCGCGGTGGTCGCGATCGCCTGGCGCTGGCTGTACTCGCTGGACGGTTCCCTGAACGCGATCATCGAGGCCGTCTTCGGCCCCGACTTCGTCCGGCCGTTCCTCGGCGACGCCGGCCTGGCGCTGCCCGCGCTGGGGATCGTCGGGTTGTGGGCGACGTTCGGCTTCGTCGTGGTCATGCTGCTCTCCGGTACGCAGCACATCCCGAAGGAGCTGTACGAGGCGGCGCGCATCGACGGCGCGGGACCGGTGCGGGAGTTCTTCACCGTGACCCTGCCCGGCATCCGCCACGAGCTGCGCGTGTCGCTGGTGATGACCCTCACCCTGTCGCTGCGCATCTTCGACCTGCCCCTCATGGCGACGCAGGGCGGCCCCGGCTACGCCACGACCACGCCGTCCCTGATGATGTACCGCGACGTGTTCGTCAATGGCCAGATCGGCCCGGGAGCGGCCATCGCCGTGCTCCTCACCCTGGTCATCTTCATCGGCGTCGGCCTGGTCAACCGGCTCGTCAGATCGGAATAACACGATGATCTCACGCCGCAGCAACACCATGTCGTACGTGGTCCTGCTCCTGTTCGCGGCCTTCGCGATCTACCCCTTCATCTCCACGACGCTCGTCGCCTTCAACCCGCCGGACGCCTCCGTCAGCGGGCTGGCCTGGCCGAGCCAGTGGTCGCTGGACAGCTTCATCAGCGCGTGGAACAACCCGGACGCGGGCATCGGGCGCTCGCTGCTCAACAGCATCCTGCTGTCCGGCGTCGTCGTGAGCGTGTCGGTCTTCTTCTCGATCCTTACCGGCTACGCGTTCGGCACGATGAAGTTCCGCGGCTCGTCGCTGCTGTTCCCGCTGTTCGTCCTCGGGCTGATCGTGCCCTACGAGGCGACCGTCATCCCGCTGTACTACCAGTTCAGGTCCTTCGACCTCATCGACACCTACTGGTCGATGATGTTGCCGTGCATCGGCGGCTCGATGGCCTTCGGCACGTACTGGATGACGTCGTTCTTCAAGTCGTTCCCCCGCGAACTGCTGGAGGCGGCGCGGACGGACGGGTCGAACCGGTGGCAGACGCTCTGGCGGGTGATCGTGCCCACGGCCAGCTCGCCGATCTTCGCCCTGGCCACCATCCTGTTCATCTGGACCTGGAACAACCTGCTGCTCGCGGTCGTCATGATCTCGCAGCCGGAGCTGCGGATGGTTCCCGCCGCGCTCAACTTCTTCGTCGGCCTGCAGTACGGCAGCAACTACCAGATCACCTGCGCGGCGGCGATCATGGTCGCGCTGCCGGTCATGATCGTGTACTACCTCCTCCAGCGCCGGTACGGCGCCGACGTCCTCGCCGGCTCGCTCAAGGGCTGAGGCCCGCGGCACCGGTCGCCACCAACCATCCATTCGTCACATCCTTTACTGGAGAATCACATGACAGTGTCGAAGCCGGGCGTCGGCATCGCGGGTCTCGGACTGATCTCGAAGACCCACGCGGCGGCCTACAAGCGGATGTCCGACGTGGTCGACCTCGTGGCCGGCTGCGACGTCAACCCCGAGGCGACGGCGGCCTTCACGGCCGAGTTCGGCGCCAAGACGTACACCGACCTCCAGGACCTGATCGACGACCCGCGGGTCGACGTGGTGGACCTGATCCTGCCGCACCACCTGCACTACGACGCCGCGATGGCGGTGCTGGACGCCGGCAAGCACCTGATCCTCGAAAAGCCTGTCGCGCCCACGTACGAGCAGTCGGTGGCCATCCAGCGGCGGGCGGCCGAGGCCGGCGTGCACTTCATGGTCGCGGAGAACAGCCGCTACATCGCCGCCTACCAGGCCGTGCACCGGCTCCTGCGCGAGGGCGCCATCGGCGAGGTCATCCACGCCAGGACGTACCTGCGTTCCAACGAGAAGGCCCACCTGTCGATGCCCGGCTACTGGAGGACCCAGTTCAAGCTCGGCGGCGGCCTGGTCATGGACACCGGCGCCCACTCGTTCTACCTGCTCAAGTGGCTGCTCGGCGAGTTCGACGAGCTGACCGGCGTCTCCAAGAAGGTGTTCCCGCTCGACAACGAGATCGAGGACACCGCCGAGGTGTATGGCCGCATGCGCAGCGGCGCCCACTTCTCGTGCGGGTTCACCTCGGTGTCCGAGGTGCCCCACAGCGAGCGCCTGGAGCTGTTCGGCACCGAAGGCGGCATCCTCGTCGACCAGATGTCCGACCCGGTGGTCAAGGTCTTCCGCGGTCAGCACGACTTCCTGGGCGAGGCGATCACCGAGGTCCCCTTTGGCCCCGACGCCTGGCACCCCGGCGGCTGGCACTACGAGTCCGTGATCACCGAGGTCACCGACTACGTGCAGTCGCTGGTGGAGGGACGGCCCCCGCTGATCGACTCCGGCGACACCGTGTACGCCATGCGCGTCGTCGAGGCCGCCTACGAGTCCATCCAGTCCGGGAAGACCGTCACCCTCCCGGCCTGACGCCCCTCCGGCGGCACCGCTCCCCCGATCGACCCCCACACCAGAAGCTGGACCTGTTCATGAGACTCATGCGTATCGGCGCCCCCGGCGCCGAACGTCCGGTCGTCGCGATCGACGACGAGACCTACGTCGACGTGTCCGACGTGGTCACCGACTTCGACGGCGCCTTCTTCGCCGCCGGCCTGGACACGCTCGCGGCGACCGTCGCCGAGCGCGTGGCCGCGGGCGCGGCCCGCCGTTTCGCCGGTGAGCGCGTCGGCGCGCCGATCGCCCGCCCCCACCAGATCCTGTGCGTCGGCCTGAACTACGCCGACCACGCCGCCGAGTCGGGCCAGGAGCCGCCGGCCGAGCCGATCGTGTTCACCAAGGCACCGAACACGCTGGTCGGGCCGGACGACGACGTGCACATCCCGCGCGGGTCCTCGGCCACCGACTGGGAGGTGGAGCTCGGCGTCGTGATCGGCACCCGGGCCCACTACCTGGACAGCGACGAGGAGGCGCGCGCCGCGATCGCGGGATACGTGCTGGTCAACGACGTCAGCGAGCGCGACTTCCAGCTGCGCCACGGCGGCCAGTGGGTCAAGGGCAAGTCGGCCCCGACGTTCAACCCGTGCGGACCCTGGCTGGTCACGCCGGACGAAGCGGGCGACGTCACCAGCCTCGGCATGTGGCTCGACGTCAACGGCGAGCGCCGCCAGACCGGCTCGACGGCCCACATGTTGTTCGACCCCGTCTTCATCGTCCGCTACCTGAGCCGGTTCATGGTCCTCGAACCCGGCGACCTGATCAACACGGGCACGCCCGCGGGCGTCGGCATGGGCTTCGACCCGCCGGTCTACCTGAAGCCGGGCGACCGGATGGAGCTCGGCATCGACGGGCTGGGCCGCCAGACCCAGACCGCCGTCGCCGCCCCCTGACCGGCGGCCCCTTCTCACCGCACTGAGCCGAGCAGGCGGTCGGCGAGCTCCCGTACGTGCCGGACGAGCTCGGGCGGGTCGTGCACCTCGAACGGCACGCCGAGTTGCGCGACCCACATGGCCAGCTCGTCGAGGGAGTTCGAGCCGGCACTGAGGACGCAGGCGCCGTCGTCCGCCGGCTCGACCACCGCCATCGTCGGCGGCATCCGGGCCGCGACGACATCGGCCGGGGCGTGCACCGTGAACCGCCCGCGGTAGCGGTAGGGGTCGACGGAGATCCGCTCGGAGACGTAGCGGACCAGGTCGTCGCCGGGCGGTTCGCGGGGGGTGAAGCGCGGCCCGTTCGGGGTGTGCAGGCGCAACCGGTCGACGCGGAACGTACGCCAGTCCTCCCGGCCGGTGTCCCAGGCCACCAGATACCAGCGGCGACCCGAGTTGACCAGCCGGCCCGGCTCCGCGGCGCGCCGGTCGGCGGTGCCGTCGTGGGAGCGGTAGTCGAACCGCAGGCTCTCCCGGTGGTGGACGGCCGCCGCGATCGCCGTGAGCACCGCCGGGTCCACGGCCGCGGCCGGCCCGGTCAGCGGCACTGTCACCGTACGCAGGTCGCCGACGCGGTTGCGGAGTCGCGACGGGAGGACCTGCTCCAGCTTGGCCAGGGCTCGTACCGAGGTCTCCTGGATGCCGGTCACGCCGGACACGGCCGCCGTGCCGAGCCCGATGGCGACCGCGACCGCCTCCTCGTCGTCGAGCAGCAACGGCGGGAGCCCCGCGCCGGCGCCGAGCCGGTAGCCGGGCGTGCCCGCGACGGCGTGCACGACGTAGCCGAGCTCGCGCAGCCGGTCGACGTCGCGCCGGACCGTACGGCCGGAGACGCCGAGCCGATCGGCCAGTTCCGCGCCCGACCAGTCCTTCGGCGTCTGCAGCAGCGACAACAGGCGCAACAACCGCGCCGAGGTCTCCAGCATGCCGTCCATCCTAGGACCGGAACTGTCCTAACCGCTGCCTAACGTGGGTGGCATGAACGACGACCTGCGCATTCACCCGTTCCGCATCGATGTCCCGCAAGCACGGCTGGACGACCTGCGCCGCCGGCTGGCGGCGACCCGCTGGCCGGACGAGCTGCCCGGCGTGGGCTGGTCGTACGGCGTCCCCGTCGGCTACGCGCGCCGGCTGGCCGAGTACTGGCGCACCACGTTCGACTGGCGGGCCGCCGAGGCGCGGCTGAACGCGTTCCCGCAGTTCACCACCCACATCGACGGACAGAACGTGCACTTCCTGCACGTCCGCTCCCCCGAGCCCGGCGCGCTGCCGCTGATCGTCACGCACGGCTGGCCCGGCTCGGTCGCCGAGTTCATGCACGTCATCGGCCCGCTCACCGACCCGGCGGCGCACGGCGGCGACCCCTCCGACGCCTTCCACGTCGTCGCCCCCTCGATCCCCGGGTTCGGCTTCTCCGGCCCGACCACCGAGACCGGCTGGGACCTGGAACGGGTCGCACGCGCGTGGGCCGTGCTGATGGACCGGCTCGGCTACCGCCGGTACGGCGCGCAGGGCGGCGACAGCGGCTCGGTGATCTCGCCGATGCTCGGCCGCGCCGCGCCGGGGAACGTCGCCGGCGTGCACGTCAACGGCGCGCTCGGCTTCCCCAGCGGCGACCCGGCCGAGTTCGAGGGGCTCGCCCCCGCCGAACTGGCCCGCCTCGGCCAGTACCAGGACCAGGACCGGGCCGGTTACGCGATCATCCAGGCGACCCGGCCGCAGACCCTCGCGTTCGGGCTGCACGACTCGCCGGCGGCGCAGCTGGCGTGGATCGTGGAGAAGTTCAAGGAATGGACCGACCCGGCCCGCGAGCTGCCCGAGGACGCCGTGGACCTCGACCAGTTGCTCACCGACGTGAGCGTCTACTGGTTCACCGAGACCGCCGCCTCGGCCGCCCGCCTCTACAAGGAGGGACAGAAGGGGTGGGGCGCTGCGGCCGAGTACTCGGGGGTGCCGCACGGCGTCGCCGTCTTCCCCGGCGACGCGGGGGTCCGGCGCATCGCCGAGCGCGAGCACAACGTCGTGCACTGGTCGGAGTTCGACCGCGGCGGCCACTTCGCCGCGATGGAGGCCCCTGACCTGCTGATCGAGGACATCAGAACCTTCTTCCGCTCTCTCCGCTGACCTCCTTGCGACCGGAGGGGGGACGGGCACGCCGGCGCAAGTGCCGCGCCTCCGTCGCGAGCATGTCCGGCCGATCAGTTCACCGGCCAGGCGTACTCGAACTCGGGCAGCTCGAATCCCTGCTCGAAGCGGCACATGCGCTCGTCCGTGCGGTGTGCGCCGTGTCGTTCGTAGAAGGCGATGGCGCGGGTGTTCGCGCTGAGCACCTCCAGGTAGACCTCCCGGCCGGGATGCTCGTCGGCCACCCACGCCAGCCCTCGCCGCAGCAGGTGTGTTCCGACGCCTGAGCCGGTGCTGCCCGGCCGTACGTGGAGGTTGTCGAGCAGGATCCGCCCGCCGTCGGCCGGAAGCAGGTAGACGAAGCCGGCCAGTTCCCCGTCGCCGTCATGGGCGACGAACAACCCCGATCCCGGCACGGGTGAGGCCAGCCGTTCCCGCCACAACGCCAGCCGGTCGTCGTTCAGCGGGCCGTTCAGGAAGGTGTCGGGCATGATCCCCGCGTACGCCGTACGCCAACTGCTCACGTGCAGGGCAACAATGGGGACAATGTCGTCAATTCGCCCGTTCCTTATTTTCATGGCCTGAAGCATCCCATACGGGAACGAGCAGTCCGGCCGCGCTGACGGCGGTGCTCAGATAGGTTCAAGCTTGAAGTATGGTGTGGGTGTGGGAGACACCGGGGAGCCGAACTGGCTCGACGACGAGGAGCGGCAGAGCTGGTACGCGCTGGCACTGCTGCTCAACCGGCTGCCCGCCGCACTGGACGCCCAGATGCAGCGGGACACCGGGATCAGCCAGTTCGAGTACATGGTGTTGTCGGCGTTGTCGATGGCGCCGGACCGGACGATGCGGATGAGCCTGCTCGCCGAGTACGCGGGCGCGTCGCTGTCCCGGCTGTCGAACGTGATTGCCCGGCTGGAGAAACGCGGCTGGGTGACCCGTTCTCCTGATCCCGCCAGCGGCCGTACGACCCTGGCCGCCCTCACCGAGGAGGGCATGGCCGTCGTCACCGAGGCCGCGCCCCGGCACGTCGCCGAGGTCCGCCGCCTGGTCATCGACCCGCTGACCAAGACCCAGCAACGACAGCTCGGCGCGATCGCCACGCGCATCCTGCGAGCCGTCGACCCCACCTGAGAACGTTCCACCCACCTCTGACCGCCACGAGCCAACGGCGTTTTCCGCCCACCTCTGACCCGCCGCAGGCCACCGGCCTACCGGCGTCTTCCACCTTCGCCCGATCGACGAGAGGACTTCCGTCATGCCCACCATCGCCATCGTCGGCGCCGGCCCCGGACTGGGTGCCTCCCTGGGCAAGGTCTTCGGCGGCCACGGCTACGACGTCGCCCTGATCTCCCGCAGCAAGGACAACCTCGGCCGCCTCGCCACCGGCCTCGCCCGGCACGGCGTCGCCGCCGAAGGCTTCCCGGCCGACGCCGCCGACCCCGCCTCACTCACCGCCGCCCTTCAGGCGGCAGCCACCCGGTTCGGGCGCATCGACGTGCTGGAGTTCTCCCCTTACGCCGGGCTGGTCCAGGTACGCCCCGCCGACGTCACCCTCGACAACCTGGCGCCCGCGATCCAGGAGATCCTTTACGGTGCCGTAGCCGCCACCCAGGCCGTACTGCCCGCCATGATCGAGGCCGGGGCCGGAACCCTGCTCTACACCACGGGCGGCGGCGCGATCAGCCCGTATCCGTTCCTCGCCACGCTCAACGCCGCCCAGGCGGGCCTGCGCAACTGGGTCCACAACCTCCACAACACCCTCGCCGAGCAGGGCGTCTACGCGGGTGTCGTCGCGGTCAGCGCCATGATCGGCGACAACCCGCCCGAGGGCTACCCCACCATCGCCCCCGACACCCTCGCCCAGCATTACTGGAACCTCCACACCCAGCGCGACCGGGCCGAACTCACCCTCCCCTCCTGACCCCGGCCCCCGGCACACGAAAGGAGCGAGTGCGACAGCATCACACTCGCTCCCGAACTGCTGAAGCCGCTCCCCGGCGGCCCGCGCCGACCGTACGTCACCCGACGGAACCGGCGGGCGCAGCCAACGATTTCCCCACGTTCACCCTCGAAACAGCAGGACAGCGGCCGCCTCGGAAGCCGCCTGCGTCATGAGGCTGCTCACGAGTACCGAAACACGCCTCGCGCCAGCCGCCGAGCCCGGCGGGCCGGCGCGGTCAGAACGGTGACACTTCTTGGACCAGCCGCGACGTCCACGGACAGAACACGAGTCCGGGCAGGAACGCGCCGCCCGCCTCGTCCAGGTGGTCCTCGACGTAGGGGAAGGTGGCGTCGCACACTTCGATGCTCACGTCGAAGAAGTCGATCGTCTCGGGGTAGTAGTGGTAGCTCCACCGAGGGTTGTACGGGACGGGCCTCTTCATGATCCGCCCGATGATGTGGGGGCGGTCGTAGGTGACGCCGCTGATGAGGTCGCGGGCATGCTGGATCTTCTCGGGGTCGGTGAGCTGGATGACGAACTCCGCACGGGTGATGTCGGTCACCAGGAAGTAGGCCGCGGGCGCGGCCGGCCCGGCCGTGGCGCTCGACGTCGCCGCCGTCGCGGAGGCGGCCGCCGTCAGGACGGCGAGCGCCGCCGCGACGAGCGGCACACCGATCTTGCGGATGATTCCCGGCATGGAGACCTCCAGGTGTCTGAGCCGGACCCTCGTTCGTCGCTGAATGTATTCACGTCCTTGGCCTCCTCATCGTCCCAGGCGATCTTCGGTTTACCCGGGTCGGCGTAGTCGTGGGCGTGACAATGCGCCATCACCAGCGCGCTCGCCCCAGGCGCCTGGCGGGCCACCCGGCGGATTGCAGCGATCAGCTGGGTGATCGTGTCCTGGGTGGCGACCGCATCCAGTAGCACGGCCGAGTCCAGCGCCCGCCGGGTGCGGACTGCCAGCACCCCGGTCTGCTCCACCACGGTGTGCACGGTCGCAAAGATCCGGCCCGGATCCGATGAGCGGGCCAGCCGGCGCCGGAAATGGGTCAGCAGCGACGGATCGAAGCCCTGGTCATACAGGCCGAGCCCGCAGGCGGCCTTCCACCGCAGATCGAACCGCAGCGCCGCGACCGCCTCCTCATCAGACAGCCCATGCAGCGCTTGCAGCACCACGACCGTGGCCAGCAGGTCCGGCGGCACCGACGGACGTCCGTTGACCGCCGCGTACATGTCCGCGAATGCCTGCGGCGGAAACAGCCCCCACCGATGCTCGGCCAGGAACGCGAACACGCTCCCGGCCGGGATCATCTCCCGGCACACGACCCACACCTCAGGCCCCGGCCGGAACCCTCCGACGGCCCATCATGACCCGAGTCTGAATCCCGAAACTCCACTTGGCCATACCGTCAAGATCTTCAGGACACTCCAAGAGCGTGTCCCATGATCATGTAGCTCCTGGCCGGGCAAGTTATCGGCGGGTGGGGCCGGACGACGGCAATGGCCGCTTGTGGCCAGAATATTGCGGGCGGATAGGGCGATGCTTACATTGGACTTTGATGACATAAAGATCACGAGGATGCGATGCCTGTTCAGAATGGCGATCTCATTCGTGCCCTAGGTGCGCCCGAGGTGTGGTTCATCGAGTTCAATTCGCGGCGGTGGATTCCGGACGAGGCCACGCTGCGGGCGAGTTGGCTTTGGTCGGATGTGAAGGTCCTTCCTGACGCCGAGGTGGCCGCTGTCCCGCGTGGCCCCAATCTGACATCCGCGTTGCACATCACCGGCGGAAACTATGGGTGGGCCGTGCTCAACGGGCGCAAGACCGTCCCGGGAGGGTTCGGCCTCGAAGGGCAGGGAGCCGGCGTCGCCTTGTGGGACGTCAATGACAGCGGCCGGCCAGACCTGATCGTCTTCCATATCGAAAACCCCGCTGGTGAGAACTTCGGCCGTTACCGAATCGGCTGGAACCTTGACGCGTTCGGCGTCCCGCGGGACGGCTGGAGCCCGGCCAAGCCGATCCCCGGCTGGTTCGGGGCAGAAGACCAGGGCGGTGGCGTCGCCGTCTGGGACATCAGTGGCAACGGCAGGCCAGACCTGGTCGTCTTCCACATCGACAACCCCGGCGAAGAGAACACCGGGCACTACCGGATCGGCTGGAACCTGAACCAGCAAGGCGACCCCGTGGGCGGCTGGAGCTCGATCAAGTCCGTCCCCGGCTGGTTCGGAGCCGAGGACCAGGGCGCTGACATCAGCATCACCGACATAAGCGGAAACGGCCGCCCGGATCTCGTCGTGGCGCACATCGACAACCCGGGCGGAGAGAATCGCGCCTACTACCGAATCGGCTGGGACCTCGACGTGTCCGGTGTCCCGCAGGGCGGCTGGAGTCCGATCAAGCCGATCCCCGGCTGGTTCGGTGCGGAGAACCAGGGGCTCGGAATCACCACGTTCCACTACGGCGCCCCGGTGCTCGCCGTCGCGCACGTGGACAACCCGGACGGAGAGAACCGGGCGCATGTCCGGCTGACCAGCCTCGACAAACGAGGAAACACCATCGCCGGATGGACCCAGCCGATCCCCCTTCAAGCACCCAATGGGCTGGGCTGGGAGACCGCGGGCGTGGGAATCGCGGCCGGTTACATCGCCGGGGGAAACAGGCCCGATCTCATCACTTTCTATGTCGACGCGGCCGTGGGACAGAATGGTGGCCACTACTTTCTTGCCGAACGCTTGGTCGGTGTTCCCTGACGGGGCAAGCCGCATATCCCACTCGGACCATCTCACAACGGGAGCAAGATGCCTGGCGTTCCCGATCCATTGAGCGAGGAACAACGAATTATCGTCGAATTCGGGGAGGCGGCGACCCGTCTTCGACAGGATCTCTCCGAGGTTCCGGAGAGTGTACGGCCCTTCACCGCGCTGATCGACTCGATAATCAACTTCGGGACCTGCGAACTGCGTATGCGGCGGGCCGACCGACTGCAGGCACTCGGCGAGCGAGACGTGGAGGCGGCCTGGCTGGTCGAGTCGGCGCTCGCCCACCACGAACGAGGGCTCCAGGCGCTTCCGGCGGTCAGACTTCGCCATTGGGCAAGGCTTGCCTGCTCAGACGACGACTGTCAACGGATGTGACAGTAACCCCGGTTCGCCGTACCGCTCCTACTCGCAGGTCATTCTCTGGGGGCACGCGCTGAGGCCGTCCGCCGTCGAAAGCGTGTCTCGCCGCCCAGCCGGATCACGCCGAGGCAGGCCGTATCCACCGAGGCAGGCCGCCGGATCGACACACGCCCGGCGCTTACCTGCCCGGCAGGTGTCAGCCCCCTTGGGCCGACCGCAGTTCGGCCGCGACGGCTCGTTCCCGTAGCCGGGCGGCCTCCGTACGGGCCGCTTCCAGCTCGGCCCGTACGTCGGCCAGCCGCATCCGCTCCAGCCGCAACTCCCCCAGCAGCTGATCACGTTCCTTGACCGCCGCGGCGGCCCGCGCCTTCTCCCGCGTGTACTGCTTGTGCTCCTTGGCCAGCGCCGCGGCGGCCTCCCGCTCCGACGCCGCCAGCTTCGCGGCCAGGTCGCCCGCTTCGCCCGCCGCCTGTGCGGCCTCCCGCTGCGTGACCGCCCGATCCCGCTCCGCCTCGGCGGCGGCCCGCTCGGCACGTTCGGCGCGTTCCACCGCGCGCTCCCGCTCCCGCGTGGCCGCCTCCTCCCGGGCATCGGCGGCGATCATCGCACGTTCGGCTAGCTCACGCGCCCGCGTGGCCGCCGCCGTCTCCTCCCGGGCCCGGTCTCTCTCCTCCCGCGCCCGGCCGGCCTCCGACCCGGCCTGTACGGCCCGCGCCCGTTCCTCCTCGGCCCGCCCCTCGGCCGACTCCACCTGCTCCGCCAGTTCCTGAACGACCTGATCCCTGGTCTGCTCGGACAGCTCGGCCTGCCGCGAGGTCTCCTTCACCCGCCGTTCGGCCAGCTCGGCCCGCCGGACCGCCGTCTCCGCGGTCTGCAACGCCTGCCGTTCGGTGCTCGAGGCCTCGCGCAACGCGGCCAGCGCCTGCTCGCGGGCGCGTTCGGCGTCCTGCAGCGCGGTCTCCCGTTCGTGCTCGGCCTCCTCCAGCCGCGTACGCATCTCGGCGGTCTGCCGCCGGGCGTGCTCGGTGGCCTCGCGGGCCAGGCGTATCTGCTCGAAGGCCTGCTCGCGCTCGGTCCTGGCGATCGCCACACGTGTGTGCGCCTCCGCCTGGATGGAGCTGATCTTGGCCTCGACCCCGGCCGGCCTCAGCTCGTCGGCCAGCGCCTTGGCCAGCGGCTCGATGGCGGCGACGAGGCCGCTCTCCATCCGGTCGTACAGTTGCTCGGCCCTGGCCAGCGCCCCTTCCAGCCCGGGGGTGGCCCGCCGCAGCTCGCGCTCGCGCTTGGCGGCGGCCTGGCAACCCTTCTCCGGACAGTACGACCTGGGCCGCCCTCTCCCCGCCCGTTGTTCGACGGGAGCTCCGCAATGCTTACAAGGCGTCACCGCGCCCGCCTCCGCAGTCACGGCGACACTCTAACATTTTCTAATTTCTGGAAATTCAAATCCGAAAATTGAAGGTCACGTGGACGGCGTGTGAGGTCGGTCACAAGCTGTCACGGGTGGGCGGGGTCCTCCGTCTTAGAGCGCATGACGAACACGGAACCCACCACGGCGCTGATCACCGGAGCCAACAAGGGCCTCGGCCTCGAAGCCGCCCGGCGGCTCGGCGAACTCGGCTGGACGATCTTCCTCGGCTCGCGCGACGAGGCCCGAGGGCGCGCGGCAGCGGCCGAACTGACCGACGGCGGCGCCAACGTGATCATGATCCCTCTGGACGTGACCTCCGACGAGTCGGTGACCCGAGCCGTACGGCTCGTCCGCGAGCACACCGGCCGCCTGGACGTACTGATCAACAACGCCGGGGCGCCGGGCAACATCGTCCCACCCGCCGAGGCGACGGCCGACGAGATCCACGCGGTCTACGACACCAACGTCTACGGGCCGATCAGGGTCACGCACGCGCTCCTGCCCCTGCTGGAGGCGGCGGAGAGTCCGCGAGTGGTGATGGTGTCCAGCGGCGGCGGCTCGTTCGCCGTCGTGACGGACCCGGACCAGCCCGTCTCGAAGATGCACGAGCTCGCCTACAGTTCCTCGAAGGCCGCCCTGAACATGATCACCGTCCGGTACGCCCAGGCGCTCCCCCACATCAAGTTCAACGCCGTCACGCCAGGCGAGACCGCCAACCACAAGTTCACCGCCACCGACATGAACCACCACACCGGCCAGCTGACGGTCACCGAGGGCACCGACCCGATCATCGAACTCGCGACCCTCACCCCCTCCGGCCCCACCGGAACCTTCATCGACCGCCTGGGCCAAGTCGCATGGTGACGACCCCGCCCCCACCCCGCCCGCTCCCCACCGATGAGCCGGCCCGTGGCGGGCGCCCGGTCCGGGGCTGGATGCCCGAGGGACGGCCTGTCGGTCCGGGTGGGACGACCGGCTGGGCTGCTCGGTTAGCCTGCTGGGCGTCGTACGGAAGAAGCTCCGAGCGAGAAGGCCGAGAAGATGAGCCGCGGTACGCGAGCCGATGAGACAGCTTCCCCGCACGCGGCGGAGGAGCAGGGCGTGACCGGGTACCGGCCGCTGCTGTTCTCCATCGCCTACGGGATGACCGGATCCGTGGGCGACGCCGAGGACATCGTCCAGGACGCCTTCCTCGGCATGACCCGGGCGTGCAACGCGGGCACCGCGATCACCGACCCGAAGGCGTACCTGACGACCACGGTGACGCGGCTCGGCATCGACCACCTGCGCTCGGCGCGGGTGCGACGGGAGACGTACGTGGGAGATTGGTTGCCCGAGCCGGTCGTCCAGCTCGCCGGCGAGCCGGGCCCGGCCGAGCACGCCGAGCTGGCCGACTCGCTGTCGATGGCGTTCCTCGTGCTGCTGGAGTCGCTCTCGCCGGTGGAGCGGGCGGTGCTCATGCTGCGCGAGGTGTTCGGGTACGGCTACCAGGACGTCGCGAGGATCACCGGCAAGTCCGAGGTGAACTGCAGGCAGATCCTCGCCCGCGCCAGGCAGCGGATCGCGACAGGAAGGCAGGCACGCGGCGGCGCGCCGTCCTCGGCGCGGCGGGCGGAGGGCGAGGAGCTGGCCCGCAGGTTCTTCGAGGCCGCCGAGGGCGGTGACATGGACGCGCTGCTCGGCATGCTCGCGCCCGACGTGGTGCTGCGCGGGGACGGCGGCGGCAAGGCGCAGGCGATCGGGCGACCGGCGGCCGGGGCGTCGCGCGTGGGCAAGCTGCTCGTCGCGGGGTTGCGCCGGGTTCTGAAGCTGGGCGTCTCGGTCCGGACGGCCTGGGTCAACGGAGGGCCGGGCGCCGTCATGTACGACGCCGAAGGGCGGGTGGCGGCCGTCGTCGAGCTCGACGTCGCCGACGGCGTGGTCCAGGCGGTCCACTCGGTGGTCAACCCCGACAAGCTCCGCCACCTCGGACCGGTCTCCGACGTCGCACGCCTCCCGAACACCTGACCCACCCGCACGGCCCGGAACGACCAGAAAGCCCCCGGGCCCGCGAGGCAGCGGCAAACGGAGGAGCGGCCAGGTCGCAAGAGGAGGCCGCCGATAGAACGGGCCCGCTCAGGAGGAGGCCAGAGGTGCTGGCCGAGGGCGGGAGGAAAGCGGCGGGAGAAGCGGTTCCGGCTCCAGAAGCGGCCACACAGGAGCAGGGGGCGAGAGGTTCTTACCGCTGGTGCACTAGGGGATGCACTTCTTCACGGTCGGCTTGTCGCACAACCACTTGATGTGGGGTCGGCGGCCTGCTCATGGACCCGGCGGCGCTGGAGTCGCTGCGGGGTCACGGCCTGGGTTGCAGCCTGCGCCGTCCCGCCTGCGGGCATCAGGGCGAACGTACCCGCCGCGCCTGCGGTGCCGAACTTTGCGATGGCATTCATGTCAACTCCGTCGCTCGTGAATCCGCTGTAGGCGTGAAGCCAAGCCGCGCCTGGTTGAGGTCTTGTTCAGGATCTGTGAAGCGGTGCGCGCGTTGGCGCTCACATTTTGGGTGAGCGCCAACGCCTGCCTCCTCCATGAGACTGGCGGAGGGGTGGTGCGGCGGCCTCTTGGTTCCTGCTGCGGGCCGGTTCGTACGGGGGCTACCACGTCGGTGCCACGTCGATCCGGCTATCTGACCCCACGCCGTTGGCCACGCACTGCCCTGAACTGCTCAACATCCCGTACCGCCATGGCTTTCCCGTCGTTCCTTCGACCTCGATGGACTGTTCTGGGTTCAAAGGCAGTCGGTTTGTCGCCACCGGCCAACGCGCGCACCTCGTCCAACCGGCTGCCGATCCGTCGGGCCTGGTCCAGCGCCTGCCGGTACACCCTGGTTGCCTGCTCCGGCCCGATGAGACGGCCGGTAAGTCGCTGCTGCGCTGACCTAGTTTCGGCCCCCTGCCGGAACAAGGTCAGCGCACGCGTCAGCAGATCGGCGGCCGTCAGGTGGTCTCCGGTTTGCGTGTGCAGGCAGCCCACTTGCTGCACCGCGTTGGCCTGCCCGAGGCGGTTGCCGAGGCGCTCATACAGCGTCAGCGCCAGTTCGCCGGGGTGTCAGTCTGTCGGGTGGTCCGTCGCGGGGTTCTCATGGATGTGCTGGCACTCCTCGTAGTAGAGGAGCGCTTCAGCGAGGGCCTTCTCCGGAGTCCAGCCTTGACTGACGAGGACCTGGTAGTTGTAGTTGAAGATCTGATAGCAGTCGGTCCGGCTGTCGGCCTGGGCAGGAACGGAGGTGGGGACTGTCCAAGCGGCGGCCACAAGCGTGGCGATGACGAGGTGACGTGCGTGGCGCATGGTGATCCTTCCTGTTATTTGGTTCCCCAGCCGGGCGAATGGCAGGCGGGACCGTTCGGGCCGGTGTTGCACGTCTGGCCTTCGGTTGCCTGGGCCGGCAGGGACAGTGCCCCCACGACGGCCGCAGCCAGCAGCGCGACGGTGAATGCGGGACGAAGACGGGTCACATGGACTCCTGCGGTGAGGTCGCGGCGTACGCGAGGTGCGGGTCCTGCATCTGTGGCGGCCACCGGACTGCCCCGATGATCTCCGAGGCCGCACTGCCGATTGTCGGCGCGTGACAACGATCCGGACTCCTCCCGGAGGGCGGTCCTGCGGCCTGAGGAAGGACTCGTCCCCGGCCTGACGGAGGATTCGTCTCGGCCCGAAGGAGGACGGCACCGCGACCTGCAACGATCGATCTACTGTGGGTGAGAACGCCTTCGGGAGGAGCACCATCGCCATCGGCACGCGCACCTGCCCCAGGTGCTGACCCAGTAGGGGCGTCCGGGACCGTCTCTACCGCCCCCGGGCGTCTCCCAAACGCAAGCCGCGTGAATGGCATCAGGCTCTGAAAAGGGCTCCTGGCCAATCTGATGGCCCGGGTCTATTTGGCCTTCGCGATCACCATATCCCTGGACTGATGGACGCTGTCATCCCTGGATCGGGTCGAATTATCGATGAGAGTGAACTGATGAGCCGCAAGGACCTCGAACGAGAGTTGCGCCGCTTGAGACGGCGCCCTTCAGGGGGGCCGACGTTCCTGCTTGGACTGCTGGTCGTTTGACAGCGATGAGCTTTCGGTGGATGCTCTCCCCGCCTGGTTC
The DNA here is from genome assembly GCF_003947315.1 of Nonomuraea sp. WAC 01424. Taxonomy (NCBI): domain Bacteria; kingdom Bacillati; phylum Actinomycetota; class Actinomycetes; order Streptosporangiales; family Streptosporangiaceae; genus Nonomuraea; species Nonomuraea sp. WAC 01424. The sequence goes on from NZ_QHHZ01000024.1 coordinate 129,489, forward strand.
CTGGCGCTTTCCAGGGGTGAGACCGGAGATATTCCGGGAGATTTGATTGGAAGTGAAGGGAAGCGTAGATATCTTGCGACCAGAGATGAGCGTCCATGGAGTTCGGAGGAGTGGATCTATTGTTTCGATCCGGCTCTTCGGGCATGGTCCTGGTGGGATGTGACTGCCGATGAAAACGGTAGGGTATGCGTTTGGGTTGATACGGCAGGTGAGGGTCACATCCCTTGCGAGGAGCTCTGGTGGGCGCTTTTCGTGTCAGGGGCATCCACCGTTGAGTCGCTGACGCTGGAATACGGCTCAGGGTGGAGCGGTCAACCAAGTATTGGAATCGACATCAAGCACCCTGCATGACGGCTCGCAGTTCTGTAAAACGTGATTCGGCACCGCCCGTAATGGCTTCGTGAGGGTGCCGAATCTTGTTCGACGGCTATGTTGACGGCGTCTGCCACATGCCGGATGGTTCCCGCCGCCGGATGGGGGACGAATCAGCCAGGTTCGTGTTCTCAAGCAGTGTGTCGTCATCGGGGGCGGGTTGCTGCCGTCGGTGGTGAGGTCGCTCTGAGCCTGGTGGTGTGAAAAGGCCAGATGACGGCCGCAATCGTGGGGCCGTAGAGGGTGGGTCATGAGGAGGCGGCGGTGGTGTAGCGGGTGGCCAGGTGGGCGAAGGCGGTTTTGAGTTCGGGAGGGCCGATGACTTCGATGTCGGCGTCGTACCTGCCGAGCGCGGACGCCAGTCCCAGCCACGACCACGACCCCATGACCACCCGGCACCGCCCCGGCCCCGCCTCCTCCACGACCGCGTCGCGCGCGTACCGGGACACGACCGCGGCAGGCAGGTCGAGGAGCACCTCTCCGCGGCAGGGCCAGCCGCCCGCGTCGTCCGAGCCGCGGAAGCGGGCGGTCACGAAGGCGGCCACGTCGCCGCCGGGCAGGTCGCGCGGGGTGAAGCGGGGGCCCGTGGGGGTGCGCGGGGTGACGCGGTCGGCGCGGAAGGTGCGCCAGTCGGCGCGGTCGAGGTCCCAGGCGACGAGGTACCAGCGGCCGCCCCAGGTGACGAGGTGGTGGGGCTCCACCCGGCGTGGCGGGGCGGGCGTGCCGTCGTCCGTCTCTGAGGGGTAGTCGAGGCGCAGCACCTCCCGGGCGTGGACGGCGGCGCTCAGCGCCATGAGCACCTTGCTGTCGACCTGCGGCTCCGACCGTACGCCCGCCCGTTCGACGGCGGTGATCCGGAGGGTGTCGATGCGGTGGCGCAGGCGTGCGGGCATGACCTGGCGGACGGTGGTGAGCGCGCGTGCCGCGGCCTCCTCGATGCCGGCGCCGGCGGTGGTGGCGAGCTGGAGCGCGATGGCCAGCGCGACGGCCTGCTCGTCGTCGAACAGCAGCGGCGGCAGCTCGGTCCCGGCGTCGAGCCGGTAGCCGCCGTCGGGGCCCTTGATCGCCGCGATGGGGTAGCCGAGCTCGCGCAGGCGGTCGACGTCCCGGCGTACGGTACGCGGGCTGACCTCCAGCCGCTCGGCCAGCAGCGCCCCCGGCCAGTCGCGGCGCATCTGGGCCAGCGCGAGCAGGGCCAGCAGGCGTGCCGAGGTCTTCTGCATGTTCTCCATGGTGCCGTAAGAAGAGGCCACAACCTGACCGCTTCCCTTGCCACCATGGGCACCGGCGCCGGGGTGGAACGAAACCGCCAAACCCGGCCGGACCACCATGAATGCAATCAGCAAGGAGCTGTCATGTCCATCGATGTTGTGATCCACCTGAACTTCCGGGGCGAGGCCGCGGCGGCGCTCGCCTTCTACGGGGAGGTGTTCGGCGGGGACGCGACCGTCGTGACGTACAAGGATGCCGGGAACGTCCAGGATCCGTCGGAGGCCGACCACGTGATGTGGGGACAGGTGGCCGCAGCCGGCGGTTTCCGCGTGATGGCCTACGACGTGCCCGCCCGCCTGCCGTGGGACCGGGGTGAGAACGCGTTCTACGTGTCGCTCACGGCGGGCACGGCCGAGGAGGTCACCACGTACTGGAACAACCTGTGCGAGGGCGCGAGCGTGGTACGGGCGCTGGGGCCCGCGCAGTGGGCGCCGCTCCACGGCATGGTGACGGACCGGTTCGGCGTGACCTGGATCGTGGAACTCGCCGCCACCTCCAACGAAGCCACCGCCGCCCTCAGCGACGCGGTCTGACGGCCCGCCAGAAAGGGCTGCGGAGGTGAACATGTGCTCGTCCGGAGGCGTGCGCCGATGACCGTGCTCGGTGTCAGGGCGCTCAACCGCGCCACACTCGCCCGCCAGCTGCTGCTCGACCGGGCGGAGATGCCGGTCCTGGACGCCGTCGCGCACCTGTGCGGCCTTCAGGCGCAGGAGCCGCAGGAACCGTTCGCCGGGTTGTGGTCGCGGTTGCGCGGCTTCGATCCGGCGGCGCTGTCGGACCTGCTGGTCGGCCGGGGCGTGGTGCGAACCCATCTGATGCGCCGTACCGTGCACCTGGTCGCCACCGCCGACGTCCTGGCCTGGCGGGCCCGCCACGACGCGATGTTGCGCCAGCGCGTGCTCGGCGTCTACCGCCGCGAGCTGGCCGGGGTGGACCTCGACGAGCTCGCGGCGGCGGGCCGGGCGGTGCTGGCCGACGGCGAGCCGCGGTCGATGTCGCAGCTCGCGCGGGAGGTGGCCGGGCGCTGGCCCGCGCCGGGGCCGCGGGCGCTGGGCGAGATGCTGGTCGCGGCGCTCGTCCCGATGGCGCAGTTGCCGCCGCGCGGGTTGTGGCGGGCGAAGGCGGGGGTGCGCAACGTCCCGCTGTCGTCCTGGCTGGGGCGCGAGATCGACCCGCCGGCCGCCGACGGCCGCGATGCCGTGGGGCAGGCTCTCGTACGGCGTTACCTGGCGGCGTTCGGCCCCGCGGCCACCGCCGACCTGCGCGCCTGGAGCGGGCTGGCCGGGCTGCCGGCGGCCGTGGCCGCGGTACGCGAGGAGCTGGTCGCCTTCCGCGACGAGCGCGGCCGGGAGCTGCTGGACCTGCCGGACGCGCCGCGTCCCGACCCCGGCACGCCCGCCCCGGTACGGTTCCTGCCGGCGTTCGACAACGCGATCCTCGGCTACGACGACCGCGGCCGGATCATCGACGACGCCCACCGCGGCCTGTCGGTCGCCGGCGCCCGGGTGGTCCTGGTCGACGGCCGTGTCTCGGCCACCTGGACCGTCGAGGACGACACCGTGCTCGTCACCCCGCTGCGCCGCCTGTCCGGGGCCGAGCGCGCCGCCGTGGCCGAGGAGGGAGGGGCGCTGGCGTCGTTCCTGTCGGACGGCGGCAGCGACCGCGCGCGGCTCTCGCCGTGAGGCCGCCCGCGGACGCGACCACTACAGATCACCCAGCGCGGACAGAAGCCGTCCGATCCAGGCGAAGAACCGCAAGACCCGGCGGAAGGGCCAGACCACCACCCAGAAGGCCGGTTCGAGCCACCGGAACGGGCCGAGCAGGAGCGCCAGGACCATGGCGATCGTGTCCGCGTCCAGCGACCGCAGAACCCAGCACCGTCCCCGGTGTCCCCACCTCCGGTGCAGGACGAGCGGCCGCTCGGGCTCGGACGGCTCGTCCGCCTCGGACGGGCCTTCCCGGCGGCTGAGCGGATGAAGATCGTCGTTCACCCGCCCCGGTCTACCGGCGCTGCCTTGTGATCCACTGGTGATCACCGGTCATGTCCGGGCCGGCCGTAGGATCTGCCGGTGAACACCGACGCATCCCCGATCGTCCTGCGCACCGAACGGCTGACGCTCAGGCCCTGGCAACCGTCCGACCTGGCGCCCTTCGCCGAGCTCAACGCCGACCCGCAGGTCATGGAGCACTTCCCCGCCACGCTCACCCGGCAGGAGAGCGACGCGTTCGCGGCGGCGAGCGACGAGCTGATCTCCCGGCAGGGGTGGGGCCGCTGGGCCCTGGAGGTCACGGCCACCGGCGAGTTCATCGGGTTCACCGGCCTGCACCGGCCGGCGTTCGAGGCGGCGTTCATGCCCGCGGTGGAGATCGCCTGGCGGCTGCGCCGCGCCGCATGGGGCCACGGGTACGCGACCGAGGCCGCCGGGGCCGCGCTCGGCCACGCCTTCGACAGGCTGGGCCTGGACGAGGTGGTCTCCTTCACCGCGACGGTGAACCTGCGCTCCAGCGCGGTCATGCGCCGGCTCGGCATGACGCACAACGCGGCCGGCGACTTCGACCACCCCGTCCTGCCGCCGGGCCACCGGCTGCGCAGGCACGTGCTGTACCGGCTGTCGGCGTCCGACTGGCGCGGCCGCGCCGACCAGGCGGTGTGACCGGACCGCTCACGCCGACCGGCCCCCGGAACGGTCGGCCATACTGTCAGGACCCCAGCGGCTGAAAGGTGACCAAAGAGGCCGACGGGTAGGAGGTGGACGGAAGGAGCGAACACCATGGACGTGCCCAAGCAAGACGCCGGGCCGCACCAGGCGGACGATGCAAGCCCCCGCCGGCTGCGCGACCTGACCCACGCGGGCGCGTACGTCGTGGACGACGGCGGCCGGATCGTCGAGGTCACCCCGCGCGCCGAGCAGCTGCTGCGCAGGACCGCCGCCGAACTGCTCGGCCAGGACGCCCACGACCTGCTCCACCGCGGCCGGTACGGCGAGACGCTGCCGCGCAGCCGGTGCGCGATGCGCCGGCCGCTGCTCACCGGCGGCACCTCCCAGGGCCACCGGGAGTGGCTGGCGCGCGGCGACGGCTCCCTGCTGCCGACCTCCTGGCTGGTCACCCCCTGCGACCTCGAAGACGGCAGGTCCGGGGCACTGGTGCTCTTCCACGATGCCGACGATCCCGGCACGCAGGCGGTCGATCCGGGCGACGACACGTCCTCGATGTCCCAGCTCGACCGGCTCGCCCTGCTGGCCGAGACCACCACGACGCTCACCTCCAGCCTCGACGTGGACGAGACGCTGCGCCAGCTCGTCCGCCTGGTGGTGCCGCTGCTCGCCGACTGGGTGGTGGTGGACCTGCTCACTGAGCACGGCGGCGTGTCGCGCGCCGCCGTCGTGCACCACGAGAACGGCGTCCTGGTGCACCACGAGGAGCTGGAGGGGCCGATGCCGGCGGTGCCCGAGGAGTCACCGATGCCGCTGTCGCGGGCCCTGCGCGGGGTCACGGCGACGCTGACCGGGCCGGAGACCTACCAGGGCGCCCCCGACTCCGGCATCGCGGTGTTCCAGCAGGAGTTGTTCCGCGAGACCGGCATGCACTCGGCCGGCATCGCCCCCATCCGCGGTGTGCGCGAGGTGCTCGGGGCGCTGACCTTGGGACGCGCCGAGCGGCCCGGCGCGTTCACCACGGCCGACCTGCTGCTGGTCGAGGACATCGCCCGCCGCGCCGGCCTCGCGCTGGACAACGCCCGCCTGTACGAGCGGCAGCGCCACGTCGCCGAGACCATGCAGCGCCACCTGCTGCCGCGCCTGCCCTCGGTGCCCGGCCTGGAGATGAGCGCCTGCTACGTGCCCGCGCCCCGGGCCTCCCAGGTCGGCGGCGACTGGTACGACGCCTTCACCCTGCCCGACGGCGCCACCGCCCTGGTGATCGGCGACGTGGTGGGCCACGACCTGGAGGCCGCCGCCGGGATGGCCCAGGTCTGCAACATGTTGCGCGCGTACGCCGGCGCCGAGCGGGAGCTGCCCAGCGCCGTACTCGACCGGCTGGACCGGGCGGTGGGGCGCATGGCGCAGGCCACCATGGCCACCGTCGTCCTCGCCCGGCTGGAGCACACCGAGGACGGCCGCTGGCTGCTGTGCTGGAGCAACGCGGGCCATCCGCCGCCGCTGCTGGTGGAGCGCGACGGGCGCACCTGCTTCCTGGACGGCGGGCAGGGCCTCCTGCTGGGCACCGGCCTCCGCGCCGACCGTACCGACGCCGTCGTCGAGCTGCCGCCGGGGTCCACCCTCGTGCTCTACACCGACGGCCTGATCGAGTCCCCCGGGCATTCCCTGGACGACGGGCTGGCCCGCCTGAGCCGGTACGCCGCCTCCCACACCCACCGGCCGCTGAACGCGCTCGGCGACCTGCTGCTGGAACGGGTGCGCCCGGCCGACAACGACGACGACGTCGCCATGCTGACGCTGCGCGTGCCGCCGAAGGTCACGCCCCCGGACGACCGGCCGCGTCGTGAGCGTCAGGGCCGCGCGGCGGAGCAGACGTCGCGGTAGGCCACGCCCTTGAGGTACTGGTCCCACTCGCGCGCGTCCATCGTCCGGCCCGCGCGTTCGCACACCAGCCGGGCCACGGCCTCGGCGCCGACCGGCACGCGGATGATCGCCGCCGAGGAGTTGCCCGCGACGTACAGGGTCTGGTCGTCGGCGCTGAAGGCGAGCTGGTCGAGGATGTCGATGGGGAAGGAGCCGATCCGCTCGCGCGAGCCGACGTCCCAGACCTGGACGGTGTAGACGTCGTTGAACGTCTCCCCGATGGACCTGCCGATCAGCGCGAGCAGGGAGCCGTCGTGGCTGAACAGCACGCTCTCGACCTGGGCCCGGCTCGCCACGCGCATCGCGGGCGGCAGCTCGGCGCCCTTGGCGACGTCCCACAGCTCGACCGTGCCGGAGCCGAGGGCGAGCAGCGGCGCGGCGGGGCTGACCGCGATGGCCTCGCCCGACCGGTTGAACCCCGAGCCGGCGGCCCGGCCGGTGGCCAGGTCGTAGATCGTGCCGGCGCTGGTGACCAGCCTCTTGCCGTCGCGGGTGGGGACGATGGTGCCGGTCGCCGTGGCGAGAGGGTGCCGGGCCAGTACCCGGCCGGTGTCGGTGGCCAGGACGACGAGCTCGTTGCGCGCGTCCCGCTCGCTCTGCTCCTTGAGCGAGACCACCAGCCGCCCGCCGTCGGGGGTGAACGCCTTCGACAACACGAACTGCGTCCTCGGGAGGGGGTGGCGCCACAGCCGGCGGCCGGTGGCCACGTCCCACAGGCCGACCGAGGAGTCCTGGGCGTCGGCGGTCAGCCGCGTGCCCGCGGGGTTGAACAGCTCCCCGACGGCGCCCTCGCTGCCGGTCATCGGGACACTCAGGCGGCGGGTGTCCCATACGCGGATCGGCGCGGCGTCCCGCGTCACGGCGGCCAGGCGGCCGTCCTGGCTGAACACGCCGACGTCGTACCCCTGCGGCAGTTTCGCGGAGGTGAGGCGGGAGGCGAGGTCGGCGGTGATGGTCGAGCTGTCGAGCAGGTAGCGGACGGTGTGGCCGTCGGGTTGCAGCCAGACCTCCTCTGGCTCGCCCTCCGCCTGGTAGACGGCCAGTTCGTCGCCGTCGGCGGCGTCCCACAGGTGCAGCGTACGGCCCTCGACGGCCAGCAGTCGGCGGCCGTCGGCGCTGAGCCGCAGCCGCCCGCCGGGCAGGTCGCCCGTGGCCGACTCCTGCCAGAACGGCCGCTCCTCGTCGGGCGCCTTCCTGGCGGTGGCCAGGTCCCAGACCGTGACGTCGCCGTTCGCGCACAGCAGCCTCCTGCTGTCCGGCGTGAACGCCACCACCGACCCGCACGCCTTCGGCATCCGGGTGTCGACGGTGAGACCGGGTAGGCGGATCACCTTCAGCCCGCCCTGGTTGGGCCCGACTCCCGCGATGTAGGCGCCGGAGGCCGCGATCGCCGGAGCCCGGTCCGCCTCCAGCTCCGGGGTGTAGGACGCGCCGGTCCTGGTGTCCCACAGGAACTCCAGGGAGCTCTCCCGCATCACCGCGGCCAGGTTCTCGTTGCCGTCGAAGGCGACGTGCACGCCGGGGCTGCCCTCGCCGACGCGGTGCTCGCGCAGTTTCGTGCCGGTCATGGTGTCCCAGGCGTAGGCCATGCTCCTGCTCACGACCACGAGGGTCTTCCCGCTCGGGCTGAGCGCCGCCGCGGTCGGCAGCGCGTCGAGGCCGTCGGGCCACCGCCAGAACGTGGTCTGCCGGTCGGCGCGCACGTCGTAGACGCGTACGCCGTCCTCGCCGGCGATCGCCCGGACCCGGCCGCCGGCCGCCGAGGCCGCGGCGGAGACGCCCTTGGCCCCGGGATCGCGGAAGACCGCGCTCTCCGGCATCGTCAGCGAGGTCGTCAGGCTGCGCCGGGTGTCGGGGCCGGGCGCCAGCCGCCACCCGGCCACGCTGAGCAACATCGCCTTGGCCGGGTCGGTCGTACGCAGCCGGTCGGCCTCGGCCGCGACCTGCCGGCCGACCGCCTGGTCGCGTTGCAGGCCGACCAGGCGGCTCTGCTCGGCCACCTGCTGTCCGCGCAGCACGGCCAGGCCGCCGGCCGCCAGCGCCACCACCAGCAGCCCGGCCAGCGCCGCCGTGGTCAGCCGCCGGCGGCGCACCCGCCGCCGGGCCAGGCCGGTGCCCGCGGCCAGGAAGTCGCGTTCGAGCGGGGTCAGGGTGATGTGCCTGCGGCCGGTGGCGGCCCAGGTGAGCGCCTGGTCCAGGCGGCTGCCCTGGAGCAGGTCGCCGTCCTTGTGGCCGTGGTCGGCCCATTGGCGGGCGGCGTCGCTGAGCTGGCTGAACACGGCGAGCCCGTCGCGGTCGTCGTCCACCCAGACCCGCAGCCGCGGCCAGGCGCGCAGCAGCGCGGGACGCGACAGCGCCACCGCGTCGTCCTTCTGCGTCACCAGGTAGGAGAACGCCTGGAGGATGCGTTCGATGGCCCGGGTCTCCCGCTCCGAGCGGCCGGCCAGCAGGTCCTGCTTCAGCGCCCAGCGTGCGGTCTCGTGCCCGTCGTCGGTGACCGTCACCAGGCGCAGGAACACCTCGGCGGCCAGCTCCCGCTCCTCGGGGGCGAGCGCGCCGTAGGCGTCCTCGGCGATCGTGCCGAGCGCCGGGTCGGCCCGGTCAGGCACGTGCACGCCTCTGGCGGCGCGGCTGCCCGCCGTCAGCAGCCCGCGGAGGTCGGGGTCGTTGCCGCTGACCAGGGCGAGCAGCAGGTCGCGGGCGGTGGGACGGGCCGCCGGGTCCTTCTCCAGCGCGGCCGAGACCAGCGAGGCCAGGCGCGGCGGCAGCGCGCCCAGGTCGGGGTGCTTCGACAACACCCGGTGCATGACCCCGCCGAGGTTGTCGGCGCGGAACGGGTCCTCGCCCGTGGCGGCGAACACCACGATCGAGCCCCAGGCGAACACGTCGGCGGGCGCCCCCGCCCGCTGCCCGGTGAACACCTCGGGCGCCATGTACGTCGGCGTGCCGGCCACCTCGCCGGTCCTGGTCAGCGACATGTCCTCGGTACGGGCGATGCCGAAGTCGATCACGCGCGGGCCGTCGGCACCGAGCAGCACGTTGTCCGGCTTCAGGTCCCGGTGGATCACGCCCGCGTCGTGCACGGCCGTCAGCGCGGTGGCGATCGCCGTGGCCAGCCGGTGGAGGTCGTCCCCGGCGAACCTGCGCCCCTGCTCGACCGCCCGCCGCAGGCTGGGCCCCGGCACGTACTCGCTGACGATGTACGGCCGGCTGCCCGACAGGTCGCTGGCCAGCACCCGGGCGGTGCAGAACGAGGCCACCCGCCCGGCCGCCGTCGCCTCCTTGGCGAACCGTTCGCGGCTCGCCTGGTTGTCGGCCATGTGGAGGACCTTGAGCGCGACCCGGCGGCCTTCGCGGTCGTAGGCGTCGTACACCACGCCTTGGCCGCCGGAGCCGAGCCGGCCGGCCAGCCAGTATTCCCCGATGTGCTGCGGTTCCCCGGTGTTCGACGCGTCCACGGCGTGTTAGATGCCGGCCGGGCCGCGGAAGTTCCCGGGCATCGGGCCGCCGGGCGTCCGGAGGTAGGCGTCCAGCGCCGCGGCGCCCGCCAGCATGGCCAGGCCCCGCGCGGTGAGCCGGTCGTGCCACTCCTGGAGCGTCGCCTGCAGCGGCTCCGGGCCGCCCGCGGCGCGTACCTGCTCCAGCACCTGGCGGATGCGCTCCAGGCCGTAGCCGCCGCGCCTGAGCTGGTGGGCCAGCAGCACGTCGCGCACGTCGGCGGAGGTGTAGACGCGGTAGCCGGTACGCGGGTCGCGCCGGGGCACGGTGATCCCGGCCCGCTCCCATTTGCGCAGTGTCGCCGGCTTGATCCGGAGCCGCCGGGCCAGCGGCCCGATGAACGTCACCCCCGGCGCCGGCTCGCTCGGCGGCGCCAGGTCGCGCAGCGCCTCTTCCACGGCCTCCAGCGTGAGCCGGTCGCCGGCGAGCTGGGCGTGGCCGTCGTCGATCAGCCGCAGCGCCTCCTCGGTCGCGCCGCCGTTCACGGCCCGCATGATCGCCCCCGCCGTCGCGTGGCCGTGGGCCGGGAGCAGCGCCAGGAACGTGCGCAGCGCCGCCGCGTGGCGCGGGGCGTAGACGCGGTAGCCGTGCGGGGAACGCCCGGCCGGCGGAAGGATCTCCGCGTCCTCGTAGTTGCGCACGGCCTGCGTGGACAGGCCGTGCTCGCGCGCCAGATCGATGGGTCGCAACCGCATTTTGAAGGTACGTCCTTCGCAACCGCCGAAAGGTCGGCCAAAGTTTACACGACTGGTTCAACGATACGGTTGAAGGCATGACGACCTCGATCCGGGACGCCGCCCGGGAGCTCACCGGCGGCGCCCTCACCGCGCTGTTGTCCCCCGGCGTCCGCGTGCTCGGCCTCGGCGAGCCCACCCACGGTGTCGAAGCCTTCCTCGAAGTGCGCAACGAGATCTTCCGCCACCTCGTCGAGCACGAGGGCTACCGTTCGATCGCCCTGGAGAGCGACTGCCTGGCGGGCCTGGCCGCCGACGCGTACGCCGGCGGCGGGGCCGGCACCCTCGACGAGGCGATGAGCCGCGGCTTCAGCCACGGGTTCGGCGCCTCGGCGGCCAACCGCGAGCTCCTGAGCTGGATGCGCGCGTACAACGAGCGGCGTGCCGCGTACGACCGGCTGCGTTTCCACGGCTTCGACGCGCCCTTGGAGCTGGCCGGCCCGGCCGGTCCCCGCCCGGTCCTGACCGCGGTGCACGACTACCTCTCCGCCCACCTCGACCTGCCCGTGACGCGCGAGACCCTCGACGGGCTGCTCGGCCCCGACGAGCCCTGGACCGACCCGGCCGCGCTCACCGACCCCGCCCGGTCCGTCGGCGGCGGGCCCGAGGTCAAGGAGCTGCGGCTGATCGCCGACGACCTCGGCGCGCTGCTGACCGCGCACGCCCCCCACCTGACGGCCGCCACGTCCCACGACGACTGGTGGCGCGCCGACCTGTACGCGCGGACCGCCGCCGGGCTGCTGCGCTACCACGCCGGCATGGCCGACCCTTCGTCCGCCCGACTCGGCAGGCTCATGAGCCAACGTGACGCGATGATGGCCGGCAACCTGGACGCCGTCGTCCGCCGCGAGGCCCGGCGCGGCCCCACGCTCGCCTTCGCCCACAACCGCCACCTGCAACGCGACAAGAGCCACCTGTGGTTCGCGAACGTGCCCCTCCAGTGGTGGAGCGCGGGCGCCATCCTCGCCACCCGCCTCGGCGACGCGTACGCCTTCGCCGCCGCCACGTTCGGCACGCGCGGCGCCGACGTGCCCGCGCCCGGCACCCTCGAAGGGATCCTGTCGGCCCTTCCCCACGCCCGCGCCGTCGTCGATCCCGCCCGCCTGGTCGCGGCGCTCGGCGAGAAGCCGGCGCCCCGGGTGCCGGTGGACCACACCTACCTGGCCCTCGACCCCGCCACCGTCCACCAGGCGGACGCGATCGTCTTCCTCAAGGAGATCTGAGGTCAGCCGCCCTTCGCGACGGTGTCCGCGGGGTCCGCCGGGCGGACCAGGAGCCCGTACGCGCGGGCCAGGTCGGCGACCCGCTGAAGTTGCGCCAGGTCCGGTTCGGCCGGATAGGAGCCGATCGCGACGTGTGCCGCCGACGCCGTGGTGATCTTCGTGTAGCGGGTCAGCGCGTCGCGTGCCTGCTGGGGGTCGGTCGCGATCAGGCGTTGTGCCTTGACCAGCGCGCGCCGGAAGGCCGCCAGCGTGCGGGGGTTCGCCCTGATCCACTCGTCGGTGGCCGACATGCCCGCGGTGTACACGTTCGCGAACTCGCGGGTCATCGGGTCCTCCACGATCCGCGCGCGCCCGCTCTCGCGGCCGACGGTGACGTACGGTTCCGCCAGCAGCGCGGCGTCGACCTGCCCCTTGTCCATGGCGAGGAGCATCTCGGGGTAGGGCTTCTCGACCAGCAGGACGTCCCGGAAGGTCAGCCCGGCCCGCTTCAGTACGCCCGCCAGCGCCAGCTGCCCGAGCCCCGCGAGGTTCGGGACCGCGATCTTCTTCTTCCTGAGGTCGGCCGCGGTGCGGATCCCCGACCCGGGGGCCACCGCGATCGCGAAGCTCCCCGGCGCGGCCTGGTGGAGGCTGGAGACGATCCTGAAGGACTTGCCGAGCTCGTCGGTCTTGAAGAGCGTGGCGTAGTCGGTCTGCGCCAGATCCAGTGTGCCCATGGCCAGCTCCGGTACTGCGGCGGCGGCGCCGCTGACGATCCGCGGCTGGACCGTCAGGCCCTCCTCCGCGAAATAGCCCTGCTCCAGCGCCACGTACACGGGCGCCGACTCCACGCTCGGCACCACGCCGACCTTGACGACGGACCGCTCGGGCGGTTGCGCCGGGCGTACGGCGGTGTGCGGCTCGCCGGGCAGCGCCCGTACGCCGACGGTGGCGGCGAGCACGGTGACGACGACCACCGCGGCGGCGGCCAAGGTCATGACGTTGCGCCGCCTGCGTTGATGGGCCTCGATCGCCCTGGTCGCCAGGTCGCGCTCCGGCATGTCGTCCGCGATGCGGCCGAGCTGATCTCCGAGCCAGGTCATCGGCGTGCCCCCTCACTGTGGGCCGGGTCGTCCAGGGCGGGCAGTCTCGGCGCCAGCTCGGGCGCCAGCGTCCGTAGGCGGGCCAGCGCGTGGTGCGCCTGGCTCTTGACAGTGCCGACCGAGCATCCCAGCAGGTCGGCGACCTCGCGCTCGGGCCGGTCCTCGTAGAAGCGCAGGACGAGCACGGCGCGCTGCTTGGGCGTCAGCCGCATGAGCGCCTGGCGCAGGACGATCCGCAGCACGGCGGAGTCCTCGCTCACGTACGCGCGGTCGGGCGGCTCGGCGGTCGGCACCTCGTCCGAACCGCGCCGCCGCCGCCACGAGATGTACTGGTTCACCATCACCTTGCGCGCGTAGGCGTCAAGGTTGCCGACGTGGCTCAACCTCGACCATCGCCCGAACAGGCGGACCAGCACGCTCTGCACGAGGTCCTCCGCGAGGTGCTCCTCTCCGGTGAGCAGGTAGGCCAGGCGCGTCAACGCGCGTTGGTGAGCCTCCACGAACGCCCGGAAGGCGGTGTCGCGATCCAACGTCTCTCCTCAATCTCGATACCCTCCAGACGTTGTGGGCGTGGCGAAAGGTTGGCACCCCTGAGAACCGTGTGACGCGCCCGGACCGCCACGGTTTATTTATCGGCATTTAATGAATAATGTCGGCAAGGCGCATTCTATTCGCGTGGCGGCGCGGAGCCCGCGCTCGTTAAAGTCGGGGTAACGTCAGGCTCCACGAATGCCCTGACCAGAGGACGAGCCGATGAACTGCGGTCACTGCGACAGCCCCAACCTCCCCGACTCCCAGGTCTGCGCGAATTGCGGCCGCCATTTTCAGGGCGATCGCCCTGCCGCGACAGAAGTGACCAGATATCTCTGCATAGCCATGCTGATGGATGCGAAAGTGCGTAATTCCACCATTCGCTCCATTCTTCATGACCGGTTCCGGGCCGTCGCCCAGTCCCCCGGCGTCGACCTGGCCACGATGCTGAAATACGCGCTGATGGCCCAAAGACGCCAGCGCGTACGCGACGCCGTGCTGGCCGTGCTCGCCGTGGTCACCCTGCTGACGCTGTCCAGCTCGCTCGTCCTGCTGCCGCTGTTCCTGGCCTGGCTCGTCGTCTTCGTCGAGCTCTACGACGCCTACGAGTCGGTCATCCTGACCAAGCTGACCCGCGACTCCTTCGACCCGGCCGACGCGCCGCTCCCCAGCTCGCCCTCGATGCGCGACCACCTGGTCGACATCGCCGACCGCGGCGCCGGGAACGTCACGGTGTTCGCCGACTACTCCCCGTTCGTCGGCCACGGCAGCAGGATCAACAACTGGTCCTTCACCATGAACGTCGCCAAGGCCAGGCCGGGCGAGACGGTCGTGCCCTTCGCGGTCGGCGAGCTCTACGACCGGGTGGGGGCCGAGATCGGCGCCCTCGGCCTGCCCGGTCTCACCGTCGAGAACAAGTTGTTCGTCAACGGCCTCGACCTGCGTTACGAGACCGACCCCGAGCTCCAGGCGGCCGTGCTCCCCGACGCCCTCCTGCCGCCCGTGCCGATCGTGAGCGAACGGTTCATCCACGAGCTGCGCGACAACCCCCGCACCCGCGCCCGCCCGTACCTCACCGTGAGCGTGACCGGCTGGGAGGGCGAGGTGGTCATCTCGATCTTCCTGCGGTTCGTGTTGCTGGCCGAGAAGGGGATGATGTTCACCGAGGCCGGCTATTCGCTGCTGCCGCCGCTGCGCGAGGCGTACCGCGAGGTCGACCGGCTGGTCAACCACCCGCCGGCGCAGCGGATGGCCCGGCTGGCCGTGGCCGCGCTGGGCCGCACGTTCGGCGGGCTGCTGCTGGCCGTCCCCAACACTGTCGCCGCCGTGTCGGAGCCGGGCAGGCGCAGGCGGCAGCACCGGGCCGGCATCAAGGCCATCCGCGGCCACACCTTCAACTACGGCGCCGCCCACAACCCCCGCGAACGCGCCACCGACAACCTCTACCACCGCTACTTCCAGCAGCTCGACAAGGAGATGTACGTCAAGGCCGCCGAGCAGCGCATCATGGACGCCGTCGCCGACTTCCTGGAGGAGCACAACGTCGACGTGAGCGACCTGCGCGACCGCCAGACGACCATCCTCAACAACGGCATCTTCGTCACCGGCCAGGCCCAGGTCACCACCAACAGCATGGCGGCCGGCACGGGCGCGGTGGCGCGGGCGGAGAGCCGCATCAGGCAGGGGCTCGGCCAGGCCGCCTCGGCGGCGCAGCGGAGCGCGGGATGAGCGACAACCACGGCATCCACATCAGCGGCCACGCCCACGTCCGGGCCGACGCCATGGCGGCGGGCCCGCATGCCCAGGCGCACTCCCACAAGATCGAGGACCACCGCCGCTTCGGCGACGTGCGCACCCGGCTCGACGCCCTCCTCGCCGACCTGCGCGCGGACGTCGAGCGCCACCCCGAGCTGAGGGAGGCGATCGAGGCCGCCGAGGAGGTCGGCCGCGAGCTGGACGGCGGCGAGCAGGCGCCCGGCCGGGTGCTGCGTTTCCTGGGCGTCCTCGGCTCGGGGGTCGAACGCTTCTCGGCCTTCGCCGCGGCGGCCGCCTCCATCGAGGAGAGTGTGCGCGCCCTGCTGCCGTAGCGCGGCCGTACGCCCGGATCCCGGTGTCTCGCGGTGCTGGGCGGTTGCCGGGGGCTCGGGGTTGCGGGAAGGATGGCGTGATCGACAAGGGGGTGTCGCCGGTTGCCGTCCTTCGGCCGTTCGCTCGCGGTGGTGCTGGTGTCCGGGCTGGCCGCCTGTTCCGCGCCGGGTGCCGCGCCGCCCGCGGGTGTGACGGCCGCCGCCGCCCCCGTCGCGGCCGTGTCCCGTCCCCCGCTCGTAGGCCCGGTGCGGAGCGACTGCTCGCGGGCGGGCGCCCGTGACTTCGACGGCGACGGCCGCGACGACATCGCCCTCGGCTACCTGGGCACCACCGGTCAGGTGGACGTCCTGGTGGCGGGCAAGGTCATCCGCGTCCCCACGCCGCCGGGGAACAGGATGAAGGGTTTCGGCTGGTCGGTGACCATGGCCCGGGTCGACGACGACCGCTGCGCCGATCTCGTCGTCGGCACCCGTACCCTCACCGTGGCCGGCAGGAAGGGGGCGGGCGCGGTCTACGTGCTGCACGGCGGGGCCGCCGCGCCGCCGCGCAGGCTCGTCTCGCCCAGGCCGCAGGAGGACGCGGCGTTCGGCGAGTCCGTCGCCGCCTACGGCGACCTCGTCGCGATCGGCGCGCCCGGTGAGCGGCCGGGCGGCGCGGTCTACCTGTTCAGGAACGGCTCGTTCGTCCGGCGCATCACCCAGGACACACCCGGCGTGCCGGGCAACTCGGAGGTCGCCGACCGATTCGGCGACCGCCTCGCCCTCGGCCCGCTCGCCGGCGGCGGTGTGGGCCTCGCGGTCGTCGCCCCCGAGGATCACGACGACGGGCCTGGCCGCCAGGACGTCGGCTCCCGCGACGACGCGCCCCTCGGCGCGGTCACCGTCCTGCGCGACGTCACGGCCGCGCGGCTGGCCGGAGTGCGCCTCCCGCCGCCCGAGGACGAGGACGGCAGGCCGTGCACCGGCTTCGGGGACAGCCTCGTGTACGTCCCGCGTACCGGTCTGGCCGTGTTCGCGCCGCAGTGCGGCCGGTTGCGGTTCTACGACCTCACCCTCGACCCCATCCGCACGGTGACGACCCTCAGATCGCCGTGGGACGCCGACCTGGCCGCCTCCGCCGACGGCCGGGTGGCCGCCCTGGGCAGCGATCCCAACGACCCGACCCTGTTGCTGCTGTCCCCGAAGGACCCGTCCGCCGACCGCAGGCTCGCGGGCGACTATCTGGCCCACACCGTCCAGAGGGGGATCGCGTTCAGCGGGGGCCGGATCGTGGTCCCGCTGGAGGGAGCGGCCGACGTGGCCGTCGTCGATCCCGTCACGGGGAAGGCCGACCTGGTCAAGACCGCGACCGGCGACCTCTTCGTCAAGGCCGTCGCGGGCTGAGGGCGGCCGGCTGCCGCTCGTGCTCGACGGGCATCGGACGTTCGTGGAACCCGCCCTCCGCGTCGCGGACGATCACGCCGCTCTCCTGACCGTGCTCCAGGACGTGCCGGTCCTGGAGCCGGAGGCCCAGGCAGAGCCGGTACGTCAGCCAGAACGCGATGACCGGGCCGAGGAGCACGGCGTACCTGAAGAAGATCGTCACGGCCTCCACCGAGAGGTGGAACTGGTGGGCGAGCTGGTCGTTGGCCGCCGCGGCCCACAGCAGCCCGTAGAAACCGACGCCGGCCGCCGCGACGGCGGTCCGTACGGGCGCCTCGCGCGGCCGGTCCAGTACGGCGGGACCGGTGAGCTCGGCGGCCAGGCGGCTCCGGCTCTTGGGCCGGCCGAGCGCGTCCCGCCGGGTCAGGCGCCGCAGGACCAGCCGCTCACCCAGCGGGTAACCGGCCAGGACGGTGAAGAACACACCGGGCATCACCAGCGCTGGGACCAGGACCGCGAGGCTGAGCGTGTACCCCCCGATCGTCAGCTCCCATCCCGGCATGATCCGCAGGGCGCCGTCGAGGAAGCCCATGTACCAGTCGGGCACCGACCCGGCCGAGATCTGGCCGGGGCCGGCGGGGCCGTACAGCCAGATCGGGGCGATCTGGAAGGCCAGCCCCAGGATGACGAGCACCCCGATCGTCGCGCCCGCCATCAGCGGGCGGGCGCCGGGGCGGCCCTGCGCCGACGCGCCGAACCGCGAGTGCCCGTGCCGCCGCACCAGCCATTCGCGGGCGGCCAGCAGCACGGCGATGGCGGCCGGGACCACCAGCACGTGCGCCCAGTACATCGTGGGGATGATGGTGTCGCCGGGGAACTGCGCGCCGAAGAGCAGCTGGCTCGCGTACGAACCCACGACGGGGATGGACAGCAGGACCGACTGGATCAGCCACAGGCTCCCGCCCGAGAGCATGTCGTCGGGCAGGACGTTGCCGGTCTCCCCCGCGGCCATCCCCAGCGGCAGCAGCGTCACCCAGATCAGCCATTGCGGCATGCGCGGCCGGCGGAACGCGGCGGTGACGAACATCCGCAACAACTGGAGCGCGACGGCCGCCACGAACACCAGCGCCGACCAGTGGTGCACCTGGCGGACGAAGAGGCCGCCGCGCACCTCCAGGCTCAGCCGCATCGCCGAGTCGAACGCCCGGCTGACCGGGACGCCGTTCAGCGGCGTGTAGACGCCCTGATAGAGCACCGGGGACATGTCGGGGTCGAAGAACACCATGAGAAACACCCCGGTCAGCAGCAGGACGGCGAAGGACCAGATCGCCACCTCGCCGAACATGAACGACCAATGACCGAGCCCTGACGACAGACGCTTGCGTACCGGCGAGCGCATGGGACCCTCCTCGTTTCCTCTTCGCCCTCTTGACGGCATCGGCCGCCGAGATGTGACGTGCGAGAGGGTTTCGGCGAGGGTGAGTTACGTCATACGCGGCCGCGGGCGGTCAGGAGACGGCCTTGCCGAGCAGGTCGGCGAGCTCGACGGGGGCCGACACCATCGGCCAGTGTCCCGTGGGCAGGTCGAAGCGCCGCCACGGAGACCGGCTCAGGTAGGCGAGCATGGGCAGACCGGCGTCCAGCAGGCGCGTGAAGTCGTGGCAGGCGATCAGGACGCGGTCCACGTCGGCGCCGGGCTCGACCGGCCCGGTCAGGGGCTGGGTGAAGGTGCCGAACGGCTGAGGGGTGGCACGCGCGCGCAGCACGTCCAGTCGGTCCGCGTCGAGGCCGTCGGTGCTGCTGGACAGGCCCAGGACCGTCTCGAACGACAGCCGCCAGCCATCGCCGGAGGCGGCGACCTGCTCGCGCAGTCGCTCTGCCGCCTGGGGCGGTATGAGGTCCATCATGCTCATGCCCTCGGCGAACGGGGCGCCGTCCACGTAGACCACGCGCGCCAGCCGGTTGCCGAGGCGTCCGGCCGCTCCGGTGACCGGGGCGGCGGCGTAGCTGTGGGCGACCAGTGTGACGTCGCGCAGGTCGTCGTGTTCGACGAATGCGGTGATGTCCTCGATGTGCGTGTTCAGGTCCGTCTGCGGCCCGCCCAGGACGCCCTGCTCGGCCAGGCCCGTGAGGGTCAGCGGCAACGCGGTGTGGCCCTGCTTCCGCAGCGCGAGGGCGGTGTCTTCCCAGGCCCATGCCCCGAGGCAGGCACCGGGGACGAGGACGAAGTTGGCCATGTGATCTCCCAGAAGTGAGGTACTGCCGGGGAGCGTATAGTCAATACAGGACAGAATCCGCCCTCAAATGCCGAGTGATCCATGTCGCATCCCCTCACCCGTGTGCTGACCCTGCTGGAGCTGCTCCAGTCCAACGCCCGGCTCACCGGGGCGGAGCTGGCCGAGCGGCTGGACACCGACGTCCGCACGGTGCGCCGGTACACCGCCCACCTGCGGGAGTTGGGCATCCCGGTGGAGGCCGAGCGCGGCCGGTACGGCGGTTACCGGCTGGCCCGCGGTTACCGGATGCCGCCCCTGGTCCTCACCAACGACGAGGCTCTGGCCGTCGTCCTCGGCCTGCTCGCGGCGGAACGTCTGGGCATGGGCACGGCCGCCCCCGCCAGCGCCGGCGCCCTGGTCAAGATCGAGCGGGTGCTTCCGCACGCCCTGCGCGAACCGCTCGCCGCCATGAGAGAGACGCTGTCGTTCACCGCCAACGCCGTGAGCGGGGAGGCGCCCGAGACCAGGGTCCTGCTGTCGCTGGCCCAGGCCTCCCGCTCCCGTACGACCGTCGGCATCGGCCACCGGTCCTGGCGCGAGGAGCACACCGAACGCGACCTCGACCCCTACGGCGTGGTCTTCCACACCGGCCGCTGGTACGTCGTCGGCCACGACCATCTCCGCGACGGCCTGCGGACGTTCCGCATCGACCGGATCGTCTCCCTCACTCCCCGGGACCGCCGCTTCGCCGCCCCCGACGGCTTCGACCCGGTGGCCCACCTGACCTCGACCCTGGCCCAGGGCACCTACCGCTGGCAGGTCGAGGTGACGGTCCACGGCCCGCTCGACGCGATCGCCCGCCGGGTGCCGCGCTCGGCGGTGACCCTCACCACGCGGCCCGGCGGCGTTCTCCTGCGCACGCGGGCGGAGCGGCTGGACAGCGTGGCACACCTGCTCGCCTCGCTGGAATGGCCCTTCACCGTCCACCAGCCGGACGAACTGCGAGGGGCGCTCAGGAGCCTCGCCGACCGGCTCGCGGCGATCGCCGCGCAGGGCCCGGCCGAGCCACCGCGCTGATGGGCTCGCCGGCCGGAGTGGCGCTCGGGTACGGGCCACTCCGGCAGGCCGCGGTCAGGGACGCGGCCGGCGGCTCATCCCTTCACCGCTCCGCCGAGCAGCCCCGAGACGAACTGCTTCTGGAAGACGAAGAAGATCAGCATGAGCGGGAGCGTGGCGAGCAGCGCGCCCAGCATCAGCCCGGAGTAGTCGACGCGGGTCAGCCCGGTGAGGTGGCTGAGCGCGACCGGCAACACGTACTTCTCCTCGCTGGTGAGCATGAGCAGGGGCCAGATGAAGGAGTTCCACTGGCTCATGAAGGTGAAGATGACCAGCGCGCCGAGCTGCGGCCGTACGACGGGGAGCACGATCCGGTAGAAGATGCGCAGGTCGCCTGCCCCGTCGAGGCGTCCGCTCTCGATGAGCTGGTCGGGGAAGTCGAGGAAGGCCTGACGCATGAGGAAGATGCCGAAGGAGTTCGCCAGGAACGGGATGATGATCGACTCGTAGGAGTCGACCCAGCCGATGCTGGCCATCATCTGGAACAGCGGCACCAGCAGCACCTGGAACGGGATCATCATGGTCGCCAGGATCACCGCGAGCAGCAGGCCGCGCCCGCGGAACTGGTACTTGGCCAGGCCGTACCCGCCCATGGCGCTGACCAGCACGGACAGCGCCGTGTAGACGACGGCCGTGCCGAGGCTGTTGAGCACCACGCGGGAGAAGCCGATCGTCTCCTCCAGCGACTTCAGGTTCGCCAGCAGGTCGTCGCCGGGCAGGAACGGCGGCGGGCTGCGGAACAACTCCGTCGTGTCGTGCGTGGAGGCGACGAACATCCAGTAGAACGGCGCGATGCTGATCACGGCGCCGACTGCCATCAAGAGCCAGAGCAGCAGGCGTTTCATGCCTTCTCCTTCCCGAACCACTTGAACTGGGCGTAGGAGAGCACCCCGATGAGCAGCACCACCACCCAGGCCATCGCGGCGGCGTAACCGAAGTCGAACTGCTTGAAGCCGACCTGGTAGAGCAGCAGGATCGGGGACGTGGTCGCGTCGTCGGGGCCGCCGTCGGTGAGCAGCTTGTTCTCGTCGAACAGTTGCAGCGTGCCGATCGTCGAGGTGATCGAGCAGAACAGGATCACCGGCTTGAGCTGCGGCACGATCACGCTGACGAACGTGCGCAGCGGCCCGGCCCCGTCGATCGCGGACGCCTCGTACTGCTCCTTGCCGATCGCCTGCAACCCGGCCAGCAGGATGATCATGTTGTAGCCGGTCCACCGCCAGGTGATGGACCCGATCAGCGCCACCCGTGCCCAGAGGGGGTCGTCCAGCCAGGCGATCTCGACGCCGAGCAACTGGTTGACCATGCCGCCGTCGGTACGCAGCAGCACCCGGAACACCACCGCGTACGCGACCAGCGTCGTCACGGCGGGCAGGAAGTACGCGATCCGCAACGTGGAACGGAACCGCAACCACGACTGGTTGAGCACGAACGCCAGAGCCAGCGCCAGCCCGATCATGATCGGCACCTGGATGACCAGGATCAGCCCGACGTTGATCAGGGACTGCAGGAACCTGTCGTCGTGCAGCAGCCGCTGGTAGTTGTCCAGGCCCGCCCATTCGGTGACGCCGTCCTCGGTGCGTTGCAGGCTCTGCCAGAGACTGGCGCCGAGCGGGTAGGCGAAGAAGAGCGCCAGCAGCGCAGCGGCGGGCCCCGCGAAAACCCAGGGGACCAGACGGCGCCGAACGATCACGCGATCTCCCGCTTCGTCGCGGACGCGAGCTGCTCCGCCGCGTCGTCGAGCACGGCCTTGGGGTCCTTCCCGCCCACCACGGCCCGCTGGAGCAGCTTCTTCAGCAGCTCACTGGCCTCGGCGTCGTCATCGGTCGACTCCACGGCCGGGATGTCGCGCACCTGGTCGGCGAAGATCTTGTTGACCGGCTGCCCGCCGAAGTACTCGACCGGCTCGGAGAAGTACGGGTCGGCCAGCGCGGGCAGGTACGCCGGGAACAGCGACTCCTGCTTCATCATCGACAACTGGCTGTCCTTGTTCGCCGTGACGAACTCGACGAACGCCCACGCCGCCTGCTGGTTCTTGGTCTGGCCCGTGACCGCCAGCATCGAACCCCCGTTGGCCGAGGTACGGACCCCACCCGCCTCGAACGCGGGCAGCGGGATCACCCCGAACTTGCCCTTGAGCTCGGGCATCTCCGACGTCAGCGTGCCCGTCCACCAGACCGCGGTGGGGGCGACGGCCGCCTTGCCCTCCTTGGTCGCGGTGACCCGGCCGTCCCAGCCCTTCTCGTTCTGCAGCAGGCCCTTCTCGTTCAGGGTCTTGATCAACGTCAGCGCCTTGACCGCGGCGGGCGTGTTGACCGCGATCTTGCCGTCCACGAACATGCCCTGCTTCTGCTGCTGCAACAGCGTGGTGAAGAACGGCGCGCTGTTGCCCAGGTCGGAGACCATCAGCTTCTTGCCTGTCTTCGCCTTCAGCGTCTCGCCGGCCTTGACCAGGTCGTCCCAGGTCTGGATGTCGTCGGCCTTGATCCCGGCCTGCTCGAAGTAGTCACGCCGGTAGAACAGCCCGACCGGCGCGGAGTCCCAGGGCATCGCGAACAGCTTGCCGCCCTCGCCGGAGGCGGTCCGCCACTTGGCCGGGTCGAAGTCCGCCTTGAGCTTGCCGGCGACCGGGCCGAGGTCGGCCAGGCCGTTGGGGAAGTTCTTGGCGTAGCCGGGGACCCGCTCGTCCTCCAGGTGCACGACGTCGGGCAGGCCCGTACCCGACTGGAGGCCGACCGTGACCTTCTCGTAGATGTTGTCGTAGCCGACGTCGGTCACGTCGATCTTCACCTTCGGGTGGAGCTTGGTGAACTCGGGCGCGAGCCGCTTCAGCGCCGTGGCGCCGACGTCGAACGACCACACCTTGACCTCGCCGGACAGCTCGGCGGGGGTGGACGCGGCGATCGCGGGGGCAGGGCGCTGGCCCGCGCCCGTGCCGCCGGTGGCACAGCCGGCAGCGAGAAGTCCGGTGGCGAGCAGCCCGGCCGCGATTCTGTGGATCTTCACGGTGACCTCTTGGATCTGTAGCATGTCACACTCTGAATACTGAGTGCTGAGTAAAGTACGCTGAATACGCGCGGTGCACCAGAGGTGAATGTGGAACGACCCTCCGGATCTCCGTCCGGCGAGAGTCCGGTCGCGGGTTGTGCGCCGCTCCCCCGGTGGCGATGATCAGTCATTCGCGCCGTGGAGAGAGGGGAGCCCGCATGGGGAACGTGCTGCTGACAGGGGCCACAGGAGGCATCGGAACAGCGCTGGTCAGCGCCCTGGAGGCGGCCGGGCACCGGGTGATCGCAGTGGGAGAGCTGACGGACGTACGGGCGGTGGTGCACTGCGCCGGGATCTCGCCCGTCGAGGCCGTCGCCGAGTCCGGCCCGACACCTGGCGGCGCACGATGGCGGTGAACGTGGCCTCCGCCGCCGAGCTGGTACGGCTCGCGCTGCCCGCGTTGCGGCGCGCCAAGGGGCACGTGATCTTCGTCAACGCCTCCCCCGGGCTGACCGGGGTCGCCCGCTGGTCGGCGTTCGTCGCCAGCAAGGCGGCGCTGCGGGAACTGGCCGATTCGCTGCGCGAGGAGGAGGCCGTCCACGGGGTCCGGGTCGCCACGGTCTACCCCGCGGCCACGGCGACCGACTCCTATGCCTGCGAGCTGTCCGTGTTGCCGTCGCCACGCTGAATCCGCCGCCTGACCGGGTGAGCCCGGCCCCGGTCGTGGGTCAGTGCTCGCCGGTGGTGCCGAACTCGACCTCGATGTGGGGTGACAGCGCCCGCAGGAAGTCCGGCGCGTCGAAGATCCTCCCCGCCGAGGCGACCCCGGCGGCCCTGGTCCGGCCGGTCAGGACGCGCTGCACGGCCTCCACGGCGAGCGGCGCGCTGACGGCGTAGATGTCCCGGCCCCTGGCCACCGCCCGGCGTTCCCCGGCGCCCGAACGCACGACGACGTCCACCACGAACGACTGCGCCGACCGCCCGTGCTCGTCGGCCGCGACCGGGGCCGGGGTGTCGGGCCTGGCGATGTCCCTGGCCGCCTCGACCGTCATGTACGTGCGCACCTCGGGGATCGCCAGGTGGCTCGGGACGGTCACGATGTCGGCCATGGAGAACTCCGCGATGACGTCGCGGGCCCCCGTCGGCTCGGGGAAGAACCACTTCTCGGCCGGCGCCTCGTCGTCGCGGTACTCCAGCCGGCCGCCGGAGTGGCGGACGCGCCGGCCCTCGCGCCGTTCCCGGGAGACCCGGCCGGCGGCGCGGGTGCCGTTCGTGGGGTGCCAGCTGTCCAGGCCGTAGGCGATGTGGGCCTGGTCGGCCTCGGTCCAGTCGCCCATCGCCGCCGTGACCAGCAGGTCGCCGAGCCCGCCGTAGAAGGCCATCGCGGGCACGACCACGGTCCCCGCGGCCTCGGCGCGGGCGGCGTACAGCTCGAAGGTGTCGAGGTTGGCCTCGATCTCGGCGGCGACGTCCACGTAGGGGATGCCGGCGCGCAGGGCCGCCTCGATCACGGGACCGGCCGTGACGGCGAAGGGCCCGGCGCAGTTGATCACCGCGTCGGCCCCGTCCAGCGCCCGGTCCAGCGCGGCGGGATCGTCCACCGACGCCTGCCTGGCCTCCACCCCGGGGTACGACTCCGCCAGCGCCCGCAACGCCTCGGGGTCCCGGCCCACCAGAACGGGCACCAGTCCGCGCCGCGATGCCTCCGCCACCACGAAGCGGCCCGTGTGCCCGTACGCGCCGTAGACCGCCACCGTGGAATCCGTCGTCATGGTCTTTCTCCTGTCCGAATCATTCACCCGGACATCGTGGCAACCAGCGCGATCCCGGCGCGAGCGTCCGGAACGACACGATGCGTACAATTCCGGACGTGAGCACAGTCGCTGTCGCCGTGGCCGACGGGATCCTGCACTTCGAACTGGCGCTGGCCTGCGAACTGCTCGGCTCGCCCCCGCCGGTGCCCGTGGAGGGCTGGTACGAGGTCGTCATCTGCGGCGCGGGTCCCGTCCGGGCGGACGGGCGTTTCCTGCTCGAACCCGACGCCGGGCTCGACCGGCTCGTACGGGCCGACACCGTGATCGTCCCGGGCTGGGCCGAGGTCGACGTGGAGCCGCCGGCGGACCTCGTCCAGGCGGTGCGGGCGGCGTACGAGGCCGGGGCGCGGGTGGCCTCGCTCTGCACGGGCGCCTTCGTCCTGGCCGCCGCCGGCCTGCTGGACGGGCGGCGCGCCACCACCCACTGGGCCCACACCGCGACGCTGGCCGCCCGCCATCCCCGCGTCGACGTCGATCCGGACGTGCTCTACGTGGACGAGGGCCGCGTGCTCACCGCCGCGGGCAAGGCCGCCGCCCTGGACCTGTGCCTGCACCTGGTCCGCCGCGACCACGGCGCGGCCGTGGCCAACGCGGTCGCGCGGCGGCTGGTCGTCGCGCCGCACCGGCCCGGCGGCCAGGCCCAGTTCGTCGCCACCCCGGTCCCGGAGCCGCGCGGCCACCCCCTCAGCGACCTGCTGGCCTGGACGGGCCGCCACCTGGACCAGCCGCTGACGGTCGAGGACCTGGCCCGCCGGGCGAACATGAGCTCCCGCCACCTCGGCCGCCACTTCAGGTCCATGACGGGCACCACCCCGCTGCAATGGCTGCTGACCCAGCGCATCCGCCGCGCCCAGGAGTTGCTGGAGACCACCGACGACAGCGTGGACGCCATCGCCGAGGCCACCGGCATGGGCACCGCGGCCACGCTGCGTCGCCACTTCAACCGCACCGTCGGCGTGCCCCCGGACGCCTACCGCCGCACCTTCCGCGCCCGCCGCCTTTGACACCCCGTACGGCTAACCGCTATCTATTGGCTAACCGTTAGGGGGTGGTGGCGTGCAGGACGCGGTGCTGGCGATGCTCGCCAAGGAGCCGGCGCACGGCTACCACCTGCGTGCCCGGCTGCGGCAGAGCCTCGGGCCGCTGGGCGAGTCGATGAACCCCGGCCAGATCTACGTGACCCTGACCCGGCTGGAGAAGGCCGGGCTCGTGGTCTGCGAACGCGCCGACGGCCTGCCCGAACGGCCGGAACGCAAGGTCTACGCGCTGACGCCGGCCGGTCAGCGCCGGGTCGCGGCCTGGCTGGCCGAGGTGGGCTGGCCGAAACCGGACCTGGCGGAGTTCCATCTCAAGCTCGTCGCCGCCGCGGCGGCCCGGCTCGCCGACCCGGTCGGGCTGGTGGCGGCGCAGCGCCGCGAGCTGATGCGCCGCCTGAGCGAGGCGCAGCGGGCGGCGCTGGCCGAACCGGCGGGATCGGGCGCCGGCCTGCTGCTGGAAGGCGTCGTACTGCGGTTGCAGGCGGACCTGCGCTGGCTGGACGCCTGCGAACGCGCCTGGTCCGAGGCCGACGACGAAGTTGAGGACGCATGAACGTGTTACGGGCCCACGGCCTGGTGAAGACGCACGGCCAGGGGCAGAGCCGGGTCCGCGCGGTGGACGAGGTCGACCTGGAGGTGCCCGAAGGGCAGACCGTGGCGGTGATGGGCCCGAGCGGCTGCGGCAAGTCCACGCTGCTGCACCTGCTGAGCGGCCTGGAGCGGCCGACCGGCGGAGAGGTGTGGCTGGCCGGGCGGCGCATCGACACGCTGAGCGAGCGGGCCCTGGCCCGGCTGCGGCGCCGGTCCGTGGGGTTCGTCTTCCAGGCGTTCCACCTGGTGGAGGAGCTGTCGGCGGCCGAGAACGTCGAGCTGCCCGTACTGCTGGCCGGGCGTTCGCCGCGCGAGGCCAGGCGGCGCGCGGGCCTGCTGCTGGAACGGGTCGGGCTCGACTCGCGTGCCCGGCACCTGCCCTCGCAACTGTCGGGCGGGCAGCGGCAGCGGGTCGCCATCGCCCGCGCCCTCGCCAACGACCCGCTGGTCGTGCTGGCCGACGAGCCGACCGGCAACCTCGACTCCGCCGCGACGCTCGACGTGCTGCGGATCTTCGAGGGCCTGCGGTCCGCGGGACAGACCCTCGTGATCGTCACGCACGACGAACGGGTCGCGGCCACCGCCGACCGGCTGGTCTCGATGCGCGACGGGATGTTCGTCGACGACACCCGGCTGGCCGGCTCCTCCACGGGCGGGCTCGGCGGGCTGATCGGGCTGGAGGGCTGACCGGCATGGGCTCCGTCGTGCTCGTCGTACGTCTGGTGCTGGCCGACGTGCGCCGGCACCGGGTCCAGGCCGCGATGTTGCTGCTCGCGGTCGCCGTGGCCACCGCCACGATGGCCCTCGGCCTGTCCCTGCGCGGTGCGAGCGACGCCCTGTACGAGCAGACCCGCGCGGCCACCGCCGGGCCCGACGTGGTGGCGCTCTCCGGCGACACGGGCCGGACCGTGACCTCGGCGCTGGCCGCGCTGGCGAAGGCCTCCGAGGTGACCGCCCACCACGGCCCCTACCGCATCGTCTACGCCGACCTCACCACCCGCGACGCCACGTCCTCCCCCGTCGTCGTGCACGGCTTCGCTGAGAAGCCCGGCACGGTCAACCGGCCGCTGCTGACCTCGGGCCGTTGGGTGCGTCCCGGCGGCGCCGTCCTCGAACGCGGCTTCGCCACCGCGCTGGGCGTCGGCGTCGGCGACCGGGTCACCATCGCGGGCCGGTCGTACCCCGTGGTCGGGATCGCCGTCACCGCGGCCACCTCCATCTACCCCTGGGCGGCGCAGATCGGGCCGGGCGGCGGCCCCACCGACTACACCGGCCTGGCCTGGATGACCCGGTCGGACGCCCGGACACTGGCTGCGTCGCGGGATCTGCCGGTGAGCCTGGCCATCGACCTCAAGCTGCGCGACCCCGCCGCCGTCACGGCCTTCCGCGACGCCCACCGGGACCCCGGCGCGCGGATCAACTTCCACTCCTGGCAGTTCATGGCCCAGCAGGACACCGTCATCCTGCGGTCCAGCCGGCCGATCCTGGTCGTCGGCAGCTGGTTGCTCGGCTTCCTGGCCGTCACCGGGGTGGCCGCGCTGGCCGCGGGCCGCGCCGCCGAGCAGACGCGCCGGGCCGGGCTGCTCAAGGCCGTCGGCGCGACGCCGGGGCTGATCGCCACCGTCCTGCTCACCGAGTACCTGGCGCTGGCGCTGGCCGGCGACGCCCTGGGGCTGACGATCGCCGGCCTGGCCGGGCCCGCCGTCGCCAGTCCCACCGCCAGCCGGATCGGCGACGCCGTCGTGCTGACCGGCGCGACCGTCGCCGCGGCGACCGTGCTCGCCGTGGCGGTGGCGGTGCTGTCCACGTTGCGTCCGACGCTGCGGGCCCTGCGTACGGCGACCGTCACGGCGCTGTCCGTCACCGCCCACCAGCCCCGTCACCGTCCCCGGCTCACCGCGCTGTCGGCGCTGCTGCCCACGTCGTTCCTGCTCGGGCTGCGGCTGACCGCCCGCCGGCCGGGACGGGCCGTGCTCCAGGCGTGCGCCACCGCGACCACGGTGATCGCGATCGTCGCCCTGCTGGCCCTGTACGCCCAGCCGGAGAGGGGCTACGGCCTGGACGGCTCCGCCGCCCTGCCCAACCTGCGGGGCGAGCACGACCGCCGGTTGATGCTCGCCGTCGCCCTCCTGCTGGTCGCGCTCGCCGTCGTGAACACCGTCACCTTCACCTGGACCACCGCCATGGAGGCGCGGGCGAACATGGCCGTCGCCCGTACGCTCGGGGCCACCCCGGGGCAGGTC
Source organism: Nonomuraea sp. WAC 01424 (assembly GCF_003947315.1). NCBI lineage: Bacteria > Bacillati > Actinomycetota > Actinomycetes > Streptosporangiales > Streptosporangiaceae > Nonomuraea > Nonomuraea sp. WAC 01424. The sequence goes on from NZ_QHHZ01000024.1 coordinate 158,238, forward strand.
ACCGCCGGGCTGGCCGCGGCCCAGCTGTTTCCGGCGCTGCCGGGCGCGCTGGCCGGCGTTCCCCTGGGCGTCGTGTTGTGCTCGGTCCTCAGTCCCGGGAGGGTGGTCATGCCTGCGTCGTCCTGGCTGTTCGGGGCGGCCCTGGCGATCCTGCTGGCGACGGCGGCGTTCACCGCCGTGCCCGCGCGCCTGGCGGCCCGGCGTCCGGTGGCGGCCGCCCTTGGTGCCGAGACGGCCTGATCGCGTGCCAGACTCCTGGCCATGGCGGAGGTGACCGGGGCGGGCGGGCGGGTGCTCGTGGGCGTGCTCGGTCCGGTGACGCTGGACACCGCCGCCGGTCCGGCGGGGGTCGGGGGCGTACGGCTGCGGGTGTTGCTGGCCCGGCTGGCGCTGGACGCCGGGCGGGCCGTACGGCCCGAGACCCTGGCCGAGGCGTTGTGGGGCGAGGAGCCGCCGGAGGCGCCTCTGCACGCGCTGCAGTCGCTGGTGTCGCGGTTGCGGCGGGTCCTCGGGGATCCCGGGCTGCTCGTCTCGGGGCCGGCCGGGTATCGGCTGGCGGTCGAGCCGGACGCGGTCGACGCCGTCCGGTTCGAGCGGCTGGCCCGGGAGGGGCGGCGTTCGTCCGCGCGGTCCCGGCCCGCCGAGGCGGCCGCGGTCCTGCGCGCGGCGCTGGGGCTGTGGCGCGGGCCGGCGCTGTCCGACGTACGCGCCGCGCCGTTCGCCGCCGCCGAGGCCGAACGGCTCGAACGGGCCCGCCTGTCCGCCCTGGAGGACCGCATCGAGGCCGACCTCGCTGTGGCGGCTCTCGGATCGGAGGCGGACCCCGCGCCGGGCACGGACCTGGCGGTGGGGGCGGGCCTGGCGGTGGGTACCGACCTGGCGGTAGGAACGGACCTGGCGGTGGAGCTGGGCCTCGACCTGGTCGGCGAGTTGGAGGCGCTGGCCGCCGCGCACCCGCTGCGTGAGCGCCTGCACGCCCAGCTCATCCGGGCCCTGGCCATGAGCGGCCGCGGCGCCGAGGCACTGGCCGCCTACGAGCGCGTCCGCGCCCTGCTGGCCGACGACTTCGGCAGCGACCCCGGCCCCCACCTCCAGGAGGCCCACCTGGCGGTCCTGCGCGGCGCCCCACCCCGCCCCCGGACGGCGGACGCGGGCGCGGCTCCGCCAGGGCCCCGGCGGGCGCACGGGAACCTGGACGTTCCGCTCACCAGCTTCGTGGGCCGGGACGGCGACGTGCGGCGCGTGGCCGGCCTGCTCGAACGGGTCCGGCTGGTCACGCTGGTCGGCCCCGGAGGGTCGGGCAAGACCAGGCTGGCCAACACGGTCGGCCGCCGGCTCACACCGTCCGGCGGCGTGTGGTTCGTCCCGCTGGCCGCGGCCGGTGCGGACGACGTGCCCCGCGTGCTGCTCGACCTGCTGCGCTCCCGCGAGGAAGGCACGCCGGCACGCCCGGTCACCCCGGAGGCGGTGCTGGACCACTTGGCCGAGACGATCGCGGACGACGACCTGCTCCTCGTGCTGGACAACTGCGAGCACGTGATCGACGCCGCCGCGAGCCTGTCCGGAACCCTGCTGGGCCGCTGCCCGAAGTTGCGGGTGCTGGCCACCAGCCGCGAACCCCTGCGGATCGACGGCGAGACCCTGCACCCGGTGCTCCCGCTGGACCGGCCCGAACCGGGTTCGACGCCGGAACGGGCCCGGGTCAGCGCGGCGGTCCGGCTGTTCCACGACCGCGCCGCCGCCGTACGGCCCGGCTTCGCCCTGGAAGGCGGCGCGCTGACCGCGGTCGCCGAGATCTGCCGCCGCCTGGACGGCCTGCCGCTGGCGATCGAGCTGGCCGCCGCCCGGCTGCGCACCCTGCCGGTCGAGGCGGTCGCGGCCCGGCTGGACGACCGGTTCCGGCTGCTGACCGGCGGCAGCCGTACGGCGCTGCCGCGCCACCGCACCCTGGCCGCCGCCGTCGCCTGGAGCTGGGACCTGCTCGACCCCGGCGAACGCGCCCTGCTGGAACGGCTGTCGGTCGTCCGCGGCAGCTTCACCGAGGACGCCGCGGCGGCGATCGGCGGGACCGGCGACGCGCCGGAGCTGCTGGCGGCGCTGGTGGACAAGTCCCTGCTGCACCCGGCCGAGTCCGCCGACCCGGCCGAACCGCGCTACCGCCTGCTGGAGACCATCCGCGTGTACGGCCTTGAGCGGCTGGCCGGGCGCGACGAGGTCGCCGGTACGCGGGACCGGCACGCCCGGTTCTTCCTGCGGCTGGCCGAGGACGCCGATCCGGGGCTGCGCACGTCCGGTCAGCTCCGCCCGCTGGCCCGCCTGTCCGCCGAGCGGGACAACCTGTCGGCCGCGATCCGCTGGGCGGCCGAGTCCGGGGACGCCGCTCTGGCGGTCCGGTTCGGGGTCGCGCTGTGCTGGTTCTGGTTCCTGAAGGACTTCCCGCCGGACTCGCTCGACCTGCTCGGCCGGATGCTCCAGGTACGCGGACCGGCCGAGCCGCAGGCCCGCGCGCTGGTCGCCGCCGCCCACGCGCTGGCCACCACCGAGGCCGCCGGGCCGCAGGAGGCGGAGGCGGCCTTCGACCGGATCAGGACGGCGCTGGCCGGCCTCGCCCCCGGCACGCATCCCATCGCCACGATGGCCCGGCTGGCGCTCGGCATCGTGTCCGAGGGTGATCGGGCCGTACCAGAGGAGGGGCACGATCCCTGGAGCCGGTCGCTGTCCCTGCTGGTCACGGGCGTACTGGCGATGAACACCGGCCACGCGGCCGAGGCGAGGGACGTGTTGTCCCGCGCGCTGACCGGCTTCGAGGAACTCGGCGAGCGGTGGGGCGTGGCGATCACGCTGAGCGCGCTCGGCTCGGCGCTGATCCGCTCCGGCGAGCCGGCCGGCGCGCCCGCCCTGTCCGAACGCGCCACCGGCTACTTCCGCGAGCTCGGCATGCCCGAGCACACCATGGAGAACGAGGTGGCCGCCGCGCTGCACCGGGCCGAGTCCGGCGACGTGGACGGCGGGCGGCGGCACCTGTCCGGCCTGCTCGACCAGGCCGAGCGGACCGGGTCGGCGGAATCGCGCACGCAGGTGCGCCTGGGCCTCGCCCGCCTGGAATGGACGGCCGGGCGAACGGAAGCGGCCCGCGCGCACGCCCTGGCCGGCCTCGCCGGGGCGCCGCCCGGCCGGTCCACCACGCCGCCCCTGACGGCGTTGCTGCTGGGCGTGCTCGCGCAGGCGGACCTGGCGGAGGGTCTCCCCGACCGGGCGGCCCGCCGGCTCGACCACCCGGCGGTGCGCCTGACGCTGACCTGGCACACGCCGGTAGCCGCCGCGACCGCGGTCGTGGCCGCCGCGATCGAGCTGGGCCGCGACCGGCCCGAGCGGGCGGGGCGGCTGCTCGGGGCCGGCACCGTGCTGGGCGGCTGGGCCGGGCCCGGCGAGGCCGACGCGCGGCGGCTCACCCGGCGGGCCGAGGCCGTCCTGGGCGCCGCCGGGTTCGCGGCCGAGCACGCGGCGGGCGCGGCGATGTCGCGGGCAGGGGCCGAGGGACTGGTCTCCGCGGTCATCACCGCGCCGGTCAGCTAGCGCCCGGTACGGGTTTGCCGAACATCGCGCAGGTCACGGCCGTCTGGAGAGCCTGGGCGGCCTTGGCGAGCTTGGGGTCGGCCTCGAACTCGGCCCAGAACTCCGCCGAGACGAGGACGGCCGCCGTACGGCCGCCGGTGCGGTCGGTGAGGCCGGTGGTCAGGTAGCCGGGCATGCCGCCGTCGTGTCCCCAGAACGTGCCGCACGGATGGGCGGCGGTCTGGATGCCCAGGCCGTAGCCGGGGCCGTCCGGGTGTCGCGCGTCCATGGGGACGGTGGTGCGCAACTGGGCGAGCTGGTCGGCGGGCAGCAGCTTGCCGGACATCAGCGCGGACTGGAAGCGGGCCCAGTCCCGCGTGGTGGACACCACCGCCCCGGCCGGGCCGCCCCACCCCGGGTCGTGGCCGGAGACGTCCACATGACCGTCGTGGCGTGGCCCGGCGAAGCGCCGGAACGCGGCGGGCACCGCGGGCGGCATGTGGGCGGCGTCCGGCTCGTAGCCGCGGGCGTACGGGCCGCGCCAGGAGCGATCGGTGGCGTAGTAGGTGTGGTCGAGGCCGAGCGGCCGGGTGATCCGGTCCCTGACCAGGTCGGCCAGGCTCGTGCCGGTGACCCGTTCCAGGACGGCGCCGATGGCGGCGTAGCCGGTGTTGCTGTAGGACCATCGTGTGCCAGGCGCGAACAGCGGCTTGTGCTTCACCCCCACGGCGAGCAGCTTCTCCGGGGTCCACCGCCGCCGGTCCGTGCCCAGCATCGAGGGGCGGATCGCGGGGTCGCCGGTGTAGTCGTACAGGCCGCTGGTGTGGTTCAGCAGCATGCGCAGGGTGATCGAGGCGCCGCCCGGCACCTTGCCCGGCAGCCACTTGTCCACCGGGTCGGTCAGGGCGAGCCTGCCCTCGGCGGCCAGGCCCAGCACGAGCACGGCCATCATGGTCTTGGTGCTGGACCCCATCCGGAACTCGTCCCCGGCCTTGAGCACGTGGTCCCGCCTGGTCCAGGCGGCCTGCTCGGCGATCTCGACGGGCCGGCCGCGGCCGTCGTCGACCCGTACGAGCACGCCGGGCGCCCCGGCCGCCACCACCTCCCGGGCCAGTTGCCGCAGCCGGGCCTGCGTCTCGTTCCCGGCGGGCGCGGCCACGGCGCCCGCCGGGAACGCGGCGGCCAGGGCCAGGCCCACGGCCGGCACCGCGGCCACGAGCACGCGCGGCCACCGGGGCCGCACCGCACGGCGGGACGAGACATCACAACGGGACATGAACCGGTTCCTCCGGAAGTCGGGTGACGCGAACGCCCCCACCCTCCGGCCTCCCGCTCACAAACCGCACACAGCCCGCTGTCAGCCCTCCGCCGGGGTCCGGCGCGGCAGCAGGACCGTCAGCACCACCAGGACGGCGGCCGCCGGAACGCCCCAGAACAGGACGTCCGGGATGGCGGCCGCGGTCGCCGCCGGACCCGGGCCGCGGTCGTGGAGTTCGCGGGTGAGCAGGACACCGAAGACCGCCACGCCGAGCGACAGCCCGAGCCCCCGGACGGACACCGTGGCCGACGTGGTGGCGGCCAGGTCCGCGGGCGGCGCGGCGTTCTGGGCGACGACCACCAGGTTCTGCATCAGCAGCCCGAACCCGGCCCCCAGCACCGCGAGCTCCAGGGCCAGCACGGCGTACGGCGTGCCGGGCGTGAGCCGGCTCAGCAGCGCGAACCCCAGCACCACGACCGCCGCCCCGGCGATCAGGTACGGCCTGAACCGCCCGCTCGCGCCGATGCGGGCACCGGCCAGCGAGGAGACCGCCATGAACGTCAGCACGTACGGGTTGAGCGCCAGCCCCGCCTGGGTGGCCCCCATGCCGTACGCGGCCTGGAAATAGGTGGGCAGGTAGACGATCGAGCCGCCGAGCAGCGCGCCGAGCAGCGCCGTGGCGGGCAGCGCGACCCGCAGGGCACGGCCGGCGAACAGCCGCGGCGGCAGCAGCGGGTTGGCCGCCCGGCGTTCCCACCACACGAACAGGGCCGCCAGCAGCACCGTCGCGCCGATCAGCGCCAGGATCACCCCGGACGTCCAGGCGTACGTGCGGCCGCCCCATTCGGCCACCAGCAGCAGGCTGACCATCGTGCCCGCGAGCAGTGCGGCGCCGGCCAGGTCGACCCCGCCGCCCCCGCCCTGCCTGGGCAGCCGCAGCGCGTACGCGGTGAGCGCCATGGCGAGCAGGCCGAGCGGCAGGTTGACGTAGAAGATCCAGCGCCAGCCCCAAGCGTCGGTGACGGCGCCGCCGGCCAGCGGGCCGCCCACGCTGGCCAGGGCGAAGACGCCGCCGGTGAAACCCTGGACCCGGCTGCGCAGGCGCTGCGGGTACAGCTCCGACAACGTGATCGTGGGCAACACGAACAGCGCTCCGGCGCCGACGCCCTGGAGGGTCCGGGCGGCGATGAGCTGCGGGACCGTCTGGGCCAGGCCGCACAGCGCCGATCCGGCGACGAACACCGCGACCGCCGTGACGAACACGGGACGCCGGCCGAACCGGTCGCTGACGCGGCCGTACAGCGCGCCGGTGGCGGTCGAGGCCAGCACGTAGGAGGTGACGATCCACCCGATCGCGTCCATGCCGCCCAGGTCGGCGGCGATGTCGGGCAGCGCGATGGCCACCACCGTCTGGTCCAGGACCGAGAGCAACATGCCGATGAGCAGGCCGGCCGTGGCGAGCGCCACCTTGCCACCGCCCTCGGCCGGGTCGGCGGGCGCGGCCTGGGTGAGGGATACGGACATCGCCGTCAGCCCTTCGCCCGCGCGAGCGGGTCGGGCAGGCCGAAGTCGGCGGACAGCAGTTCCTGGTCGATGACCGCGGCGGCGACGGCGCCACTGGCCGCCGCGGCGACGACGGCCGCCAACGGCATGGGCACACTGGCCCGGTGGGCCATGTCGCCGGCCGCGTACACGCCGGGCACGCTGGTCCTGCCGAACTCGTCCACCTCCACGCAGCCGTCGGCGAACGTGTCACAGCCGAGGCGTCCGGCCAGGTCGGAGCGCTGGCGTGGCACGTTGACGACGAACACCGCGTCCCGCGCGAGGGGCGGGCCGGCCTCGAACACGATCTGCTCCAGCCGCCCGTCCGCGCCCTCCAGACGGGCGACGGCCTCGCAGCGTACGGCGACGCCGTTGGCCTCCAGCAGGTCCCGTGTCCCCTGGTCGAGCGGCCGGCCGTCGGCGCAGAGGACGACGTGGGCGGCGAACCGGCTGAGCTGGAGCGCCAGCCGTACGCGGGCCGGTTCCGTGCCGAGTACTGCGACCTGCCTGCCGGTGCACTCGTAACCGTGGCAGTAGGGGCAGTGGAAGGCGGAACGGCCCCACAGCGCCTCCACCCCGCGCGGGCCGGGCAGCTCGTCGGCCAGACCGGTGGCCAGCAGGAGCCGCCGCGCGTCCGCCGTGCCGCCGCCGGACAGGGCGAGGCGGAAGACGCCGTCGTCCAGGGTGCGGACGCCGGTGACGGCGCCCGTCGTGATCCGCACCGACGGATACGCGGCCAGCTCCCGGCGGCCGAGCTCGCGCAGCTCGGCAGGGGGCGTTCCGTCCCTGGTGAGGAAGTTGTGCACGTTGTCGGCGGGGGCGTTGCGCCCCTCCCCCGCGTCGATCAGCGACACCTGCCGGTGGACCCGGCCGAGTGCCAGCGCGGCGGCCATGCCGGCCGGTCCCCCGCCGACGATGACGACGTCGAACATTGTCCTTGCCTCCGAATCAGCTTGACGTGGTGGCAAGTCTGCAAGTTAATGTCAACATGAAGTCAAGTGCCGACATGCGCATCGGGGAGCTCGCCGACCGGTTCGGCCTCGCTCCGCACGTCCTGCGCCACTGGGAGGCCATGGGCCTGCTGGCCCCCGCCGCCAGGGTCAACGGCCGCCGCCGCTACACCCGTGACCACGTCGTCCGCGTCCTGACGATCATCCGTGCCAAGGCCGGGGGCATGAGCCTGGAGCAGATCCGCGAGATCCTCACCGTCTCCGGCCAGGCCGAGCGCCGGGCGCTGCTGCGGCGGCACCACGCCGAGCTGGAACGCCGGTTGCAGGAGATCGCCGCCTCCAAGACGCTCATCGAGCACGTGATGCAGTGCGCGGCCGACGACTTCACCCAGTGCCCCGACTACCGGCGGATCGCCGAGACGGCCGCCGGGCCCCTCCACGACGACGAGTGCGTGATCTGAACCGGGTCCGGCCCGCGCCCCGATGAGTTCCGGCCACGGGTGAGGTCTTCCTCCAGAACCGATGGCGAAGGAGTGATTCCGGTGGATCTGTACAGCGTGGTGTGCGTGCGCGACCGGGCGGCGTCGCAGAAGTGGTACGAGGTGTTCTTCGGCCGCCCGGCGGACGAGATCATCGGCGAGGAGTACCTGTGGCAGGTCGGCGAGAACGCGTGGGTCGTCATCGACGACCGGCACATGCGGGCCGCGCGGGTGGGCGGGACCATGATCACATTCGGGGTGTCCGGTCTCGACGAGATCCTGGCCCGGCTGGCCGCGTACGGCGTCGAGCACGAGCCGGTGGAGACGTACGGCAACGGGGTGCGCCACGTGGAGGTCCTCGACCCCGACGGCAACAGCCTGTCGCTCGCCGAGCCGCCCGCGCAGTGAGCCGGTCCCGCGACGCCGCCGCCCGCTAGGGTCGGAACGTGTTCGACTCCGCCGACTTCGACCTGGCGCCCTACGCCGGCCTCGACACCTCGGCCTACGTGCGGCACACGTACAACAGCTGGGACGACGCCGGTTGGCGGTCACTGCTGGTCCAGGGCTTCCGGCACGCGCCCGAGGCCGAGCACTTCCCGCTGCCCGCCGTGGCCGACCTGCATCTCGTCCTCTGCGTGGCGGGCAACGCCGACCTGCGGATACGTACCGACGGCCGGCCCGTACGGCGGCGCTGGGTCCCGGGGCACCTGGAGCTCATGGTCCCCGGCCGCGCCGGGTCGATCGGCTACCGGGCGGCGGCGGGGCTGAGCACCGTCCAGGTGCACGTCCCGGCGCGGGCCGTCCGCGAGGCCGCCGCGGCGCTGGGCGGTCGCGAGCCCGACCTGGAGGCGCGGGCCGCCGCCCTGAGGGCCGGGGACCCGGTCGTCGAACAGCTCGTACGCGCCCTGCCAGGCCGCGGCGCCGCCGGCGACCTGTACGCGGAGTCCGCCGCGGCCTTCCTGGTGACCCACCTGCTGACCCAGGGCGGGGACGACCGCCTGCCCGGCCCCGAGCACGCCGCCGTCCGCGCGGGCGTGGCCATCATGACCGAGCGCCTGGCCGAGCCGCTGACGCTGGCCGCCGTCGCCGCCGAGGTGCACCTGAGCGTTTACCACTTCGTCCGGGTCTTCCGGGAGGGCACCGGCCAGACGCCTCACCGCTACCTCACCCGGTTGCGGATCGAGCGGGCGCGGCGGCTGCTGTCCGCGACGTCGCTCAGCATCGAGCAGATCGCCCGGCGGTGCGGATTCGCCGGTCCGGGCGCGTTGTCGTCGGCCTTCCTGCGCGAGACCGGCGTGCGGCCGTCGGCGTACCGCAAGAACTGACCGATCCCCGGCAATCGCGCGCATGGCCGCCGCACGACGCCGGTGCCTACGTTGGGGCCCATGCCGAACTCCTTCGCCGTGACCGCGCGCTCGCAGGCCGACCCCGACGCCGTGTTCGCGGCCCTCACGCACGCCGCCACCTGGCCGTCCTGGTCGCCGATCGACTCCGCCGACGTCGAGGAGGACGGCGACCCCGGGCGGCAGCAGCGGGTCGGCGACACCAGGATCTTCCGCACCGGCCGCAACGTCTCCAGGGAGCGCATCGTCGAGCTCGTCCCCGGCCGCAGGTTCGTCTACGACAACCTGGGCGGCCCGTTCCGCTCCTACCGGGGGACGGTCGAGCTCGCCCCGGCCGCCGGGGGCGGCACCGACATCACCTGGTCGGCCACCTTCGAGCCGAAGCTGCCGCTGTCGGGCGGTTTCTGGCGGTGGTACCTGACCCGTTTCATGCGCGGCATGGCCGACGGCCTCGCCGCGTACGCCGGATGACCCTCGTTCCTTCCGCGTCCGGTTAGTGGGCGAGGCTGATGGACGTGGGGATGCTCCAGGGGCCGCAGTCCGAGCCGAAGGCCGCCCGGTCGCAGCCCTGGACGATGAAGGCGAACTTGTTGACCTCATGACCGTTGGTCGTGCTGCCGACGCCGCCCTGTACGTAGGGGGCCATCACGTACTGGCCGCTCCATGGGGTCAGCCTGGCCTTCCGGACCTGGGTGGCCTTGCCGGCGTCCTTGCTCCAGCGCACGTTGAACCAGTCCCAGTCGCGGCCGAGGCCGCTCCACTTGAAGACGATGTTCTGGCCCTGCTGGTAGACGCGGACGAGGGTGCCGTCGCCGATCAGGCTGCCGGACGGCGCCACCAGCGAGGGGTCGCACGCGCCCCGGGCCGCCGTGGCCCGCGCGGCGGTTCCCGGTACGACGGTGAGACAGAGGGCGGCTGCGGCCACGGCCGTACCGGTGAGGGATCGCGAGGCTGCGCGGCGCATCGGGGGTCCTTTCGTCGAAGGCGGGGGTGGGCCGGCTCAGCAGTGCTTGCTCAGCGACATGCGCTTGACCAGGTCGAACAGGTCGGGGTCGAACTGCCCCTTGGCGATCCAGCGGTACGTCCGCCGATCGTGCAGGTTCTTGACGAACTTGGTGCTGGTGCTGCCGTACACGCGGATGTCGCCGAGCAGGGCGCCGCCGGCGTCCTTCAGGTGCGCCCACATCAGCCAGGCGTCCTCGTCGCCGAGGCTGGAGACCCTGGCGTCCAGGCGCGCGGTCCCGTCGGAGTACAGCGTCCAGGTCGTGCCGGGCGCCATCGTGCATTCGCCCGCCGACAGGTAGCCGCGCCAGACGTACGTCTTCTGCTCCAGGGTGGACGCGCCGGCCGTCGCGGTGGTGGGGAGCGCCAGGGCGAGGGCGGCCGCCAGCGCGCCCGCGGTCCTGCGGATGGCTTTCATGGGGTGTCTCCTCGGTCAGGGGGTGGCGGTGGGCCGATGATCAGGTAGCCGTGCCGGGCGGCGACCTCGGCCAGCACGGCGGGGTCGGCGTCGCGGGCGGCGACGTCGGCGGCGAAGCGTTCGAACCCGGCGGGCCAGGTCAGCTGAAGCAGGCGCAGCGGAGTGTCCTCGCGGTTGGCGAAGGCGTGCGGCAGCCCGCGCGGCAGCAGGACGAACGCGCCCGCGCCGGCCTGCCACGCCCGGTCGCCGCAGTACAGGTGCGCCGTTCCGGACAACACGTAGAACGCCTCGTCGTCGTGCTGGTGCGTGTGCCAGGGCGTGGCGAAGCCCGGCGGGCATTCCTGTTCGATGACGGACAACGACCGGCCGGTCTCGTCCTGGCCCGCCTTCACGGTCATGGTGGTGCCGAGGAACAGGTGGGTGTCGCCGGCGCCGGCGGGCAGGTGGAGGGCGTTCACGGTCGCAGCTGCTGGGTGTAGAGCCGGATCTCGATGCCGTCGGGGTCCACGATGCCGCCGATCAGCCAGCCCACGCTGCCCTCGGCGATGCCGGAGTGATCCACGTTCAGCGCGTCGAGGTGCTCGGACCAGGACCGGAGCGCCTGAAGAGTCGGCACGGCCAGCGCGATCGGATCGAACCCGGTCCATCCGCCGGCCCGTTCGGGGGCCTCACGCAGCGCGATCATCAGCGTGTGGCCGGCGTCGCTGAGTGCCACGCCCCGCAGTACGCCGTCCTCGACGAACTCGATCGCCACGTCGAGGCCGAGCACCCGCCGGTACCACTCCAGGCTCTTGTGCACGTCGGAGACGGGCAGCTTGACGTGGTGCAAACCGTTCAGGAGGGTCATGCGTCACCACCTTGTAGTCTCACTTTAAGGTACTACTCTAAAGTGGTACTTTAAATCGATGGACGACGTCAAGAGCCCGAAGCGCCGCTCGGCAAGGACCAGGAGCCGGATCGTGAAGGCCGCGCAAGGGCTGTTCGTCGTGCGCGGTTACGCCGGGACGACCTTCCAGCTGGTCGCCGACGCCGCCGAGGTGTCGGTGCAGACGGTGTACTTCCACTACGGCACCAAGAGCCAGCTGCTCAAGCACGTGGTCGACGTCGCCTCCGCCGGTGACGACGAGCCCGTCCCGCTGCTGCGCCGGCCCTGGTTCGCCGCCCTGCAGTCGGCCGAGGACCCGATGGAGGTCGTACGAGGGTGGGTGCACCAGAGCGGTGTCATCCTCGACCGCGTCGCCCCCATCCTGGCCGTGGTCCGCGACGCGGCGGCCGGCGACGCCGACATGGCCACCCAGTGGGCCGTCAACAGCGAGCAGCGGCACACCGCCCACGGCCAGGTCGTCGCCATCCTCGACCGTCTCCATGCCCTGCGCCCCGGCCTGACCGGTGAACGGGCCACCGACATCACCGTCGGGCTGCTGTCACCCGACCTGTTCCTGGTGATGACCCGCGAATGCGGCTGGCCCCCCGCGCAGTGGGAGGACTGGAGCGCCGACCAGCTCTCCCACGCCCTGCTGCCGTCCTGACCGGGGCGGACGGCGCCGCTACGGCCGGGCCGCTCCGGCGGCGTGCCGGTCGAGGGCGGCGGTGAGCAGGGCCGTCGCCGACCCGCGCATGGTGCCGGCCGCCTCCTCACGGGTGAGCCCGGCGACATCCACCAGCCAGACCAGCGACTCGATGCCGGTCGCCGACCGGATGGCCACGGCCAGCCGGTGGACGTCGAGGCCGGGGTGGGTGTCGCGGAGCGGGGTCAGCGCGTCCTCGATCCAGCCGATCGCGCGCCCGCCGCGCAGCGGTTGCCGGCCGGCTCCGGGCTGGAGGGACAGGCGCAGCGAGGCCCGCAGTTGCGGTTCCCAGTCGAGGGTGAGCCGGGTGAAGGCGGTCATGACCAGGTCGAGCCGGGCGACGGGATCGGCGGGCGGCGCCGGGGGCAGCAGCGAGCTCTGCTCGATCTCGGGGTGGGCGGCGGCCAGCAGGGCGTGCTGGTTGGGGAAGTAGCGGTAGGCGGTGGTGCGGGAGATGCCCGCCGCGGCGGCGGCGTCCTCGACGGCGGGGTCGGCGCCGTCGGCCAGCAGGCGGCGGGCGGCCTCCACCAGGGCCTGGCGGGTGCGGGCCTTCTGCTGACGGCGGCCGGTCAGCTCATATGGTACTGACATGCCCATCATGGTACCGTCGTCCCATGTAGGCCGAGTCGCCTTTGCGAGGTGGTCCATGAGCGCCGATCCCGTGGTGACCAACCCGGAGCTGTACACCGTGGTCTTCGAGAACGATCGGGTCCGGGTGCTGCGCTACCAGGACCGGCCGGGCGACGCGACCAGCCCGCACGGCCACCCCGACAGCGTGATGGTGACGCTGTCGTCCTTCAGCCGCCGCCTCACCGCCGGCGGGCGGCAGGTCGAGCTCGCCCTGGAGGCGGGGCAGGCACGCTGGGTCGGCGCGCAGGAGCATGCCGGTCAGAACGTCGGCGACACCGAGAGCCACGCGATCTTCGTCGAGCTCAAGGAGGCGCCGAGCGGCGTCCGGGACGGGACGCCGCTCGGCCCTGACCGGTGAACCGGTCGTGCCGCCGGGGCCCTCGGGCTAGTCGGTGAGCGGCTGGGGGCGGCTCTCGGAGGGGGCGTAGGAGACGGCGCCGAGGTAGTGGGCCTCGACGGTGTCCGCGTCCCGGCCCAGCGGGTTGCGGAGGTCGCCGCCGAAGGTGCCGTCCGGGCGCACCTCCATGGTGGTGGTGCAGAACTGGCCGGGGTCGCGCCCGCGTACCACGACGAGGACGATTCCCTCCGGGACGGGGTCGCCGTGCGGGATCAGACGGACGTCGCCCGCCACGGCGGTCCTGCCGGCGTGCTCGACGACGACCGCGGTGGCGCGCCCGGCGTCCACGCGTAAGGTGACGCCGCCCGTGAGCGTACGCGCGCCGCAGTCGGCCGGGAACGGACGGGCCGCCCAGCCCGCCACGCTGACCAGGTTCGGCACCCGCCACAACTCCTCCAGGGCCTCCTGGCCGCCGACCACCGCCAGCTCGGGGAACCCGGCCAGCGCCTCGTCGTGCACCTCCACCGCACGGCTGGACCCGGCCTCCACCCGCAGCCACTGGTGCTCCAGGAAGACCCGATGGTACGGATGCCGCTGCCGCACCACGGCGTGCACCAGCGTGGCGGCGTCGAACGGGTTGGCCAGCCGCACCCGCGTCCCGACCCGTGAGGACGGTGAGGAGGTGGCCGAGACGAACCTGGTGTAGTTCGAGCGGGCCTCGTTGTTGAAGATGTCGGTCTCCACGATCGAGGGCAGGACCGGGTCCTGGTAGAGCCTGAGCCGCACCACGACGCAGTAGTGCCGGTCCTCGCCGGGCGGCGGCACCCACATGGTGCTGAACTCCACCACGCCGCCGCCCGGAGGACGTCGTGCCGGTCGTTGCCCAGCCACGTCATCGGCCCCTCGATCGCTGATGTGAATATGGGTCAGTGGTCGTAGGCAGCCAGGGACCGTTTCACGGGTGCGCCGGTGTTCCAGTTGTGCCAGATCGCGGCGTTGAGCGCGAGGATGCGTTGGCTGATGCGTGCCCAG
>NZ_QHHZ01000025.1:0-168859 GCF_003947315.1 Nonomuraea sp. WAC 01424
CACGCCAAATTCCGCGGACCCGGCGAACGCGCGAACGCCCAGCTGAAGAGCTGGAAGATCCTCCGAAAGCTACGCTGCAGCCCGTCCAAGGCCGGCCACCTGTGCAAGGCCATCGCAGTCCTTCAAACCATCGCGTCGCCCAGGCCGCGTGAGGCTGAAATAGGTTCAGTGTTCCGTCTGTCGGATGGCGTGCAAAGCCATCTTGGAACTGTGGCTCCTACTTGTCTCAGCCGAGGAGCGGGTCCTGTCGACTTTCGCGTTTTAGGCCATTCATTGCACCTTGCGAGGGCATGTTGGCACATTGGTTAGAGACAGCCAATTTGAGTGGGATCTTGAAGGCGGGCGGCAGGGTGGTCCATAAGTGCCTACGACGACGAGGCGATGTGGTCTGCGGAACGGGCTCTGGTCAGCGCTGTTGAGCCGCATCCGGTGGGATCGGACTGGTCGGACTTCGGTGCGCTCTGGATGTGCGAGGAGGCTGACTGGGCGGATTGCGAGGTGCGGCGCGGCAGTTTCTGCGGATATGTGGAGTCGGCGGGACAGGTGGCAAGGCGTGACTGCCGTGGCGCAGGCCCCGGGTTTCGCGGGCCTCGTTGAGACGCGTGAGGGTCGGCGTTGCGGCAAGGCTCTCTGTCGTAGGAGCGGCTTCATGACATGGCAAGGCTGGGGTGCAGGAGCGCTTGTGATCGCGATCTGAGGTGCGAGCCGTGCGGTGGCTGTGGAGCGGGGGCAGCACGCTGCCGGTCGCGTGTAAGAACCGTTCGAGCCGCGCTGGCATGGGGGCGGCTGCCCTGGGGAGCAAGGTCACTACCTGTGGATCGGTTGGGTGTGCTGAGTCAGTGAAGCTGTCCGGTCTCATGTAGGTGATCGAAGATGATCTGGTCGACTGGGGACACGCGGTCGCGGTCGGCGTAGCTCAACCAGGCGATCTCCTCGATCTCGTTACTGGGCGTCGGTACTCCGTGATGGTCGGCGGTGTAGCAGGTCATCTGTACGGTGATGCCCTCGGCGTGGCCGTGTGCTTGGGCCTGGTAAGTGCCGACGTGGGTGACGGTTGTGGGGACGATGGTGATGGAGAGTTCCTCGTCGATCTCGCGGATTAGGGTGTCTAGGTCGGATTCGCCGGGTTCGCGTTTGCCGCCGGGGATGTAATAGGCGTTCTTGCCTCGTGATCGGGTGCTGAGAATCTTGCCGTTGTCCAGGTGGATCCAGGCGATCTTGTCGATGGTGCTGTTCATCGTGTGCTCCTGTTATCGGGGGTGGAGGGATGAGGTACGCGGCCAGGTCGTGGGGATGTTGGAGGGTTTGTCGTTGGTGAAGGCCGTGCCGGCGCGGACGAGGGCGATCGGTGGGGTCCGTTGACCGCGCGTGAGCGGGCTTGGGTGGATGCGATCAGCGGAAGGTCGTGGCCAGTCTGGCAGCGTGGGCCCCTCTTTGCGGCCATCGGTGCGCATGCCGGTCAGCACCGGTCGGCAGAGCCTGTGTCTCTGCAAGCGGAGGTTGACGTGGACCGTCGGGCGAAGGATGACGTGGATGCCGTCGCACGCAGGTAGACGGCGTCGACGCCGGGCAGATCGCGTCCGGTCAAGGATTGTTGCTCGGCTTTCGCTGCTCGGGGGGCTTGGTGAGGGCCGGTGCCGACAGTCCGGTGTTGGAGTCGAGGAACTGGTCGCGTGCCGGCAAGCACGAAGGTCACCGGCAGATTGCTCTTGCAGATGGCAGCCGAGGCTGCATGTCGCTGATCGGTGCAGTGCGGCGGGCGCGGGCGCGGGCGGCCAGGATCGTCGGGGAGAGACGCTGGCGTTCGCCGGTGGGGTCGTCGATGCGCTTGTCGTTGGCGGGCAGGGCCATCGCCGCGATCGCGCTGGTAGCGAGGATCTTGCGCGGCTGGTGGCGGCCGTTGCGCACGACCAGGCCGTTCTCGGCGAGCTCATTGGTGGAAGGGGCGCGATGTAGGCGTCGATCTTGACCTGCTCCTACGGATGCCCTCACCGAGGGTTCGGTCGATCAAGGCCGGGAGGTGGAGCTGTTGTGGTTGTCAGCGGGCACCTTGAGGCAGCGGTATGCGGCATGGGTGTGCCCAACGTCGGCCTTGTCGGATGATCTGGTGAGGTTCACGCTTCCCGGCAGATCCACGGGTTTCGATCACCGCTTGCTCTGGGAGCGGTTCGGTCGAGCCCTGCCCTTTACCTGCACGGCTGGCCGGGGGTTTCCGTGCGCAGGGTCGACGTCTTTCGTTCGCTCCGAGGATGTGGGAGGCGGCGCGGTTGGATGGGCCCGGTCGCCGAGTCTCTTCGCGGCGAACGCGTGCGGCAATGATGTCGTCTTGGCTGGCTGGGTCTCTGCCAGTTGGGCGTCGTAGTTGGCGGACCTCGCGGCCTGGGGTGCGGTGGGTGTTGTGCTGGTTGATCTGTTTCGTGGTGGCGGTTTTTCGACGTCGCACTGTTGTTGGTTGGGCCGAGGGGAGCATGGAGCGTGGGCCTGGGCAGCTGTTCGGCGTAGCGGATGAACAGGTGGTGGCAGGCGCGGTTGGCGCGAGGTGCCAGGTCGTCCAGAATCCGGGTCGGGCGCGGCGCCAGGTGGCCGGGTTGTGTGCGGTCCAGTGTTTGGTTGGTTGCCGGTTGGCGGGCGCGCGAGAGTGGACGTTGGTGAGCAAGGCTGCTCAGACGGGATCGGACCAGGTGTGGGGCGTCGGTCTGGTCGGATGCCTGTAGGCGGTTCGGGGTGGCGAGGTTGTGCTCGGCCGGATGGGGTGGGCTTGAGCCTGGCAGCTTGACGAGGGTTGTGCGCCGTTTGTGGCGGCCTCGGATTGTGCTGGGTGGCCCTGGCCGGCGTATGAGACTGGCGACGACGGTGCCGCGGTTGAGGGCCTTCAGCGTTTGCGCATCCCCTACACCTCGGGGGTGTGGTGTCGCGGTCGCTGGGTCTGGCGGTGCGGCAGGTGGATTGTCGGGGGGCGTCGCTAGGTTGGGTTCAGGCGGGGCGAGGTGGGGTTCGGGCTGTTGGGTTTGCTGGTGCTGTTGGGAGAGGTGTTCGTGTGCGGGCTCCCCGGGGGCGGTTACAGGATGTCGCCGGTTAGCAGGGCGGTCCACATCAGCAGTGCTCTGGGCTGGGGCATTCGGAGGCTTTCGTCCATGTACGGGGTTCTGTGGGTTCGGCGGGTTCTACGGAGGAAGCCCTGGCCGCCGGCATGGCAGAGCTCGTAGAACGTGTGCGGGCATTCGCAGGTGTAGGCCTGGACTCGGATGCGTTCCCGTGCTGAGCGCATGGGATACCAGAGGATCGGGGTGCAGGTAGGGCGGGGCTCTGGGAGGTGGATGCCGGGGCAGCGGTCGCACTCATGGAGGGATTTGGCCATGGTCTGAATATACGTCTGGTTGTATCCGCTCGTCTATGTAGTAAGAGCGCTCTGTCTGAGTAGGCAGGAGGATATGGGAGGGCTCGTACCCGTTCGTCTATCTTGCCGGTGTGCTGGACTACGACGGGGACACCCACATCTACGTACAGATCGCGGAGATCCTTCGGCGGCGGGTCGCTGGGCTCGCCTCGGGACATCCTGTGCCGAGCGAGGCCGAGATTCAGAACGAGTTCGGGGTCGCGCGGACGACAGCCCGTCGGGCCATTCACGTGTTGCGCGAGGAAGGGCTCATCTACACGGTTCAGGGCGAGGGGACGTTCGTCGGCGTTCCTGATGAAGCGCCGCGTACGCAGCGGAAAGTGCCGCTCTATCGGCAGATCGCGTCGGATGTTGCGGAGCAGATCAAGGCGGGGCAGTTCCCGCCCAAGCGGCCGATTCCGGGTGAGACGGCGTTGGTGCAGCGGTACGACGTGGCGCGGGAGACGGTGCGGCGGGCGATGGCGTTGTTGCGGGATCAGGGGTGGATCTACACCGTGCCGCAGCGTGGGAGTTACGTGTCACCGGAAGAGTCGTGGCCCCAGGATTGAGGTTCGCTGAACTGCTTGTATCTAGACGTCTAAGGTATGAGCATGCTCGAGCGAGACGGGCCTGTGCCGATCTATGTGCAGATTGCCGAGATGATTCAAGGCCAGATTCTGCGAGGTGAGCTGCGGGCTGGGGAGGCGGTGCTGAGTGAGCTGGCCATGGAGGCCGAGTTCGGCGTGGCGCGGTCGACCGTCAGGAATGTGATGCGTGAGCTGCGCAGGAGGCAGCTTGTGCACACGGTCGGGGGTAAGGGGACGTTCGTGGGGGCCGTGGCGAGCACGGCGGGCACGGTGGTCGCGGTGGTCGCGGTGGTCGCGGGGAGTTCGGGGTCCGAGCACTTGCCCGGGTCCGGCGGCGCAGACGGAGACGGCAACGGGGACGGTGACAGGGCCAGCGACACGGCTGGGGCTGGGTGACTGCGGCGTGGGTTGCTGGTCATAGGTCGCGTTGACGCCTGGGGTGAGGGCGGCCCGTGCGGGGTGGATTCGGTCGGGTCGCCTCGGGTGAGATGGCGGCGAGGTGTGGGGCCGTGGGGTCCCCTTGGTACGGGTGCCGCGACGGACGGCGCCACGCGAACGGTACGCGGATCGTGGAAGGGCGCTGGACAGGGTGCTCACGGGTACGCGGATCGCGGAAAGGCATCAGGCGGGGAGCTCGCAGGTACACGAATCGCGGAAAGGCGCCAGGTGGGGGGCTCACAAGTACGCGGATCGCGGAAAGGCGCCGGGTAGGGGGCTCACAAGTACGCGGATCAAGGAAAGGCGCCGGGTGGGGGCTCACGGGGCGCGGTTGTTGTGGGTGTTCGGCGGGGCCTGATGGGGGCGTGGGTGTTGGCGGGGCAGGTGGCGGGCGTGAGCGTGGGCTGGAGGGGTCACGGGGGGAGGAGGCGGTAGTGGAGGCAGACGATTGGGGAGGCGTCGGTCACCTCGTAGCCCTGGGAGGACCAGTAGCGGCGGTGGGTTTCTCGCCAGTCTTCGATCGAGGTGTACCCTTCGCCCTCCGCTTCGGCGAACTCCCACGGGACCTCGGCGAACGGCACCAGTTCCACTGAGGTGATCTCGATGGTGGCGGCCTTCTCGCCGGCGTCGTTCACGAGGATCAGGTGCTCGCCGACGTGTTCGACCTCCTCGCCTTCGGTCTCGTAGTCGAGGGGCAGGAGGCCGGCGGTGGCGGTCTTCGCGCCGGAGAGGGTCAGGTCGGTGAGCCAGGTGCGTATCTTGCCGGGTGTGCCGAGGGCGAGGACTCTGCGTCCATCGATGCGGGGCCACATGGTCGCATCCTAGAAGACAGGGATGATCTCCTCGGGGTCGATGACGTTCACCTCGACGCCTTCCAGGTCCAGTTCGGGAATGGCGGGGAAGGCGATGCCCCAGCGCTCGACTATCGCGCGTACCTTGGCCATGGCCACGCGCCAGTTCTCCTTCTGCTCCTCGTACGAGAGCACGCCGAGGCCGGCGTCCCTGGCGTGGTCCATGAGGACGCGGTGATTGTCGAGGAAGTACGGCGGGAGTTCCCAGAAGCCTTCGGGCGGCTCCCAGAGAATCATGCTGAGGAAGACGAAACCGGCCCGGAGCTGGCGGGTGATGAGGCTGCGGGTGTCGTCGGTCAGGCCGGGCCATTCGTTCTCGAGAATGGTCATGCAGATTTGCAGGTGGCGGGACTCGTCGAGGCCGATGCGCTGGAACATCTCGCCGAAGACCGGATGCCGGGTGCCCGTGGCCATGCCCCTGAACAGCGTGGACGCCGCCATCTCGCCCATCATGAAACTGGTGAACAGGACCGGGAGCGAGTATTTCCCGACGGCGCTGGTGTAGCCGGTCCAGTAGCGGCCGCCGTTGTGGTAGAGCCAGCCGATGTTGTTGTGGGCGGCCTTTTCCAGATCGTCTTCCGGGGTCCAGTCGAGGGGGCCGCCGGGCCACAGCCGGGCGATGGTTCGCTGGCAGCACTCCTCGTGGTTCATCTCGTCGCGGGTGATGGAGAAGAAACACTTCCGGACCGGGTCTTCTTCGTGTTTCTCGAAGGCCTGGATGGTGGCGCGGGCGAAGACCGCCGGGCCCGAGGCGTCGAAATTGGCGAGGACGGCGAACCAGTACATGATGCCCAGGCGCTGTTCGCGGGTGAAGTCCTCCGGGTTCAGGCCGTCCCAGGGGAGGTCGGCCGGGTTCCAGAGTTTGCGCTTGGACTTCTCGTAGATGGCCGCGAGTTTCTCCGTCTCCACGTGCCATTCCATCGGATAGATGTTGGGCTGCGGGATCTCCGGCGCGGGCCAGAAGCCGCCTTCCGGGATCGTGAGGTCCGCCATGGTTGTGACACCTCCTCTCCCATCCTGCGTGGCGGCGTAACGCCATGCAAGCATCGCCGCGGTCCGGTGCGCCGGGGCCGTCCCCTACGTACGGGTGCGTTGGGTGACGGCGACGCAGGCCAGGACGACGAGCGCGGCGGCGACGGTGGCCGGGCCGAAGCGTTCGCCCATCAGGAACCAGGCCCAGACGAGGGTCAGCAGCGGCTGGGCCAGCTGGGTCTGGCCGGCGCGGGCGATGCCGCCCCTGGCCAGGCCCGCGTACCAGGGGATGAAGCCGAGGAACATCGAGATCAGCGCCACGTACGCGAAGCCGCCGAGTGAGGGGGCGGTGGGCGTGATGGGGGTGGTCAGGGCCAGGACCGCGGTGATCACGGCGGTCAGGGGGAGGAAGAGGACGAGGGTACGGCTGATCACCTGCCAGCCGGGGGTCGTCCTGGTCAGGCGGCCGCCTTCGGTGTAGCCGAGGGCGGCTGACAGGAGGGCGCCGACGAGGAGGATGTCCGGCCAGGCCGCGCCGGCCTGGCCTCGGGTGAGGGTGAAGGCGGTGATGGCGGCGGCGCCGGCGGCGCGGTCGGCCCAGAACAACGGGCGGGGGCGTTCGCCTGCTCGTACGACGGCGCAGGCGGCGGTGGCGGCGGGGAGCAGGGCGATGACCACGGCGGCGTGGGAGGTGCTGGCGCCCAGGTTCAGGGCCAGCCCGCTGAAAACGGGGAAGCCGAAGACGACGCCGAGTGAGATGACGGCGTAGGAGGGCCATTGGTGGCGTGGTGGGAGGAGGGGGAGGCGGGCGGCCTTGAGGCAGATCAGGGCGATGATGCCGGCCAGGGCGGCGCGGCCGATGGCGACCAGCCAGGGGTCGAAGCCCTGCATCGCGTAGACGGTTCCGGGGAAGCTGCCGGAGAAGGCCAGGACGCCCAGGAAGGCGAGCATCGTCCCTTGCCGGGCGCGAGCGGCTGCGCCGCCGCCGTCGGCTCCTCGCGTGGGGGCGGTGGCTGACGAAGCGCCGCGTGGGGTGCCGGTCGTGCTCGACGCCCGGGTCGCCTCGGGGCTGCGCCGTGAGATGCCGGAAGTGACGCTGGGGCTCTCGGAAGTGCGGTGCGAGGAGGCCGGAGTGACGCTGGGGTCCTCAGGAGTGCGGTGCGAGGAGGCCGGAGTGACGGTGGGGTCCTCGGGAGTGCGGTGCGAGGAGGTGGGAGCAATCCCGAGGGCCTCGGGGGTGTGGCGCAAGGGGGCGGTGGCGGGGGCGTTGGGGGCCTGGTGAGGGGTGGTGGGGGGGGTGGGTGCGGCTTGAGAAGAGGCGGGGTGGTGCGGAGGGGTGGGTGGGGGCGCTACTTGGGGGTGGTGGGTAGCGCTATTGTGGTCTTTCATGGTCAACGATAGCAGTATCGCCCAGATTGCTGCGATGTTGCGGGAAGAGGCCGATCGTCTCGGTCCCGGTGCGCGGCTGCCGTCCAGTCGGGAGATCATGCGGCGGCACAACGTCAGCCCCGTGACGGTCTCGCGGGCCATCGGTCAGCTCGCCGCCGAGGGTCGGGTGGTGTCGCGTCCGGGCAGCGGCGCGTTCGTGGCGGCGCGGCAGCCGGTACGCGGTCAGGACCCGGTGGACCTGTCCTGGCAGACGGTCGCGCTCGGCGACCCAGTCGTGGACGACGGCCCGGTGGCGGCGCTGCTGGCCCGTCCGCCCGAGGAGGCGGTGCCGCTGACCGGCGGCTACCTGCATCCGGGGCTGCGGCCGGACCGGCAGCTCGCGGCGGCCGCCGCGCGGGCCGTACGCAGGCCGGACGCCTGGGCGGTGCCGCCGCTCACCGGGCTGCGGGAGCTGCGGAGCTGGTTCGCCCGGCAGGCCGGCGGGGACGTGACGGCGGCGGACGCGCTGATCGTCAGCGGCGGCCAGGCGGCGCTCACGCACGCGTTCAGGGCGCTGGCGGCCCCCGGTACGCCGGTGCTGGTCGAGACGCCCACCTACCCGGGGGCGCTGGCGGCGGCCAAGGCGGCGGGGTTGCGGGCGACGGCCGTGCCGATGGACCGGGACGGTGTACGGCCCGAGCTGCTGGCCGAGGCGTTCGCCGTCACCGGCGCGCGGGTGTTCTTCTGCCAGCCCACCCTGCACAACCCGACGGGCGCGACGTTGTCCCCGGACCGGCGCGCGCAGGTGCTGGAGGTGGCGCGGGCGGCGGGGGCGTTCGTGATCGAGGACGACTACGCCCGCTACCTGGCCCCCGGCGCGCCCCCGTCGCTGGCCTCCATGGACGCCCACGGCACGGTCGTCAACGTGGGCTCGCTGACCAAGATCCTCTCCCCCAGCCTGCGGGTGGCGGCCGTCGTCGCCCGCGGGCCCGCCGCGCACCGGCTGCGGGCCAGCCAGCTCGTCGAGTCGTTCTTCGTGGCCAGGCCGCTGCAGGAGACGGCGCTGGAGTTCGTGGGCTCGGCGGCCTGGAGCAGGCACCTGAACGCCGTCCACGCCGAGATCCTCACCAGGCGGGACGCGCTCGCGGCGGCGCTGGCGGCCCGCATGCCCGCGGCCGAGGTGCACCTGCTGCCGATCGGCGGCCTGCACCTGTGGCTCCGGCTGCCCGCCGAGGTGGACGAGAACACGCTGGTCGAGACCGCCAGGCGGCTCGGGACGCTGGTGAGCCCCGGGCGGATGTACTACCCGTCGGAGCCGCCGGGCCCGCGGATCAGGGTGACCCACATGGCCGCCGCCGACCTGCGGGAGCTGGCCGAGGGGGTACGCAGGCTCGCCGAGGCGCTGGAACGCTGCCTGCTCTCACAGGTCCCGTGATCGGACTGGCCTCACAGGTCCCATGATCGGATGCCCGATAGAGTGTCGGGCATGCCGTTCTCCGCGGAGCTCGTACGCGACTTCGTGAACACCTACGACGTCGAGGCCGACGCGGACGAGCTGTCCTCCCCCGCCGAGCTGGCGTTGTGGCTGCGTGACCGGGGTCTGAGCGGTCCGGGCGACCGGGCGGGCGACGACGACCTGCTCACCGCCCTGGCCCTGCGCGAGGGCCTGCGGGCCGCGCTCAGGCGCGAACGGGCCGACCTGCCCGCCCTCCCGCTCACGGTGGGCGTGGGCGGCGACGGCCTGCCGGAGCTCGTCCCGGCGGGCGAGGGGGTGCGGGCCGGGCTGCCGCCGATCGCCGCCGCGTCGGTCGGCGCGTCCTGGGATCGGCTCAAGGTGTGCGCGGAGGGAACGTGTCAGCGGGCGTTCATCGACTCGTCCAGGAATCGTTCGCGCTCGTGGTGTTCGATGCGGGTATGCGGTAACCGCACCAAGACACGCGCATACCGGGCGCGGAAGCGGGGTTCGCGTCGTCTCCAAGGGTCAAACACCGATACGGTGTAACTCGTGCCTTGTGGCACGAACGGCAGGCGAAGGAGCGGGCCGAGATGGCAGACGTAGGCGTCCGGGCGGCCCGGCGCGAGGATGTTCTCCAGGTTGCGAATACTCAGATCCGCGCCTGGCGCTACGGCTATCGGGAGTTCCTCCCGGAGGGCCCACTCGAGCAGATGACGGGCCCGGCGGCCGAGAAGATGTGGCTGCGCCAGTGGGACGAGGCGATCGTCGCCCCGCCCGGCCCCACGCACCGGGTGCTGGTCGCGGTGGAGACCATCCTCGACACCGAGGGTTTCCCGGCGCTCGGCGCGGGCGGCAGCGCGGCGCTGACGACCCCGCGCGGCGGCGAGCGCGTGGTGGGGCTGGCCTCGCACGCCCCCGCCGAGGATCCCGACCTGGATCCCAGCAGGGTCGCCGAGATGCTGACGCTGCTGGTCGACCCTGACTTCGTCCGTCGCGGCCACGGCAGCCGCCTGCTCAACGCCACCGTCGACTACCTGCGCGAGGACGGCTTCCGCCAGATCGTCACCTGGGTGTTCGCCGACAACTACGCGGTGCTCGGCTTCCTGGAGTCGGCCGGCTGGGGAGAGGACATGGCCGAACGTGTCCTCGACATGGGCCGTCCGATCCGCATGGTCAGGCTCACCACGGATATCAGCTAGAGGTTCGACAGCATGGCTACCCCCGGTCAGTGGATCGCGGGCGCGCGCCCGCGCACCCTTCCCAACGCCGTAGTCCCCGTCATGGTCGGCACGGGCGTGGCGGTCGGCGACGGCGGATTCGTCTGGTGGCGCGCGGTCCTGGCGCTGCTCGTGGCGCTGTCGTTGCAGATCGGCGTCAACTACGCCAACGACTACAGCGACGGCATCCGCGGCACCGACGACCAGCGGGTCGGCCCGATGCGGCTCGTGGGCTCGCGGGCGGCCACGCCCCGGCAGGTCCTGACGGCGGCGCTGGGCTGCTTCGCGGTCGCGGCGGTGCTCGGTGTCGTGCTGGTGGTCGTGACGCGGGCGTGGTGGATCCTGCTGGTGGGGGTCGCGTGCATCGGCGCGGCCTGGTTCTACACCGGCGGCAAGCGGCCCTACGGCTACCGCGGGCTCGGCGAGCCGGCCGTCTTCGTGTTCTTCGGCGTGGTCCCGGTGATGGGCACCGCGTACGTGCAGACCGAGCAGCTGAGCTGGACCGCCTTCCTCGCCTCGATCCCGGTGGGCCTGCTGTCGTGCTCGATGCTGGTGGTCAACAACCTGCGCGACGTCCAGACGGACAGCACATCGGGCAAGCGCACGCTGGCGGTGCGGCTGGGGGCCGAGCGTACCCGGGCGCTGTACGTGTTGTGCCAGGTGGTGCCGTTCGTGGTGGCGCTGGCGATGATCGCCGTCACGCCGTGGGCGGCGCTCGCGGCGCTGGCCGCGCCGCTCGCGGTCACGCCGATCAGGACCGTGCTGGGCAAGGCCGTCGGGCCGGCGCTGATCGCGGTGCTGCAGCAGACGGGCAAGCTCCAGATGGCGTACGGCCTGCTGTTCGCGGTCGGCTTGGCGATCACTTTGTAGCCGGGTACAACTGGCTCTCGTACGCTCGTATGTCTGGATAAATCACCAGGTCACCCCCCTACGGTTCACTGTGTGCGCACGCACGAGCGACCCTCAGGAGGGGCAATGGAACAACGCGGGATCGAACTGGTCTCGGCCGGCGAAAGGTACGGCCGCCCGCGTGACCTGCTTTTCCTCTGGTCGGGGACGACGATGGGCATCTTCACCCTCGTCTACGGCATCACGATCGTGGCGGCCTTCCAGCTCAGCTTCACGCAGGCGGTCATCGCGATCGTCATCGGCAACCTGCTGGCGTTCCCGCTGGTCGGCCTGACCAGTTTGCAGGGCCCGGCGACCGGCACCTCCACCATGGCGGTCTCCAGGGCCGCGTACGGCCCCAAGGGCGCGCGCGTCCTCAGCTTCTTCGGCTGGCTGAACATGGTCGGCTTCGAGGCCGGCGGAATGGTGCTGATCACGTTCGCGGCGTTGTCGCTGCTGGAGCAGGCGGGGGTGAGCGACCAGGGGCTCGGGCTCAAGGTCGTGGTCATCCTGGTGGCCGCGGCCATCCAGCTCGTGTTGCCGCTGATCGGGCACGCCGCGGTGATGAAGGCGCAGAAGTACTTCACGTGGGTGTTCGTGGTGCTGTTCGGCGTGATGGCGATCCTGATCGCGCCCAAGGTCGAGCTCGGGGGCGGCGGCGGTTCCGCGGACTTCGCGACGTTCACGATGGCGATCGCGATGATCATGTCTGCGGGCGGGCTGTCGTGGGGGCCGCTGGGCGGTGACTACTCCCGCTACCTGCCGGCGAACTCCTCCAAGAAGGCGGTCTTCGGCTACGCGGCCCTCGGCGGGTTCGTCCCGTACGTGCTGCTGATGACGCTCGGGGCGGCCGTGGCGACCGTGGTCAAGGACAACACCGACCCGATCTCGGGGCTGCCGGGCGCGCTGCCCGGCTGGTTCGTGGTGCCGTACCTGCTGCTGGCGATCGTGTCGCTGTTCGCGGTCAACACCACCGACCTGTACTCGTCAGGGCTGAACCTCCAGGCGGCCGGGATCAAGGTCAAGCGCTGGGTGGCGGTCGTGGGCGACCTCGTGCTGTGCGTGATCATCACGTTCGTGGCGGTCACCTCGAACAACTTCAACACCATGCTCAACAACTTCCTCTCGCTGCTGATCATCTGGCTGGCGCCCTGGGCCGGGGTCTACATCACCGACTGGCTGCGCCGGAGGGGCCGCTACGACGCCGAGGCGCTGTTCGACGAGCGGGCGCCCGGCCAGATCCGGTGGCCGGCCCTCGTCGCTCAGGCCCTGGGCATGGTGGCGGCGGCCCTGTGGATCAACTCGGCCGTCTTCGTCGGGCCGCTGTCGGCGGCGACCGGCGGCAGCGACTTCAGCATCTTCGCGGGCTTCCTGGTGGCGGGGGCGGCGTACGCGCTGCTCGTGCCACGGCCCGCCGTACGGACTGTGGAGGCATGATGGACCGCGACCTGCTGGACGTGGCGTACGGGCGCCGGCCCGCCGACCGGATCATCACGGGCGGCACGCTCGTCAACGTGCTGACCGGCGAGCTCTACCCGGCCGAGATCGGCATCGTGGGCGGCCGGATCGCCGCCGTCGAGCCGGTGCTGGAGCGCGGCCCGGACACCGAGATCATCGACGCCCGGGGCGGCTACCTGGTGCCGGGCCTGATCGACGGTCACCTGCACATCGAGTGCAGCAAGCTGTCGGTCACCAGCTTCGCCGACCTGGTGGTGCCGTTCGGCACGACGAGCGTGGTGTCGGGGCTGGACCAGATCCTCGTGGCCGAGGGACTGCCGGGCGTACGGCGTTTCCTGGACGAGGCGGCGGCGACCGGCATGCGAATCTGGTGGGGTGCACCCGCGAAGGCGCCCTACACCGTGCCGGAGTCGACCGTCGGTCATCCGTTCGGTCCGGCTGAGCACAGGATCGCCCAGGAATGGCCGGAATGTGTGGGCATCTGGGAGACCGTCCAGGAGATGGTGGAACACTCCGATCCCGCCGTCCTGGAGGCCCTCGACCTGGCCCGGGAGCGACGGCTGCCGGTGTTCGGCTGCGCGCCGCTGTCCGACCCCCGCCGGATCAGCGGCCTGGCCGCGGCCGGCGTACGGCTGGACCACGAGTCGTACTCGCACGAGGAGATGCTGGAGAAGCTGCGCCGCGGCATGTACGGCATCATCCGCGAGTCGTCCGTCGCCCACTTCCTCGACGAGAACATCAAGGCCGTGGCCACGGCCGGCGCCCGCAGGCTGGCGTTCTGCACCGACGACGTGCACGCGGCCGACGTGCTGGCCGGCGGCCACATGGACAAGCTGGTCCGGATGGCGGTCGCGGCCGGGGTCGACCCGGTGACGGCGATCCAGATGGCCACCGTCAACTGCGCGGAGATGTACCGCATCGACCACCTGGTCGGCAGCCTCTCCCCCGGCCGGTTCGCGGACGTGCTGATCGTGGACTCGCTGGAGGACTTCCGGGTCCGCGAGGTGATCGCCAACGGCGTCCCCGCCGCCAGGGACGGGCAGATGGTCACGCCGACGCCGGCCCCCGAGCGCGGCCCGGTCCGGCCCTTCCCGATCAGCCCGGTCACCGCGGACGACCTGGTGCTGCGCGCCGAGGGCGCCGAGGCGACCGTACTGACCCTCGGGTTCACCGAGCAGGTCTTCGTCCGCAAGAGGCGCGACGTGACGCTGCCCGTGGTGAACGGCGTCGTGGAGCCCTCCGTGGAGCAGGACGCGCTGCTCGTCACGGTCGTCGAGCGGTACGGCAAGACCGGCAACAAGCCGGTCGCCATGGTCAGCGGCATGGGCCTGCGGGCCGGCGCGATCGCCACCAGCGCGGCCCCCGACGACAACAACATCATCTGCGTGGGCGCCTCCCGCGAGGACATGGCGCTGGCCGTCAACACCGTCGCCGAGCAGGGCGGCGGCCAGGCCGTCGTGGTGGACGGCGAGGTGCGGGCGCTGCTGCCGCTGCCGGTCGGCGGCATCGTCTCCGACCTGCCCGCCGCCGAGATGGCCGTGCTGGAGGAGCGGCTCGACGATCTGGCCCGCGAGCTGGGCTGCACGCTGCCCGCGCCGCTCATGTACCTGTTCTTCCTGTCGATCACCGCGATCCCCGACTACGCCGTCACCGACCTCGGACTGATCGACTGCGTACGGCTCACGGTCGTCGACCCGATCCTCACGGAGGTTTGATCATGAAGGACTTCATCGCCGGGCTGCCCAAGTGCGAGCTGCACCTGCACATCGAGGGCACGCTTGAGCCGGAGCTCAAGTTCGCCCTGGCCGAGCGGAACGGCCTCGCGCTGCCCTACGCCTCGGTCGAGGAGATGCGGGACGCCTACTCCTTCGACGACCTGCCCTCCTTCCTCAAGGTCTACTACGAGGGCATGCAGGTGCTGCGCACCGAGCCCGACTTCTACGACCTGGCCATGGCCTACCTGCGCAAGGCCGCCGAGCAGAACGTGCGCTACGCCGAGATCTTCTTCGACCCGCAGGCGCACACCTCGCGCGGGGTGCCGTTCGACGTGGTGATCCGCGGGCTGCGGCGGGCGCTGATCGACGCCGACCGGCAGCTCGGCGTGCGGGCCCAGCTCATCATGTGCTTCCTGCGCGACTTCCAGGCCGAGTACGCGATGGCGACGCTGCTGGAGTCGCTGCCGTACAAGGAGTGGATCGTCGGCATCGGGCTGGACTCCGACGAGAAGGGCAACCCGCCGGCCAAGTTCGCCGCGGTGTACGAGCGGGCCCGGCAGGAGGGCTACCTGCTGACCATGCACTGCGACGTCGACCAGGACAACTCGATCGAGCACATCCGCCAGGCGATCGAGGAGATCGGCGTCGACCGCGTCGACCACGGCGTCAACATCCTGGAGGACCAGCGGCTGGTCGACCTGGTGCTGGCCCGCGGCATCGGCCTGACCTGCTGCCCGATCTCCAATGGGTACGTCACCGACTCCATGAAGGCCGAGGGCATCCGCAAGCTCATGGAGCTCGGCGTCCGCGTGACGATCAACTCCGACGACCCGGCGTACTTCGCGGGGTACGTGGCCGAGAACCTCGCGGCGCTGCAGGAGGAGCTGCAGCTCACCCGGGAGGAGCTGGCCCAGCTTGAGCGCAACGCGTTCGAGATCACCTGGCTGCCGCGGCACCTGAAGGACGCCTACCTGGCCGAGGTCGACGCCTACCTCGCGTGACCCGATCCGGCGGGGGACCGGCTCGGCCCCCTGCCTAAAGGGCAACCGGCATAATCGCCGCATGCCCTCTTTTCTCGCCCATGACGGAACCGAGCTGGCCTTCCACGTGAAGGGCACGGGCGTGCCACTGGTGTGCGTGCCGGGCGGCCCGGGGCGTGCCTCCCGCTACCTGGGCGACCTCGGCGGGCTCCCCCGGCGGCTGATCCTGCTGGACGGCAGGGGCAGCGGCGACTCGGCGGTCCCGGCGGACGCGGAGACGTACCGGTGGGACCGGCAGGCGGCCGACGTCGAGGCGCTGCGGGAACATCTGGGGCTGGAGCGGATGGACCTGCTGGCCCACTCGGCCGGCGCGAACGTGGCCGTCCGCTACTCCGGCCTCCATCCGGGCCGCCTCGAATCCCTGTGCCTCGTCGCGCCCTCGCCGGTCGCCGTGGGCTTCGTACCGACGGAGGACGACTGGCGGGCCGGGCTGGAGCTGCGCGAGGACGAGCCCTGGTACGAGTCCGCCCTGGCCGAGTTCCGGTCGGGCGACGGGCTGGAGGGGCACCGCTTCCTCTACGGCCCCTGGACCGAGCGGGCCAGGGCGCACGCGGCGGGCGCCGAGGACGAGTGCGCCGAGGCCGCGGGCGACGGCTTCTACGCGCCTTCCCCGGTGACGCCGGATGAGGTCAGGGCCGGGCTGGCCGCCCTGGACGCGCCCGTGCTGCTGCTGACGGGCGACCTGGACGCCCACCCCTGCCGCCTGTACGCGCGGCCCTTCGCGAGCCTGTTCCGCGACGCGACGCCGGTGACGATGCCCGGCGCCGGGCACTTCCCGTGGGTGGACGACCCGGACGCGTTCGTCCGGATTGTGGCGGATTTCCTGGACCGGCGGGGTTAAGCCGCAGGGCATGATGGGGGTGGACCCTCGAAACAGGAAGGACTCACCACGTGCGGCAGGAACTCGCGGTGACCAACGGGCAGGCCGCCGGGGTGCGGGGCGCGCTGGCCGGCAACCTGCGGCGCACGCGGCTGGCCCGGGGGCTCAGCGTCCGCGAGCTGGCCGAGCTGACCGGGGTGAGCAAGGCGCTGATCTCGCAGATCGAGCGCGGGGTGGCCAATCCGACGATCGAGGTGCTGACGCGGCTGGCGGGGGCGCTGGAGCTCACGTTCGCCGAGCTGACCCGTACCCATCTGGCCGCGCCCGAGGTGCTGCGCAGGGGCGAGGGCATGCCGGTGGCCGTGGGCGACACGCCCGTGCGCAGCCTGTTCGCCGCGGCCGACCGGCGGCGGTTCGAGCTGGCCGAGGGCGACCTGCCGCCGATGACGCGCAGCGCCAAGAGCGCCCACGGCCACGGGTCGGTGGAGCACGCCTACGTGGTGTCGGGCGAGGTGACGGTGGAGAGCGACACGTGGTCGGTGCGGCTGGGCGAGGGTGACGCGGTGCGGTTCGGCGCCGAGGTCGACCACGTCTACGCGACCGGCGAGCGCGGCTGCCGGGTGCTGACGCTGATCTCCTACGACTGAGGGCGGGCCCGCCGCTCAGCCGGGCCAGCGGCTGGTGCCGTCGGGCACGCTGGCCAGCAGCTCACGGGTGTAGGGGTGGGCGGGGGCGTCCAGCACCTGGTCCACGTCGCCGGTCTCGACGCATTCGCCGGCCCTCAGCACGTACAGGCGGTCGGCCAGCTGGCGGACCACGGCCAGGTCGTGGGTGATGAACAGCAGGCCCATGCCCAGGCGTTCCCTGAGCCCGGCGAGCAGGGTGAGCACCTGCGCCTGCACGGACACGTCGAGGGCGGAGACGGGCTCGTCGCAGACCAGCAGCCGGGGCTCGCCGGCCACGGCCCGCGCGATGGCCACGCGCTGCCGTTCGCCGCCGGACAGGCCGGCCGGGCGCTTGCGGGCGAGCGCGGGGTCGAGGCCCACCAGGCGCAGCAGCGCCCCGACGTCCGGGGGGCGTCCCTCGGCCGCGAGCGCCTCCTTGAGCGTCGCCCCGACGGTACGCGCCGGGTTGAGCGTCGAGTACGGATCCTGGAAGATCATCTGCGCCGAACGCCGGGCCTGACGCACCGCCTGGCGGGACATCCGGGTGTAGTCGGAGCAGTCGAGGCCGTCGAGGGTGATGACGCCCGCGTCAGGGCGTTCCAGGCCGGTCACGCAGCGGGCCAGCGTGGTCTTGCCCGATCCCGACTCGCCGACGACGGCCACGACCTCGCCCGGGGCCACGGTCAGGTCCACGCCCGCCAGGGCCGGCCGCGACCCGCCCGCGTACGTCTTGCGCAGCCCCGTGACCTCCAGCAGCGGCGCGACGGCGGCCCGCGGCGGCGACGGCACGCCCGGCGGGGGCGGCGGCGCCTCGGGCAGCGCGGCGGCCCGTACGCAGGCCGACAACCGCCCTTCCACGCCCGGCACGGCGACCAGGGCGGGGACACCCGTACGGCACTCCGCCACCGTGCACGCGCACCGGTCGGCGAAGCCGCAGCGCCCGTCCACCGCGTCATGGGCCGGGACCGAGCCCGGCACGGACGGGATGACCGACAACCGCCGGTCGGCGGGCGGCTCGGCGGCCAGCAGCGCCCGCGTGTACGGATGCCGCTGCTCCTCCCGCAGCTCGGCGGCCCGTCCCACCTCCATGACCCGGCCCGCGTACATGACGACGACCCGGTCGCACATCGAGAACGCCAGCCGCAGGTCGTGCGTGATGAGCAGGAACGTCATGTCCCGTTCGCGCTGGATGCGCCGGATGAGGGCCAGGACCTCGCGCTGCGTGGTGGCGTCGAGCGCGGTGGTCGGCTCGTCGGCCACCAGGATCCGCGGCGCGGCGGCCAGCGCGCAGGCCAGGCCCACCCGCTGCCGCATGCCCCCGGAGAGCTGGAACGGGTATCTGCCCGCCACCTCGCCCGGCAGCCCCACCTCGGCCAGCAGCCTCGGGACCTCGCGCTTCGGGTCGGCGCCCTCGGGCAGTCCGTCGGCGATCTGCTTCCCGGCCTTGCGCAGGGGGTTGAGCAGCGTGAACGGGTCCTGCATGAGCAGCGAGACCGTGCCGCCGCGCTGCCGCCGCATGACCTTGGGGTCGTCGTCGACGCGCCGGCCGTCGATCTCGACGTGCCCGGTGGACTCCAGCCCGGCGGGCAGCAGCCCGAGCAGCGCCCTGACGGTCAGCGACTTGCCCGACCCGGACTCGCCCACGATCGCCACCGACTCCCCGGCGGCCACCTCGAAGGACACCTGCGACAGCAGCGTACGGCCGGTGCCCGGCTGCCGTACGGTCAGGTCCGCCACCCGCAACATGGTCACCGGGCCCTCCGCTCGAAGCGTTCGTGCAGCCAGTCGCCCACCAGGTTGAGCGCGGCGGCGGTGACGATCACGGCCAGGCCGGGCGCGATGACCGCCCACGGGTTGGCCAGGAGCTGGGTGCGGTTGTCGGCCAGCGTGCGCCCCCAGTCGGGCGAGCCGGCGGGCACGCCCAGGCCGAGGAACGACAACGACGACAGCGACACCAGCGCGTAGGCGAAGTTGAGGAAGGCCGAGGCCAGGCTGACGGGGGCGATGTTCGGCCAGATGTGCCGGGTCATGATTCGCCAGGACGACAGGTTCTTCAGCAGGGCGGCCTCGACGTAGGGCCGGTGCCGCTGCTCCAGGACCGCGCCGCGCACCACCCGCGTGTCGGTGGGCGAGAACAACACGACCAGCACGGCGACGGCCAGGCCGTAGCCGCCGCCGAGCACGCCCGCCACGACGATCGCGACCAGCAGCGCGGGCAGCGAGAACATCAGGTCGGCCCAGCGCATGACCAGGGTGTCCGCCCAGCCGCCGAAGTAGCCGGCGGCCAGGCCGAGCAGGTTGCCGACCAGCATGGACCCGGCGGCCACGGCGAACGCCCCCGGAACGGCGGTGCGCGCCCCGGCGACGAGCAGGCTCAGCACGTCGCGGCCCAGGTCGTCGGTGCCGAGCGGGTGGCCGGGGCCCGGCCCGGAGATGCCGGTCATCAGGTCCTGGGCGGTGGCGCCGGGGACCAGCCAGGGGGCGAAGGCGGCGGCGACCACGACGACCGCGAGCACGGCCAGCGCCAGCGGCACGGCGACGGGGAACCGGCGGGTCACGACGCACCCCCGCCGAGCCGTACGCGGGGGTCGGCCACCGAGTAGGCGACGTCCACCAGCAGGTTGACGGCGGCGATCAGCAGCGTCAGCAGCAGCGCGAGCGCCTGCACCACCGGCACGTCCTTGAACGTGACCGAGTCGACCAGCAGCGACCCCAGCCCCGGCAGCGCGAACGTGACCTCGACCAGCACGGTCCCGGCCAGCATGCCGGTGACGACGAGCCCGGCCGCGGTCAGCACGGGCACCAGCGAGTTGCGCATGGCGTAACCGAGCACGACGGGCGCGCTCAGCCCGCGGGCACGGGCGAAGACGACGTAGTCCTGGTCGAGCTCGCGCACGAGCGCGGCCCTGCTGAACCGGAGGAGCATGCCGGCCGCCCCGGCCGCCAGCGCGACGGCGGGCAGCGTCAGGTGCCACAACTCCCCGGCGAACCCCTCCCCCGTGCCGTAGACGGGGAACCAGCCGAGCCCGAGCGCGAACACCACGAGCAGCAGCAGGCCGACCGCGAACGGCGGCGCGCTCAGCCCCACCACCCCGGCGGTCACCACCAGGCGGTCGCTCGCCCGGCCCTTGCGCAGCGCGCCCAGCACGCCGAGCGGGAGACCGGCGAGCGCGGCCAGGAGCGTGCCGTAGGCGGTCAGGACGAGCGTGCGCGGCAGGCGTTCCCCGAGCATGGCGCCGACGGGCTGGCCGGTCCTGATGGAGACGCCGAGGTCGCCGCGGAGCACGCCGCCGAGCCAGCGCAGGTACTGCACGGCGACGGGGTCGTCGAGGTGGTAGCGGGCCCTGAGGGCGGCGATCGTGGAGGCGGTGGCCGGACGGGTGCCGAGCAGGGTCTGCTGGATGTCTCCGGGGGCCAGGTAGAGCAGGCCGAACACGCCCGCCGACAGCAGCAGCACGACGGCGGCGGTGCCCGCGGACCTGCGCAGCAGGAACCCGGCCCAGCCCATCACAACACCCCGCCCCCGGTCAGCCAGCCGATCACGCGCTCTGCCGCGTCCCTGCGGTGGGCGGGCTCGACCAGCTCATGACCCTCCCGAGGGTAGACGACGAGCTGAGTGCTCACACCGGCCGCCGACCAGGCACGATAGAGCTGTTCCGCCTGTCCGGGTGGCGTGGTGCGGTCGCGTTCGCCGTGCAGGATCAGGGTCGGGGTCTCGACCTCGGCGGCGTGGTAGACCGGCGAGCGGGCGGCCAGGTCCTCGCGTCCCTCGGGGGTGGCCGGGTCGGCCCCGGCGTGGTAGAGCGGGTCGAAGCCGCCTGCGAGGTTGCTGGCGGTGGAGAAGCTCAGCCAGTCGCTGACGCCGGACATCACGACGGCCGCACGGAAGCGGTTCGTACGGGTGACGGCCCAGGCGGTCAGGAAGCCGCCGTAGCTCAGTCCCATGACGGCCGTCCGGCCAGGGTCGGCGACGCCGGTGGCGTCGAGGTGGTCCACGCCGGCGAGCACGTCGTCCAGGTCCGCCTCGCCGAACCGGCCGATGACCGCGCGGGCGTAGTCCTGGCCGCGTCCGCTGCTGCCCCTGGGGTTGGGCAGCAGGACGGCCGCGCCGGCGTGCGCGAGCGGCACGGCGAGCTGGTTGGACTCGGCGGGCGCGAACGAACTGGACCACAACCAGGTGGGCCCCCCGTGCACGACGACAACCAGCGGCCGAGGCTCGTTCCCATCCTTCGGTGTCGTGAGGAGGAGGCCGGTGATCGGGAGGCCGTCGCGGCCCGTCCAGGTGATCTCCTCCTGGTGCACGGCGAGCCCGGCCAGCCCGGCGTTGAGGGCGGTGACCTGGCGCCAGCCGCCGTCGGCGAGGGAGGCCACGGCGACCTCCGGGGGCAGCTCGGGGCTCTCCCAGCAGGCCGCGGCCACCCGGCCGGCACGGTCCACGGACAGCGAGGGCTGGCCGTCGCGCCCGCCCAGCGTGCCCCGGGCCGTCCAGCGGCTCAGCACGCGGCCGTCGGCGGCGCCGAGCACACCGCCGTGCACGCCGGTGCCCGACCAGCCGGTGAACCACAGGGTCTCGTCGTCCAGCCAGCCGAGGTCGGTGACGTCGTCCAGCTCGCCCAGGTACGTGACCTCCCCCGTGACCAGGTCGGCGCGCAACACGCGGCCCGAGACGATCGACAACCCCTCGACCACCACGGCCGCCCGCCCGCCCGGGGCCAGCCGGGGCCGGCTGAGCTGCCAGGACGTGCGGTGCAGTGTACGCACCTCGCCGCCGTCGACCAGGTCCAGCCGCGGCCGGTAGTACCCGGCGGGTGTCTCGTCCTCTGAGGTCACCGCGAGGGCGCGGCGTCCGCGCCAGTCGGCGTCCCACACGGTCAGGCCGGGCAGGGCGAGCTCGTGCGGCCGGTCGTCGCCGATCTCGAACCAGGCCAGGCGGCGCAGCCGCGCGCCCGGCGTGAGGACGAAGGGGTCGGCCGGGTCATGGACACGCAGGCCCAGGTGGCTGCCGTCGCGTTCGCTGCCGGGATCGGCCAGCCGGACCAGGACGGTGCCGTCCTCGCCGGGGATCAGGTCCTCGATCTCGCCGTCCACGCGGGCCCGCCACCCGTCCACCGCCAGCTCGCCGGGGGCCGTCGCGCGCAGCAGCCGACCGTCGGGGAGCCACCGGACCAGGCCGTGGCAGTCGCCCGCGGCCGTCACGCCGCCGTCCAGCGTGACGACGTGCGCGACGCCGTCGATCACGCAGGCGACGCGGTCGCCGTCCGGGTGCAGGGACACCGACTCGGGGTATCGCATCCCGGCCAGCGCCTCGTGCACGTCGATGGGGTTCGTCATCAGCGCGCGGCCACCTTCGTCGCCCACGGGCCGACGAAGAAGTAGGGGCCGAAGCCGTCGGCGGCGACCGCCTTGCCGAACGCGGTGGCCGCCTCGCCCCACCACAGCGGCTGGTACGGCACGTCCGCCGCGGCCTTGACCAGCGCCTGGCCGAGCAGCTTGCCCCGGGCGGCGTCGTCGGTGCCCGCCTTGGCCTTGTCCAGCAGGCCGGTCACTTCGGCGTTGTCGTACTCGGCGATGTTGGTGCCGTTCTCGCCGGTGGCGCCGCCGTGCAGGAGCTGCTGGATGTACTCGGCGGGGTCGCCGGTGGTGGCGAAGTACCAGCCGAGGTAGATGCCGGAGCCGTGCTTGCCGAGGTCGGCGATCCACTGTTCGAGCGGCACCTCCTTGACCTCCAGCGTGATGCCGATGGTCTTGAGGTTCTCGGCCAGGGTGAGCGCCGCCCGGCCGAGCTGCGGGCCGCTGCTCGGGTACGTGAGCGTGTCGGAGAACCCCTGCGGCGTGGCCGACTTCGCCAGCTCGGCCTTGGCCTGGGCCAGGTCGAAGCCGTACTGGGGGATGGACGCGTACAGGGCGTCGACCTCGGCCTGGTCCAGCACGCCGCCCCACTGGGCCGGGTCGGGGATGGTGGCGGCGACCTTGCCGTGGCCGCGCAGGACGCTCCTGACGACGCCCTCCCGGTCCACGGCGTGGGCGACGGCCCGGCGTACGTGCACGTCGTCCCAGGGCTTCTTGGCGGTGTTGAAGGCCAGCGTGACCAGTGAACGGTCGCCGGCGGTCAGCACCTGCGCGCCGGGCACGGCCTTCCACTGGTCGATCTGCTCGGCGGGCACGTTGAGCGCGACGTCCACGGAGTCGCCGCGCATGGCCAGCAGCCGCGTCGACTCCTCGGGGATGAAGTCGATCCTGATCTGCCGGAAGGCCGGCTTCCCGCCCCGGTAGGCGTCGTTGCGCTCCAGCGTGACGTGCGAGTCGGGGGCGAACTCCGCCACCTTGTACGGCCCCGTCCCCAGCAGCTTGCCCTCCGGCGTGCCGATGCGCTCACCGGTGGCCTTGATGAACGCGGCGCTGGTCACCAGCAGCGTGCCGGGCGTGGGCACCCAGGCGAAGGAGGCGTCGGGGCTCTTGAGCTTGATGGTCACCTCGGCGTCGCCGGTCGCCTCGATCGTGTCCACGTTGGCGTAGGCGTAGGCGAAGGCGGTGGTCGAGCCCTTCTTGGCGTGCAGGTTCAGGCTGGCGACCACGTCCGCGGCGGTCAGCGGGCTGCCGTCGGCGAATGTCACGCCTGAGCGCAGCTTGTAGACGTAGGTGGTGGCGTTCTTCCTGGTCCACGACTCGGCCAGGGACGGCTGGAGGCTGCCGTCCGGACCCACGCCGACCAGGGACTCCTGCACCAGGAGGGCGACGACGTAGTTCATGATGCCCGCCTCCTTGGCCGCGTCCAGCGACCCGATGGAGGAGGGCAGCGCGACGCGCAGGACGTCCAGGCTCTTCTTGGCGCCCGTCCCCTCGGGCTCGGCCGATCCGCAGGCCGACAGCAGGCCGGGCAGTACGGCGAGCGCGCCCGCGAAGGCGGCAGACCGCAGGACAGAACGCCGGGAAACAGGCAGATCGGCCACCGGGGGACCCTACTTTCACACGACCGGTTAACCCGCCTAGCTGCAGTGTCTACCGGTAAACTCCAGTTGGCACACGAGAGTATTCGCTGCCCGCGCCAGCGGTCAAACCCACTCATCGAATCGGAAATACATGATCACGGTCTACAGCGCCCCCTGGTGCGGTTACTGCCACCGGCTGAAGGCGCAACTGTCCCGCGCCGGCATCCCGTACACGGAGATCGACGTGGACGAGACGCCCGGCGCCGTCGACTTCATCGCCGAGCTGAACGGCGGCTCCTGGCTCATCCCCACCGTGCTGTTCCCGGACGGCTCCGCCCTGGTCAACCCCAGCGTCGAGCAGGTACGGACCCGCCTCAGCGCATCCTGAGCGCCAGCATGAAGTCGACCCGCTCGTCCCAGGAGTTCAGCGACCTGCCGGTCAGCTCCTCGATCCGCCGAACCCGGTAGCGCAGCGTGTTGACGTGCACGTGCAGGCGCTCTGCCGTGGCCGTCCAGGAGCCCGACTCCTCCAGGTACGCCTGCAATGTCTCCAGCAGGTCCGTCTGGTTGGCCGCGTCGTACGACTCCAGCCGCCCCAGCAACCGCGCCCGGAACGCCCGCCGCAGCTCCCCGGGGATGGCGGCCAACAGCGTGCGGTGGGAGCTGACGTCGTCGCCGGTGACCACGCTGACCCGCTCGCCGCCCAGCGCGGCCAGCGTGAGCGCGTGCCTGGCCTCCTCGATGAGGCTGCTCAGCGCCGCCGGGCCGGTCGTCACGCTGCTCACCCCGAGCGTGATGCGGCCCTCGCCGAGCCCGGCCTCCAGGGTCCGGGCGCCCCTGAGCACGTGGTTCGTCAGCTCCTCGGCCGTGTTGCCGGCCAGCGGGACGAGCGCGAGGGCCTCGGCCGGACCGGTGGCCGTGACGATTCCGGGCGCGAGCGGCCGCAGCAGCTCGGCCAGCACCGGCACGGCGACCTCCCCGTCGCCGCCGAGCCGCGCCGACAGGGCCACGGCCACCAGGCCGTGCTCGGTCTCCACGTGCAGCGTGTGCAGGCGCGAGACGACGCCGGGCAGCGCCGCGTCGCCCGACTCCAGCAGCGTCAGCAGCTGGTCGAGCACCCGCCGCTCGATCCGCTGCGCCGCCTCCAGCCGCGAACGTTCCAGCGCCACGAGCGCGGCCAGCTCGACGATCAGGTCCTCGTTCTCGCCCTGCACCTGCTCGCCCGCGTAGGCCAGGAACCAGTTGGCGATGCGGTGGGAGGCCCCCTTGCCGACCGGGAAGACCGACAACGCCGTCCCGTCCTCCTGCGTCACCATGCCCGGCAGGAAACGCGCGGTGAGGAACGTGTGCGCCAGCCGCAGCCGGGCCGCCACGCCGAGCGGCTGGGAGCCGACGATCACCCGGCCGGTCGGCGAGAGCACCCAGCAGGGCACGTCGAGCTCGCCGGCCACCGCCGTGACGAGCTTGGTGAGGCTGCCACCGTCGACCAGGGTGCTGGCCAGGCGCCTGCGGGCGGCGTACGCGGGCCGCGGCGGCGTCGTGCCCAGCTCGACGATCAGGGCCCGCAACACGTGCTCGGTGACCTGACTGAACGGCACGTCCACCGGCAGCGTGAGCAGCGGCAGCCCGGCCTCGGCGCAGGCGTCGATGAGGTCGGCCGGCGGCACCTTGAGCGCGGTGCCCGCGACCAGCGCCGCCACGTCCCCGAGGCTCCGCACGAAGTCGCGGGAGGAGGCCGGGCCGGTGTGCCAGGTCAGCTCCGTGAGCACCAGCTCGCCCGTCTTGACGAACATGGCCGGGTCGGGCAGGTCGGTCGTGGCCACACCGCGTACGCGCCGGTCGAGCAGGTCGTGCCCGGTCAGCACCTTCAGCGCGAGCTGGTCGGCCTGGAGGAGGTCCCTCAGCCGCATGGCCAGCCCTCCTGGCGCCAGGCCGCGTCCCAGAACATCCATTCGTAGCGGGCCGTGGTGAGCGCGCGGTCGAGCAGCCGGTGCCGCTCCTCGCCCTCAGGTACGAGCCCGTCGAGCAGGTCGAGCACGCCGGCCACGGTCTCCTGGTAGCCCTCGCCGCCGTAGGTGTCGATCCACCAGGCGTACAGCGGGTCGGGCGAGGAGCGGCCGAGCAGGGTCTCGCCGACCCGGGCGTAGATCCAGTAGCAGGGCACGATCGCGCCCAGGGCCTCGGGGAACGTCCCCAGCGAGCACGTACGCACCAGGTACGAGGTGTAGCCGACCGTGGTGGGCCCGGCGGGCGTCTTGCGCGCGTCGGCTTCGTCCAGCCCGAACGCGGCCAGCAGTTCCACCACGAGACTGTGCTCGACCTCGACGGTCATGGCGGCGTCCCCCGCGAAACGCTGCACACCGGACGGCTCGGGCGAACGCGCCGCGCACGCCGCCAGCGCCCTGGCGTAGTCGGGCAGGAAGTGCGCCTCCTGCACCACGTAGTGACGGAACGCCTCCCGGGGCAACGACCCGTCGGTCAGCCCGGACAGGAACGGGTGGGCCAGGATCTGGTCGTACACACCGCCGACGACCTGCCACAACTCATCACGAAACCGGCTCACCCGTTCAGGCTATCGGCGCATCACGACCCGCGGCGCCACCTCGATGCCCAGCTCGCGCTCGTGTTCCACCAGCCTGCGCAGCTCCGGGCCCCACTCCGTCTCCGGCATCACCGCGAAGCCGTGCCGCTCGTACCAGGGGGCGTTCCACGGCACGTCCCTGAACGTCGTCAGCGTGACCGCCGGCGCGCCCACGGCCCGCGCGTGGTCGGCCACCGCCTCGACCAGCCGTCCGCCGATGCCCTGCCGCATGTTGTCGGGATGCACGGCGAGCTGGTCGAGGTGCAGGTTGCCGTCCACGTGACCGATCAGCGCGAACCCGGCCGGCGGATCGCCCTCGACGAGCACCGAGGCCGGGTCGTCCACCTCCTCGACCATGGTCGTGCCCGGCGGGAAGACGATGCCGACCTGCTCGAACAGCTTGTCGGCGGCCAGTTCCACGGAGATCAGCCCGGGAAGCTCGTCCGGGTCAGCCCATCGCACCATGGCGACACGGTCTCATGTTTCGGGCGGACCACGCCGCTGGTATTAGTGTTGATGATCGTAGGCCCGGCTGTGCGGAGCCGGGACCCTCTCCTCACGGCGTGCCCATGCCCCGTGTCCTCATGGGTCATGGGCACGTCGTGCAGCGGTCACAGGTCGAGCAGGGGCTCCAGGCCCACGGTGAGGCCGGGCAGCTCGCGCACCCGGCGCACGCCCAGCAGCACGCCCGGCGTGAACGCCGACCTGCTCATCGTGTCGTGCCGGATGGTGAGGATCTCGCCGTCGCCGCCGAGCAGCACCTCCTGGTGGGCGATCAGCCCGGCCAGGCGCACCGCGTGCACGTGCACACCGCCGACGTCCGCGCCGCGCAGGCCGTCGAGGGCGGTGCTGGTGGCGTCGGGCATCCCGCCGAGCCCGGCCTTCCCGCGCGCCTCGGCCACCAGCTCAGCCGTACGCCGGGCGGTGCCCGAAGGGGCGTCGGCCTTGTTCGGATGGTGCAGCTCGATGATCTCGACGGACTCGAAGTGGCGGGCCGCCTGCTGCGCGAAGTGCATCATGAGCACGGCCGCGATGCCGAAGTTGGGAGCGATCAGGCAGTTGACGCCCGGCGACCGCTCCAACCACCCGCGTACGGTCTCCAGCCGCCCGGCGTCGAAGCCCGTGGTGCCCACCACCGGGTGCACGCCATGGGCGATGGCCCATTCCAGGTTGCCCATGACCACGTCGGGATGGGTGAAGTCGACCACCACCTCGGCGCCTTCGAGCCCCTCGACGGGATCGTCCTTGTCGAGCGCGGCCACCAACTCCAGGTCGTCCGCCGCCTCGACCGCCTTGCACACTTCGACGC
The DNA here is from genome assembly GCF_003947315.1 of Nonomuraea sp. WAC 01424. NCBI lineage: Bacteria > Bacillati > Actinomycetota > Actinomycetes > Streptosporangiales > Streptosporangiaceae > Nonomuraea > Nonomuraea sp. WAC 01424. Next base: position 27,671 of record NZ_QHHZ01000025.1, read on the forward strand.
CCACACGACCGCGCGCGCCCAGCACCCCAACCCTGATCACACGCCCAACCCTATTACGCCCGCCTCCCTTGGGACGAGCCAGGTGGGAGAGACGCTCGGCGAGCGCTCCCCCACCCGAAAGGACGTCAGGCGATGGCCTCGGAGAAGTCCTTGTCCCCGTACGGCCCGATGACGGCCAGCGTGAGCGGCCGGCTGAGGACGTCGCGGGCGACCTCCCCGATCTCGTCGGGGGTGACCGCCTCGATCCGAGCCAGCACTTCGTCCACCGACATGAGCTCTTCGTACACCAGCTCGTTCTTCCCGATCCGCGACATGCGCGACCCGGTGTCCTCCAGGCCGAGCACGAGCCCGCCCCGCATCTGGCCCTTGCCGCGCATGATCTCGTCCGCGGTGAGCCCTTCGGCCACCACGCGGGACACCTCGTCCCGGCAGATCTTGAGCACGTCGTCGATCTTCGAGGGCAGGCAGCCCACGTAGATCCCGAACTGCCCGGTGTCGGCGTAGGCCGAGGTGTAGCTGTAGGCGGAGTAGGCCAGGCCGCGCTTCTCCCTGATCTCCTGGAAGAGCCGGGAGGACATGCCGCCCCCCAGCGCGGCGTTGAGCACGCCGAGCGCGAACCTGCGGTCGTCGGTCCTGGACATGCCGGTCGTGCCGAGCACCAGGTTGGCCTGCTCGGTCGGCCGGTCCAGCACCCTGACCCCGGAACGGGTCTCGGCGCCTGGCCCGCTGGTGCGCGGCGGGGCGAACTCGTAGGCCCCCTCCAGCGCGCCCGCCCGCTCGTACGCGCGGGCGACCAGCTCGACGACCTCCTCGTGCCGCACGTTCCCCGCCACCGAGACCACGGTGGTACGCGGCCGGTAGTAGCGGTGGTAGTACTCGGCGATGCGCTCGCGGCCCAGGGTGTTGATCGACTCGACCGTGCCCAGGATGGGCCGGCCGATCGGCGAGTCGCCGTAGAGCGCAGCCGCGAACTGCTCGTGCACCACGTCGGACGGGTCGTCGTCGTGCATGGCGATCTCTTCCAGGATCACCCCGCGCTCGGACTCGACGTCCTCCTCGGTGATCAGCGAGCTGGTCACCACATCGGCGAGGACGTCCACCGCGACCGGCAGGTCCTCGTCGAGGACCCGCGCGTAGTAGCAGGTGTACTCCTTGGCGGTGAAGGCGTTGATCTCGCCGCCGATGCCCTCGATGGAGGCCGAGATCTCCATCGCGTCCCGCGTGGGCGTGCCCTTGAACAGCAGGTGTTCGAGGAAGTGGGTGGCCCCCATGTGCTCGGGGGCCTCGTCACGCGACCCGATGCCGACCCACATGCCGACCGCGACGCTGCGCACGGTCGGCATGGTCTCGGTCACCACACGCAGGCCGCCCGGCAGGACGGTACGCCTGACGACTCCGGCTCCGTCCTTGCCGGGGTGCAGCGTGGTGGTCGTCACGAGGCCTCCTCCTGCGTCGGTGGTGCCGAGATTTGTGGTTGACCCGCTCACGAGTTGCGGTCGTCCCCCTCGTTGGGGCGGGTGGCGCGCACGCGGGTGCGGGTGCGGCGCGGCCGCTCCGACTTCTCCTCCGCGGCCGCGGTCTCGGCCTCGGGCGCGGCGCCCTCATCCTCGCCCTCGTCGGCGCCGGAGGCGGCCTTGGCCTCCTTCTCGGCGGCCTCCTTCTCGATGACCTCGACGGGCACGAGGGAGAGCTTGCCCCGGCCGTCGATCTCGGCGATCTCGACCTGGATCTTCTCGCCGACGCTCATGACGTCCTCGACGTTCTCGATGCGCTTGCCGCCGTGCAGCTTGCGGATCTGGGAGACGTGCAGCAGGCCGTCCTTGCCGGGCATGAGCGAGATGAACGCGCCGAAGGCCGCGATCTTGACGACCGTGCCCAGGTAACGCTCGCCGACCTCGGGCATGTGCGGGTTCGCGATGCTGTTGATCGCCGTACGGGCGGCCTCGGCCGAGGGCCCGTCGGTGGCGCCGATGTAGATCGTGCCGTCGTCCTCGATGGTGATCTCAGCGCCCGTGTCGTCCTGGATCTGGTTGATCATCTTGCCCTTCGGGCCGATGACTTCGCCGATCTTGTCCACCGGGACCTTGATCGTGATGATGCGCGGCGCGGTCGGGTTCATCTCCGCCGGGGAGTCGATCGCCTCCTGCATCACGTCGAGGATCGCCAGACGGGCGCCCTTGGCCTGCTTCAGCGCGCCGGCCAGCACGGAGGCGGGGATGCCGTCGAGCTTGGTGTCGAGCTGGAGGGCGGTGATGACGTCCTTGGTGCCGGCGACCTTGAAGTCCATGTCGCCCATGGCGTCCTCGGCGCCGAGGATGTCGGTCAGCGTGACGTAGTTGCCGCCCTCGCTGATCAGGCCCATCGCGATGCCGGCGACCATCTCCCGAAGCGGCACACCGGCGTCCAGCAGCGCCATGGTGGAGGCGCAGACCGAGCCCATCGAGGTCGAGCCGTTGGAGCCGAGGGCCTCGGAGACCTGGCGGATGGCGTACGGGAACTCCTCGCGCGAGGGCAGCACGGGGATCAGCGCCCGCTCGGCCAGCGCGCCGTGACCGATCTCGCGGCGCTTGGGCGAGCCCACGCGGCCCGTCTCACCGGTGGAGTACGGCGGGAAGTTGTAGTTGTGCATGTAGCGCTTGGTCCGCTCGGGGTTGAGCGTGTCGATGTTCTGCTCCATGCGCAGCATGTTCAGCGTGGTGATGCCCAGGATCTGGGTCTCGCCGCGCTCGAACAGGGCCGAGCCGTGCACCCGCGGAACCACGTGGACCTCGGCCGACAGGGCGCGGATGTCCTTGGTGCCACGGCCGTCGATGCGGACACCCTCGTTGACGACCCGCTCACGCATGAGCTTCTTCGTCACCGAGCGGAACGCGGCGGAGATCTCCTTCTCGCGCCCCTCGAACTCGGGCAGCAGCCGCTCGGCGGCCAGCGCCTTGACCTTGTCGAGCTCGGTCTCGCGCTCCTGCTTGCCGGCGATGGTCAGCGCGGCGGCCAGCTCGGTCTTGATCGCGGCCTCGACCGCGTTGTAGACGTCGTCCTGGTAGTCGAGGAAGACCGGGTACTCGGCGGTCTCCTTGGCGGCCACCTGGGCGATGCGGGACTGGGCCTCGCACAGCACCTTGATGAACGGCTTGGCGGCCTCAAGACCCTGGGCGACGGTCTCCTCCGTCGGGCCCACGGCGCCCTCGGCGACCAGCTTGAGCGTGTCCTTGGTGGACTCGGCCTCGACCATCATGATCGCGACGTCGCCGTCGTCGAGCAGGCGGCCCGCCACGACCATGTCGAACGTGGCCCGCTCCAGCTCGGGGTGCGTGGGGAAGGCCACCCACTGGCCCTCGATCAGCGCGACGCGCACGCCGCCGATCGGGCCGGAGAACGGCAGCCCGGCGAGCTGCGTCGACAGCGAGGCGGCGTTGATGGCGACCACGTCGTAGAGGTGCTCGGGGTTGAGCGCCATGACCGTGGCCACGACCTGGATCTCGTTGCGCAGCCCCTTGACGAACGACGGGCGCAGCGGCCGGTCGATCAGGCGGCAGGTCAGGATCGCGTCCTCGGACGGACGACCCTCACGGCGGAAGAACGAGCCGGGGATGCGGCCCGCGGCGTACATGCGCTCCTCGACGTCGACCGTGAGCGGGAAGAAGTCGAAGTTCTCCTTGGGAGCCTTGGACGCGGTGGTGGCGGAAAGCACCATCGTGTCGTTGTCGAGATAGGCGACGGCCGAACCGGCCGCCTGACGCGCGAGCCGGCCGGTCTCGAACCGGACCGTGCGCGTGCCGAACGAGCCGTTGTCAATGACGGCTTCAGCGGTGTGGACACCCTCCACGGGGGACCTCCTTGTGGTCGGTCACCCGCGCCCTCTTTTCTCACCGGCACCCTCGTGCCTATGAGGAAACCCGCTCGTCAGGCCGCCGCCCATCCGTCGTGCCAGGTCGGCACCGCGGCGGCGGTCCATCAGCGGTCTCCCCATAGTAGGTGCAGCGCCGGTCTTCGATCGAAGCGCCCGGTCGTTCGTACCGGAAGCCACTACCGAGGACCGGCCCGCAGGCGTCGCGGGTCGCATGGTGCTGAATCGGACGCGGGGGCTGTGTGTCTCGGATATTCAGTTGTACGCCGACGGCACGGCGGTTCTCCGCCGCGACGCGCCGGTCGCCTGGGCTCCTACCCACATGGGCGAGCCCATATGAGAAGGGAGCGGCGTCCCGCGCCGCTCCCTTTCCATGCTATCGGCGCAGACCGAGCCGCTCGATGAGCGAACGGTAACGCTGGATGTCGACCTTCTGCAGGTACTTCAGCAGACGACGCCGGCGACCGACGAGCAGAAGCAGGCCACGACGGCTGTGGTGGTCGTGCTTGTGCGTCTTCAGGTGCTCGGTGAGCTCGCTGATGCGCTTGCTGAGCAGCGCGATCTGCACCTCGGGCGAACCGGTGTCGCCCTCGGCCGTCGCGTACTCACTGATGATGGTCTTCTTGGCAGCGGTGTCGAGGGACACGGCTCTCCTTCGAACTACGGACACGCGCGAATGAGATGAAAGTGCGAACGACCGTGCGTGCCTACAGTCGCCGCGTGAAGGCCGTCATGGGCAGCGCAGCAGCGCCACCGTTACAGAGCCGACATGCAAGGTTACCATCGGAGTCAAGTGTTCCGCGCACACGACAATCGCGCCCGCCCTCCGCTGTCCTTCGTCGTCAGGACGTGATGCGCCGCGCGGCGTCGACGTCGGCGTGAATCTGGTCGATCAGCTCCTCGATCGACTCGAAGCGCGTGTTGCCACGCAGCCGGGCGGCGAACTCCACCGCCACGTGCACCCCGTAGAGCTCCAGGTCGTCGCGGTCGAGCGCGTACGCCTCCACTGTACGCGGCACGCCCTCGAACGTCGGATTCGTCCCCACCGAGATCGCCGCCGGCCACCGCTCGCCCTCGTACGGCGCCGGCAGGTTGGCCACCGGGACGCACTCCAGCCACCCCGCGTAGACCCCGTCGGCCGGGATGGCGGTCTGCTGCGGGGTCTCGACGTTGGCGGTCGGGAAGCCGAGCTGCCGCCCCCGCTGGTAACCGCGTACGACCACGCCCTCCACGCGGTGGGGCCGGCCCAGCTCAGCGGCGGCCCCCTCCACGTCGCCGGCGACGATCAGCGGGCGGACGGAGGTCGAGGAGACGCCGTCCAGCATGGGCACCACCTCGACCTCGAAGTCGTACTTGTCGCCCAGCGTACGCAGGGTCTCGGCGTCACCGGAGGCGTGGTGCCCGAACGTGAAATCGGCCCCCACCACGACCACCGCGGCCCCGAGCCGCTCGCTCAGCACTCCCTGGGCGAAGTCGTCGGGGCTCATCCTCGACACGTCGAGTGTGAACTCCACCACCTCGACGTCGTCGATCCCCAGCCCGGTCAGCAACTCGGCACGCCGCTTGAGCGTGGTCAGCCGCGCCCTGCGGGTGCCCGGCAGCACCACCTCGTCGGGATGCGGCTCGAACGTGACCGCCACGCCGCGCAGCCCCCGCTCGCGGGCGAGCGCGACCGTGCGCTCGACCACCTTCCGATGCCCGCGATGGACCCCGTCGTACACGCCGATGGTCACCACAGACCTTCTCGAACCCCGCACGCTAGGCCCCATTCGCTCGTGGCGGATCAATCCTAGACAAGCCTGCCATGTGTCTCCCGTTCACCTCCAATCGAGGGGCGGAGCGCCGGATTCCCGCAAGTAGGATGAGCCATCATGCCTCGATACGCGCTGCTGATCCTGCCCGCCTTCAACCGGGTCTACGGCGAGAGCTCGCCCCGCCTGACCCTGGCCGAGCTGGCCGTCTTCAGCGACCACGCCATCGAGAACACCGTGCTGAGCAGCGCGGAGACCACCATCGGCGGGGTCCCGTACATCACGTTCGAGACCGAGCGGCCGCTCGACGGGCCCGACGTCGCGCTGCTGTCCAACCTCTCCTCCGTCTACGCGGTCTTCGGCGTCGAGGGCGACCTGCTCCGCCCGCTGGCCATGCGCCCGCTCGACCGCCTGAGCAGCGACCTGCTCACCATCCAGAAGTACGCCGGCAAGACCAACGAACACTTCACCAAGCTGCTGCTCAACGTGACCGTGCTCGCCTCCGACCGGGCCCTGTCCGACAAGCTGTCCGTGTTCGACCCGATGTGCGGCCGCGGCACCACCCTCAACCAGGCCCTCATGTACGGCTACGACGCCTACGGCCTCGACGTCGACGGCAAGGACTTCGAGGCGTACACCGTTTTCATCAAGACCTGGCTGCGCAACAAGCGGCTCAAGCACACCGCCGAGACCGTGCCGGTGCGGCGTGACCGGGCCCTGGTCGGGCGGCGGCTCAACGTCTCGTTCGGGCTGTCCAAGGAGGCCGTCAAGGCGGGCGACGTCCAGCAGCTCGCCGTGGTCAACGCCGACACCCTCAAGAGCCGCGAGTTCTTCAGGCCCCGCACGTTCGACGTCGTCGTGACCGACGCCCCCTACGGCGTGCAACACGGCAGCAAGGGCGGCGGCGGCCTGTCCCGCAGCCCGCTGGAGCTGCTGCGGCAGGCGGTGCCGGTCTGGGCCGAGCTGCTGCGCCCCGGCGGCGCGATGGGCATCTCCTGGAACACCTACGGCGGCAAGAGCGCCGAGCTGGCCGCGATCCTCACCGGCGCCGGCCTGGAGGTCATGGACTACCCCGACTTCGAGCACTGGGTCGACCAGGCGATCGTCCGCGACATCCTGGTAGCCCGCAAACCCGCCTGACCCCGCCCAGGCCCCGCGGCGAACCCGCATGGGCGGCGGGTTCGCCGGTTCGGCCGGTTCAGCCGACGAAGACGGCGAGCGGCTTGGCCACCCGGCCCTGCTCCTCGACCAGCGCCAGCAGCTCCCCCTCGGGCCCGAACACACCGATCGGCCCCGGGCCGAGCCCGGCCGCGGGCAGCCGGCCGCCGTGGCCGATCACGCGCGCCTCCTCGGCGGTCACGTCCCTGCGCGGGAACGCCGCCGCCACCGCCGCGCCGATCGGCAGCACCACGCACTCCTCGGCGAGCTGGTCGACGGTCCTGACCAGCGACAGGTCGTACGGGCCGACCCGGGTCCGGCGCAGGCGTGTCAGATGGCCGCCGACGCCCAGCGCTGCCCCAAGGTCGCGGGCCAGCGCCCGGATGTAGGTGCCGCTGGAACACGTCACGACCGCGTCGACGTCCACGACGTCCCCGGCGGGCCTGACGTCGAGCACGTCGAAGCCGTACACGGTCACGGGCCGGGCCGCGAGCGCGACCTCCTCGCCCGCGCGCGCCATCTTGTACGCCCGCTGACCGTTGACCTTGATGGCGCTGACCTGCGGCGGGACCTGCATGATGGCCCCGGTGAGCGCCTCGACGCCCTTGTGCACCTCGGCCGCGCTCACCTCCGCCGCGGACGCCGTGGCCGTGGTCTCGCCCTCGGCGTCGTCGGTGTTGGTGGACACGCCCAGCCGGATCGTGGCCTCGTAGACCTTCTCGGTCAGCGCCAGGTGCCCGAGCAGCCTGGTCGCCTTCTCCACGCCGACCACCAGCACGCCCGTGGCCATCGGGTCGAGCGTGCCCGCGTGCCCGACGCGGCGGGTGCCCGCGATGCGCCGCATCCGGGCCACCACGTCGTGCGAGGTCCACTCGCCCTGCTTGTCGACGATGATCAGACCGCTCTCGGCCATCCAGCCTTCCCCAGCTCTCGTCTGAACTTGGCCATGGTCTCCTCGACGCTGTCGTAGGAGGTGAACCCGGCCGCGTTGTGATGTCCGCCGCCGCCCAGCGCGGCGCACACGGCCGCCACGTCGACCGCGCCCTTGGACCGGGTCGACACCTGCCAGTCGCCGTGGTCGTCCTCCTTGAGCACGACCGCGATCTCGGCCTCGTCGGTACGCCGCACGATGTCGATCATGCCCTCGACCTCCGTGTACGGCAGCCCGTACGCCGCCCGGTCGACCCGCGGCACGTACGTCCAGACCAGCGAGCCCTCAAGCTGCACCCGGTCGAGCGCCCTGGCCAGCACCTTGAGATAGCCGAACGGCGAACGGTCCCACAACTCGCGGGCGATCTCCTCGGTGTGCAGCCCTGTGAGCAACAACCTGGACGCCATCCGGTGCACGGCCGACGTGGTCGAGGAGTAGCGGAAGGAGCCCGTGTCGGTCACCAGGCCGGTGTACAGGCAGGTGGCGATGTCCCGGTCGAGGCTGCCGCCGAGCCGGTAGATCAGTTGCTCGGCCAGCATGGCCGTGGCGGCCGCGTGCGGGTCGATGAGGCTGTGCGTGCCGAACCCGGCGTTGGACGGATGGTGGTCGATCACGATGACCTCCTCGGCCCTGGCCGCGTTGGGGCTGAGCAGGCCCAGCCGCTCGAACGTGGAGGAGTCGAAGGTGATCATCAGCGCCGGCGCCTCGGGGTAGTCGGCCGGCGGGCACAACATCTCCTGCCCCGGCAGGAACCTCAGGATCCGCGGGACCACGAAGTACTCGTCGCCGAAGGAGGCCACGACCCGCTTGCCGATCGAGCGCAGCACGTAACCGACGGCCAGCATCGAGCCGAGCGCGTCGCCGTCGGGCGACACGTGACAGGCCAGGGCGACCTCGTCGACCTGGTCGATGAGCTGGATCGCGCGCTCCCAGGCGGCCTTGGGGATGCCCAAGGTCTCGGCCTCGGGGATGCACGGCTCCGGTGAGTGCTGCTCGGCTCGGGCCACGTGGGACGTCACTCCTGGTCGTCCTCACCCTCATCGGGCTTCTTGTACGGGTCGGCCTCTCCGGCATAGGCCGCGCCCTCGGCCCTGCGCGCCACCTCGGCGTCCCGCGCCCTGGCAGCGTTGATCAGGTCGTGGAGCTGGCGGGCACTGTCGGGCAGCGGGTCATGCTGGAACGTCAGCGTCGGAGTGAAACGCACGCCGGTCTGGCGGCCCACTTCGGCGCGGATGATGCCTTTGGCGCTCTCAAGGGCGGCCGCGCTGTCGGACCGCTCGGCGTCGGAGCCGAACACCGTGTAGAAGACCGTCGCCTCACGCAGGTCAGCGGTGATGCGCGTGTCGGTCACGGTGACGAAACCCAGGCGCGGGTCCTTGATCCGGCGCTCCAGCATCTCGGCGACGATCTGCTGGATGCGGTCGGCGAGCTTGCGCGCTCGTGCGGCATCCACCATGTTCGCTCCCCCTCACGCACGACCTGGCCGTGCAGTCGTTCAATCTTCGTCGTTGTAGAGGCGCTGTCTGGCTGACAGCAGCTCGATGTCAGGGCGGAAAGCCACCATTCTCTCGCAGGCGTCCATCACCTCTTTGCAGTTACCCGCAGAGGCGGAGACCACCGCGACGCCCACCTCGCACCTGCGATGCAGGTCAAGATGGCCGGTCTCGGCCACCGCGATGGACGGATAACGTCGCTGCAGCTCGGCGATCAGAGGCCGGACGACAGAGCGCTTCTGCTTCAGCGAACGCACGTCGCCGAGCAGGATGTCCAGGGTCAGAGAACCCACATACATCGTTTGGGACCACCGCTTGGCCTGGTGGGGTGGAAGCACGACCGGCCTGCTGCGGTGGAGAGGAGGCCCGGGCGTGCGAGTGGCGCCCGGCGGAGGTTCCGCCGGGCGCCCGGCCGTGGGTCAGACCCGCGGCTTCTCCCGCATCTCGAACGTCTCGATCGTGTCGTCGATCCGGATGTCGTTGTAGCCGACACCGATACCGCACTCGAAGCCCTCGCGGACCTCGGTGGCGTCATCCTTGAAGCGACGCAGGGACGAGACGGTCAGGTTGTCGGCGATGACGACGCCATCGCGGATGATCCTGGCCTTGCTGTTGCGGACGATCGTGCCGGAGCGGACCAGCGAACCGGCGACGTTGCCGATCTTCGGCACCTTGAAGACCTCGCGGACTTCGGCGGTGCCCATCTGGACCTCTTCGAACTCGGGCTTGAGCATGCCCTTGAGCGCCGCTTCGATCTCCTCGATCGCCTGGTAGATGACCGAGTAGTAGCGGATGTCGACGCCCTCGCGCTCGGCCAGGTCGCGCGCCCGGGGCTCAGGCCGGACGTTGAAGCCGATGATGACCGCGTTGTCGTCGGCGACGGCCAGGTTGACGTCGTACTCGGTGATGGCGCCGACCGCGCGGTGCAGGACACGGAGCCTGACCTCGTCGCCGACGTCGATCTTGAGCAGGGCGTCTTCCAGGGCCTCCACCGAACCGGACACGTCACCCTTGATGATGAGCTTGAGCTCGTCGACGCGACCCTTCTCAAGGTCGCTGAACAGCTCTTCGAGGGTGCGGCGACGGCTCGACTTCGCCATGTCGGCGCTGCGCTTGCGCGCCGCGCGCTGCTGGGCGATCTGGCGGGCCATCCGGTCGTCGGTGACGACGATGAAGTTGTCACCGGCGCTCGGCACGGCCGTCAGACCCATGACCAGGACCGGACGCGACGGCGTGGCCTCCTCGACCGGGTCGCCGTTGTCGTCGAGCATCGCACGGACGCGGCCGAAGGCCTCGCCACACACGATCGAGTCACCCACGCGCAGCGTGCCGCGCTGGACCAGGACGGTCGCGACGGGGCCGCGGCCCTTGTCGAGGTGAGCCTCGATCGCGATGCCCTGGGCGTCCATCGTCGGGTTGGCCCGCAGGTCGAGCTCGGCGTCGGCGGTGAGCAGGATGGCCTCGAGGAGGTTGTCGATGCCCGTGCCGTTCTTCGCCGAGATGTCGACGAAGAGGGTCGAGCCGCCGTACTCCTCGGCGACCAGGCCGTACTCGGTGAGCTGGGCGCGGACCTTGTTGGGGTCGGCACCCTCCTTGTCGACCTTGTTCACCGCGACCACGATCGGCACGTCGGCCGCCTGGGCGTGGTTGAGCGCCTCGATCGTCTGCGGCTTCACACCGTCGTCGGCCGCGACCACCAGCACCGCGATGTCGGTGGACTTGGCGCCTCGGGCACGCATGGCGGTGAACGCCTCGTGACCCGGGGTGTCGATGAAGGTGATCTTCCGGTCTTCGCCCTCGTGCACCGCGGGGACCTGGTAAGCACCGATGTGCTGGGTGATGCCACCGGCCTCGCGCGCCACCACGTTGGTCTTGCGGATGGCGTCGAGCAGCTTGGTCTTACCGTGGTCGACGTGACCCATGACGGTCACGACCGGCGGACGCGCGGCCAGGTCGGCCTCGTCGCCCTCGTCCTCGCCGAACTCGATGTCGAAGGCCTCGAGAAGCTCGCGGTCCTCCTCCTCCGGGCTGACGACCTGGATGTTGTAGTCGAGCTCGGCGCCGAGGAGCTGCAACGTCTCCTCGTTGACCGACTGGGTCGCGGTCACCATCTCGCCGAGGTGCAGCATGATCTGCACGAGCGAGGCGGGGTTCGCGCCGATGCGGTCGGCGAAGTCGGACAGCGACGCGCCGCGCGGCAGGCGGATCGTCGCGCCGTTGCCGCGAGCGACCTGCACACCGCCGATCGCCGGCGCCGACATGTTGTCGAACTCCTGGCGCCTCTGACGCTTGCTCTTACGACCACGCGCGGGACGGCCACCGGGACGCCCGAACGCGCCCGCCGTGCCACCGCCGCGACCACGGCCGCCACCACCGGGACGACCGGCGAAACCGCCGCCACCGCCACCGGGACCACCGGTGCCGGTACGGGGACCGGCGCCGCCGCCACCGGGACGACCGGCGAAACCGCCGCCGCCGCCACCGGGACGACCGCCGCCACCGCCGGGACGGCCACCGCCGCCACCGCCACCGGGACGACCGCCACCGCCGCCGCCGCCGGGACGCGGGCCACCGCCCGGACCGGCAGGACGACCCTGCGGCATCATCATCGGGTTGGGACGCGGACCACCGGGACGGGGACCACCCGCGCCGGGACCCGGACGCGGACCGGCCGCACCGGGCGGACCGGGACGCGGGCCGGCGGGACGCGGACCGGCCTCGCCGCCGCCACCGGGACGCGGCGGACGGGGACCCGCGCCGTCACGCGGCGGACCCTCACGACGCTCGCGCTGGCCGGGGCCACCGCCGTCGCGGCCACCGCCGGGACGCGGCGGACGGGACTGACCCATGCCGCTGGCGTTGGACGAGAACGGGTTGTTACCCGGACGCGGGCCGCGCGGACCCGGCTTGGGACCGGGACCGGGACGCGGGCCGCCACCGGCGGGCGCACCCGGACGCGGGGCCTGCTGGCCGCCACCGCCACCGCCACCGGAAGGCTGCCCGGGACGCGGCGCCGGACCGGGCTTGGGACCCGGACGGGCGGCGGGACCCGGACGCGGCCCCGGAGTCGGACGGGTGGGCGCGCCGGAACCGGCCGCGCTCTCGAAGCGGGCCTGCGGAGCCCCGGAGGTCTCGCCACGCGCAGCCTCGGGCTGCTGCTGCGGCTGATGGGGCATCGGCACCGGCGGACGCGGCTGACCGCCGCCCGCAGGGCCGGGACGCGGACCGGGCCTCGGAGCCGGGCCTGGACGCGGAGTAGTCGGGGTCGGCGCCTCCGCGGCGCCGTTGCCGGCCTGGTGTTCGGCCGGACGGGGCGCAGCCTTCGGCGGCTGCGGCCTGTTGGACGACGAACCGCCGCCCCTGGAGGGCCCACCCTTCGATGCGCCCAGAGCTTCGGTGAGCCTGCGGACCACCGGCGCCTCGATGGTCGAGGACGCCGAACGGACGAACTCCCCCATCTCTTGGAGCTTGGCCATGACGACCTTGCTCTCTACGCCGAACTCCTTAGCGAGCTCGTATACCCGGACCTTCGCCACTGCACTCCCTTACTCGGCCCGGGAGGCTGGCTGTGCCGTCCGGACCGTCGTTAACTTGACGTCTTCATCGCCGCGTGCTCATCAGGCGCTCATAGCAATCTGACTCCGCCCATCAACTCGGCGTCCTACATGACATTTCGTGATTCCCCCTCCAGGTGTGCCCGCACATGCGAGACGTCAAGCGGCCCCGGCACGCGGAACGCGCGCGGGAACGCTCGGCGCCGCTCGGCGAGCTCCAGACAACTCAAGGACGGATGCAGCGATGCACCGCGGCCGGAAAGCCGTCCTCGCAGATCAGGGACCAAGTGGTCCTCGATCAACACCAGGCGGAGCAGCTCGGACTTAGCCGTGCGAACCCTGCAGCCCACACAGGTGCGCTGTGGAGCTGCGTGGCCACCATATTCCAGCTTACCGTGTTGACGCATCTACGGAACCGGCGGCATCCTCGGCTTGTGTGTCAGGCCGGATGTCAATCCGCCATCCGGTGAGCCTGGCGGCAAGCCGGGCATTCTGCCCTTCCTTACCGATGGCCAGCGAGAGCTGGTAGTCGGGCACCGTCACCCTTGCGACCCGTCCTTCGAGATCGAGAACCTCGACATGGGAAACACGCGCCGGTGACAGCGCATTCCCCACGAACTCCCCGGGGTCCTCGGACCAGTCGATGATGTCGATCTTCTCGCCGTGCAGCTCGGTCATGACGTTGCGGACCCGCGAGCCCATCGGGCCGATGCAGGCGCCCTTGGCGTTGACGCCCGGCTTGCGCGACCTGACCGCGATCTTCGTACGGTGGCCGGCCTCGCGGGCCACGGCGGCGATCTCGACGGTGCCGTCGGCGATCTCGGGCACCTCCAGCGCGAAGAGCTTCTTGACCAGGCCCGGGTGGGTGCGCGACAGCGTCACCGACGGCCCCTTGTGGCCCTTCTTCACCTGCACCACGTACGCGCGGATGCGCTCGCCGTGGACGTAGTCCTCGCCGGGGACCTGCTCGGCGTGCGGCAGGATGGCCTCGATCTTGCCGAGGTCGACCAGCACCACGCGCGGGTCCTTGCCCTGCTGGATCACGCCGGAGACCAGCTCACCCTCACGGCTGGCGAACTCGCCGAAGTTGATCTCGTCCTCGGCGTCGCGGAGCTGCTGGAGGATGACCTGCTTGGCGGTGGTCGCGGCGATCCTGCTGAAGTTGCCAGGAGTGTCGTCGAACTCCCTGACGACGTCGCCCTCGTCGTCGAGCTCGGCGGCCCAGATCGTGACGTGGCCGCTGCCGCGGTCGAGCTCGGCGCGTGCCTTCGGCGCCGCGCCCTCGGTGCGGATGTAGGCGATCAGCAGCGCGTCCTCGATCGCCTTGACGACCAGGTCGAAGGAGATGTCCTTCTCCCGCTCCAGGCTGCGCAGGACGCTCATGTCGATGTCCACGAGGCTTCCCCCTTAGCCTTCGTCGCCGTCGACGTCGTCGGTGTCGTCGATCCGGCGGAACTCCACCTGTACCCGTCCACGGGTCAGGTCCTGGTAATCGATCCGGCGCGCGGAGCCCTCGACGTCGAGGTCGACGCCGCTCTCGTCCGCCGCCAGGATGCGGCCCTCGACCACGGTGCCGTCTCTCAGCTCGGCCTTCACCAGCCGCTTGGCGGCACGGCGCCAGTGGCGCGGCTCGGTGAGCGGGCGGTCGACGCCCGGCGAGGAGACCTCAAGCGTGTAGGCGGCCTGTCCCATCGCGTCGTCGTCGTCGAGCGCGGTGGAGACGGCCTGGCTCACGTCGGCGATGTCGTCGAGGCTCACGCCGCCGTCGCGATCGACGATCACACGCAGCAACCGCCTCTTGCCCGCCTGGGTGACCGTGACGTCCTCCAGATCGAGGCCCTCCGCGGCGACCACAGGCTCCAGGAGCTTCATCAGGTGGTCGCGGGGTGATGCGCTGCCCATATCGACCTCCCCTATTGTCATGTCTCAGCCGGGCGGACCTCGCCACTGGCTCTCCGCCGTCTGGCTGCGCAGCCAGCGACGACAGTTGACACCCTATCCGTACGGAGGCACGGAAAGAGCGCCACTCGTCGTGGTCGAGTGGCGGAGCGTCGCCTGACGGCGTTCCCGGGCACCAGCCCGTACGATGCTATCTGCGCCAGCAGTCACCTGGAGCCGTCACCGGCGGCTCCCCGGTCGCTGGGGTCCGTCGTCGCCCGGTCCGCATCCACCGGAGGTCCAAGCCCGTGCGCCCGCGTCACCTCTCCAGGCGAGCCGTGCTGGCGGGCGCGGCGGCCGCCCTGACCGCCTGCAGCGCCTCGGGCCCGGCGAAGCCTCCGGTTCCCGTGCCCGACTCGCCCGAGACCGTGCTGCTGCGGCAGGTGATCGCCGACAAGGAACGTACGGTCGCCCTCTACTCGGCGCTGATCGCGGACGGCGCCGACGTCCTTGAGCCGTTCCGCGCCCGTCACCAGGCCCACCTGGCCGAGCTGCGCAAATACCTGCCCGCGGGCGCGCCGCCGACGACGCCCGCCGGGTCCGCGACGCCCTCCGGCTCGCCCTCGGCCACGCCGTCGAAGTCGCCCAAGCCCTCGTTGTCGCGGCTGCGTGACCTGGAGAGCCGGGCCGCGGCACGGCGGCCGCGGCAGCTGGCCGTCCTGTCGCCCGGTGTGGCCCAGCTCGTCGCCAGCATCGGGGCCTGCGAGGCGGTCCACGCCGTGTCGCTGCCGAAATCGTTGTGAACGGGGTTGTGGTGGACGGGGACGACATCGACAGGCTGCGCAAGGCCCTGGCCGCCGAGCACGCCGCCGTGTTCGCCTACGGGCTGCTGGGGGCGCGTACGACGGGTGCGCTGCGGGACCGGGCCACCGCGGCGTACGACGCCCACCGGGCCCGCCGCGACCAGCTCCGCAGCCTGATCACCAGCCGCGGGGCCAAGCCCAGCGAGTCGGAGGCGTCCTACGCGCTGCCGTACGTGCCCTCCGGCTCCGCGCAGGCCGCCAAGCTGGCGGCGCGGGTGGAGAACGGGATCACGGCCGCCTACCTGGAACTGGCCGCCGCGCGGGACGCCACGCTGCGCAGGTACGCCGCCCAGGCGATGCAGGAGTCGGCGACCCGCGCCTACGCCTTCCAGCCGTCGCCGCCCCCGGCCTTCCCCGGCATGCCGGTGAGCAGCCCGCCCCCGACACCGCCCGCCACCACCCCCGGCGGCTGACGCCGCTCAGGGGCTCGGACCTCGGGGCGGCCGGTCAGCGGCAGGCGGCCAGGATGCGGGTGGCCGCGTCGGCGAGCGGGATCTCCTCCTTGACGCCGGTCACGCGGTCGCGCAGCTCGATGACGCCCTGCGACAGGCCGCGCCCGACTACCACGATCGTGGGCAGGCCAAGCAGCTCGGCGTCCTTGAACTTGACGCCCGGCGAGACCTGGGCGCGGTCGTCGACGAGCACCCGCAGCCCCTGCGACTCCAGCTCGGCGGCCAGCTCAAGGGCGGCCTCGATCTGGTTCTCCTTGCCGGTGCCGACGATGTGCACGTCGGCGGGCGCGATCTCGCGCGGCCACACCAGACCGAGCTGGTCGTGGGCCTGCTCGGCGATGACGGCCACGGCCCGGGAGACCCCGACGCCGTAGGAGCCCATGGTGATGCGGATCGGCTTGCCGTCGGGGCCGAGGGCGTCGAGGCCGGCGGCGTCGGCGTACTTGCGGCCGAGCTGGAAGATGTGGCCGATCTCGATGCCGCGGTCGATGGACAGCGAGGAGCCGCAGCGGGGGCACGGGTCGCCGGCGCGCACCTCGGCGGCCTCGATCGTGCCGTCGGGGACGAAGTCGCGCCCGGCGACCACGTCGACGGCGTGCTTGCCGGGCTCGTTGGCGCCGGTCACCCAGGAGGTGCCGGTCACGACCCGGGGGTCGACGAGGTAGCGGATGCCGAGCTCGCGCAGGATCTGCGGGCCGATGTAGCCGCGTACGAGACCGGGGTGGGCGGCGAAGTCGGCGGCCTCGAAGATGGCGGGCTCGCCGGGCGTGAGGGAGGCCTCCAGGCGCTTGAGGTCGACCTCGCGGTCGCCGGGCACGCCGACGATCAGCGTCTCGACCTTGTCGGAGCCGGGGGTGGTGACCTTGACGACGACGTTCTTCAGGGTGTCGGCGGCGGTGACGGACAGGCCGTGGCGTTCGTTGACGTAGGACACCAGGGACTCGATGGTCGGGGTGTCGGGCGTGTCGAGCACCCGCATCGCCGCGGCCTCGGCCAGGTCGCGGACGGGCGGCGCGGTGGTGGTGACGGCCTCGGCGTTGGCCGCGTAGCCGCAGGAGTGGCAGGCCACGAACGTGTCCTCGCCGGTGGGCGTCGGCGCCAGGAACTCCTCCGAGGCCGAGCCGCCCATCGCGCCCGAGGTGGCGAACACGATCTTGTACTCGATGCCGAGCCGCTCGAACGTGCGGATGTAGGTCTCGCGGTGCTGCTCGTAGGAGCGCTTGAGACCGTCGTCGTCGAGGTCGAAGGAGTAGGAGTCCTTCATGAGGAACTCGCGGCCGCGCAGGATGCCGGCCCTGGGCCTGGCCTCGTCGCGGTACTTGGTCTGGATCTGGTAGAGCGTGACCGGATAGTCCTTGTACGAGGAGTATTCGCCCTTGACCATGTCGGTGAAGAGCTCCTCGTGCGTGGGACCGAGGAGGTAGTCGGCCCCCTTGCGGTCCTGGAGCCGGAACAGGGTGTCGCCGTATTCGGTCCAGCGGCCGGTGGCCTCGTAGTACTCGCGGGGCAGCAGGGCGGGGAAGAGCACCTCCTGGCCGCCCATCCGGTTCATCTCCTCGCGAACGACCCTGGTGACGTTCTCCAGCACCAGCTTGCCGAGGGGCAGCCACGAGTAGATGCCGGGAGCCACGCGGCGGACGTAGCCGGCGCGGACGAGGAGCTTGTGGCTCGGCACTTCCGCGTCTGCCGGGTCGTCCCGCAGGGTGCGAAGAAACAACGACGACATGCGCAGCAACACGGCTACTCCTTGCTCGGGCCCGGATGTGAAGGACTACAGGCTATCGACTCGGGGAGCCCCGCCGCGCGGCGTCATCCGGCGCGGTCAGACGGAGATCGGGAGCCAGCCGCCCACGAAGACGGCCAGGCAGACGGTGAACAGGCCCGCGAAGACGGCCGAGAACGTCAGCGCGCGCACGCGGGCGCGCCGGTTGCGGCGCAGCACCACGACCAGCAGGACGGCCAGCACCCCGACCACCGTGGCCGGGCCGGGCCAGAACGCCTGCTCGGTGTCGATGAAGCCGGGGGTCGCGCGGTCGACGACGTCCGCGATCAGCAGCGCGCCGATCGAGCCCGCGGCCAGGTCGCCCCAGGCGTCCCTCCTGCGGGTGACGTAGGCGAGCAGGCCGAGGCCGACGAGCAGGGCGAGCGTCCAGTTCAGCCCGGCGGCGCCGCCGCCGATGATGTCGAAGCCGTCCACGCCGCGCAGCGCGCCCGCGCCCATGGCCGCCACCAGCGTGGACACCGCCGCCAGGAACGTGGTCAGCAGCGCCCAGCCGAACCCCGACGCGGTGGCGCCCACGACCAGCGAGAGGGTCAGGTAGGCGTACGGGTCGTAGAGCTGGCCGAGCCAGGACGGGCCCTTGCCGGCGGTGAGCATGCCGATCAGGCCGACGGCCAGTCCCGCGAGGAAGGCCGTCAGCACGTGACGTTCGATGCGTCGCTGACGCCGGTCGTACTCGGCGAAGTCGGCGTACTCGATGGCGGTGTGGTTCATCTTCATTCCCTGGTCAATCCCTCCCCCGGAGATGTCTAGGGATGACCACATCCAGATTATGTATCCATCCCAAAAAGGCAAATTTCGGACATCCCTATCCAAGACAAGCAATCGCTTGGTTTACGATGCTCCGGTGACACTCTCCGAGGAGCTCGGCGCCGTCGTCCGCGCCTATCTCGCCGACCGGCCGGAAGCGACGTGGCAGGCGTTCGCGCGCGACGTGGGCGTGGCGGGGCTGCTGGTGCCCGAGCGGTACGGCGGCGCCGGATGCGGCCCGGCCGAGACGGCGGCCGTGGCCGAGGAACTGGGACGGGCGCTGTCACCCCACCCGTTCCTGCAGTCGGCCGTGATGGCGGTCGCGGCGCTGATGGCCGACGGGGACGACGAGGCGCGGGCGCGGTTGCTGCCGGAGCTGGCCTCGGGGGCGACGACGGCGACCGTCGTGCTGCCGGGCGACGGGGACCTGCGGCTGGAGGGCGACCGGCTCTCGGGGGTGGTGCCGTACGGGCTGGCGGGCGAGGTCGTGCTCGCCTACGCCGGCGCGGAGCTGGTGGAGGCCGTGCCGGCGCGGCGGACGGCGTACCCGACCGTGGACGAGACCCGGCCGCTGGTCTCGCTCGCCTTCGACCGCGCACCCGTACGGCGGCTGGGCCCCGGCGCGTCGTGGACCCGCGTACGGGACCTCGCGATCGCGGCGCTGGCGGCCGAGCAGGCGGGCGGGGCGGCGCGCTGCCTGGAGATGGCCGTCGGGCACGCGCGGTCGCGGCGGCAGTTCGGCCGGCCGATCGGCTCCTTCCAGGCGATCAAGCACAAGCTGGCCGACGTGCTGCTGCTGGTGGAGTCGGCCCCGCCGGCCGCGCGGGCGGCGGACGGGTCGGAAGTGTTCGCGGCCGTGGCGGGGTCGTACTGCACGGAGGCGTATCTGACGGCGGCGGGCGAGAACATCCAGGTGCACGGCGGGATCGGGGTGACCTGGGAGCACCCGGCGCACCGGTATCTCAAGCGGGCCGCGTCGGACGCGCAGCTCTTCGGCCCGCCCCAGGCGCACCGCGCCCGCCTCGCGCCGCACGTGCTCGGCGAGGTGTGACGGCGGCTCAGCCGCCGAGCAGTTCCTCCCACGGATGCCGGGTGTTGGTGCGGCGGGTGGTGTCGAGCGCCTCGGCCAGGCGCCACAACCCGGGACGCGCGCGCACGCGGGCCCGGCCCATGGGATCGACCGCGCGCAGCTCGAACCGCACCCCCATCACCTCCAGCACGGCCGAGGCCGCGTCACCGGGACCCGCGACCGCGAGCGAGGAGTCGTCGGGGCCGGGGCCTGGGTCGGGCATCTTCCCGGCGAGCAGCGCGGCCACCTCCGAGGCGTACGGCCCGTCGCGCCACTCGATGTGCCAGCTCCGGTCGGCGCCGCGCCACCACGTCAGGTCGCGGCACCACTCGATGAAGTCCGCCTCGGTCGCGAGGGCGGCCATCACCCGGCCGAACGCCTCGTAACCGAGCGCGTCGGCGAGCGAGGGATCGTCGTCGCCACGGTCGGGGACCGTGCCGTCCTTCGGCCGCCGCAGCGCGTGCTTTCGCCTCACGGTCATCCACTCTGATCGGACGCGCGCCCTTCCCGCAAGACTTCGGCCCTGATAGTCTCTACCAAGCGAGCGCTTGGTTCACTACTTTCGCCGGAGGCGCGATGACGTCCCTACGGATCAGCCTGGGGTATGAACTGGAGGTCCGCGGCCGCACCCGCGAGGTCGAGCGACAGGCGTTCGAGAACGTGATCGAGCAGGTCGTCCTCGGCGATCGGCTGGGGTTCGACACGGCCTGGTTCGTCGAGCACCACTTCACCAGGGGTTTCTCCCACTCCTCCGCCCCCGATCTGGTCCTCGCGGCCATCTCGCAGCGCACCGGGCGCATCCACCTCGGGCTCGGCGTGGTGCTGCTGCCGTTCCAGTCGCCCATCCGCACCGCCGAGCGTGTCGCCACGCTCGACGTGCTGAGCGGCGGCCGCGTCGAGTTCGGCACGGGACGCGGCGCCTCCCCTCTGGAGTACCAGGCGTTCCAGCGGCCGTTCGAGAAGTCGCGGCAGATCTGGGAGGACTCGCTGGAGGCCACCCTGGCCATCTGGAACGCCGACGGCGAGCCGGTCAGCAGGTCGAACGAGTTCTTCGAGATCCCCGACGTGGCCGTCTACCCGCGGCCGGCCCAGCGGCCGCATCCGCCCGTATGGGTGGCCTCGACCTCGCTGGAGGGCTACCTGGCCGCCGCCCGGCACGGCTACAACCTGCTGGGCATGACGATGCTCAAGGGCATCGACGACGTCGCCGCCGACATCGCCCGGTACCGGGAATGCCTGGCCGAGAACGGCTTCGACCCCGACTCCCGGCGCGTGGCCCTGATGATCCCCTGGTTCGCCGCCCCCACCCGCGACGAGGCCAACGCCACCGCCGCCGACGCCGTCCTGTGGTACATCCGCCGCCAGGTCAACCTGGTCACCCCGCCCGACTACTACGACGCCCGCCACGCCACCCACCGCGTACTCGGCCAGCTGGCCGCCGGGATGCCGCCGGAGGAGGCCATGGCCACGCTGCGCGAGCACCTGATGGTCGTGGTGGACGACGTGGAGGGCTCGCGCAAGGCCCTGGCCAGGATCGCCGAGGCGGGCGCCACGGACCTGATCATCCAGGCGCAGGTCGGCGGGCTGGCCCACGAGAAGGTGTGCGAGTCGATGACCCTGTTCATGAACGAGGTGGCCCGTTGACGGCCGCCCGCTGGCTGACCCGCGACGACCTGGCCGCGGCCGGACGTTCCGCCGGAGGGCTCCTGCTCGTGGCGCCCGACGTGTCCAGCGTGTTCCCGATGGGCCCCGAGGACGTCGCCGCCGCGACCGGGCTCACCGGGGCGGCGCTGCGCGCGGCCGGCGTCGGCGGGCACGACCGGGTCGTGGTGGCGCTCGCCGAGCCGGCGGGCGCGCTGTGGGCCGCCGCCGCGGCGGACGTGGCCGGGGCCGCCGCCGCGGTCGGGCCGCGCGGCCGCCTGCGCCTGCACCACGCGCTGACCGCGCTCGGCGCGACCACGCTGGTCAGCACCCCGACGGGCGCGATGGACCTGCTGGCCCGCCTGCACCTGGAGTTCCTGCTCGACCCGCTCGACCTCGGGCTCGACCACATCGTCCTGACCGGCGAGATCGCCTCCAAGCGCACGATGGGACACCTCGCCGGCGAGTTCGGCTGCGCTGTCACGGAGGTGCTCGCCAGCCCGTTCGGCGGCGGCGCCCTCGCCTACAGGACCGCCGAGGACGCGCCGCTCACCCCGCTCGCGGACGGCGTGCTGGGGCTGGCCTCGCTGACCAAGGACGACCTGGCCGACCCGGCCGATCCGGCGGCCGAGCTGGTCATCACGCCGTCCGGGCACTCGACGCTGGGCGACGCCGTGCTCAGGACCGGCCTGGTGGCCAGGCCCGGCGGGTCCGGCATCCCCGCGCCCGCGCACACGGTCGGCGACCACGTGCTGGTCAGGGGCGTGTGGCTGGCGTTGCCGCGGATCGAGAAGGCGCTGTCGAAGATCGACGGCGTGACCGGCTGGGAGTTGTCGATCACCCGCCAGGGCACTCTGGACGCCGCCGCGCTGACCGTGTCGTTCGGCCGGGAGAGCCTGGTCAGGAACCCCATGTGGCGGTCGCGCATCGAGCAGGCGATACGGGCGCTGACCCCGGTCTCGATCGACGTGGGGGTCGCCCAGGACGTCCTGGAGACCCCCTCACCCGGCACCGTGGACGACCGGCGCGGCCACCACCTCGGCCGGGACAGGGCCCTCGTCACCTAGCGCGACGGAGTAGCCGATGGCATCGATGCCCGACTGGGGAACCCTCTCCCGCATGCTGCGCGACCAGGCCGAACGCCACCCCGACGCCACGGCGGTCGTCGAGGGCGGCGCCCGGGTCACGATGTCGGAGCTGCGGTCGCGGGCCGCCGAGGTCGCCCGGGGGCTGATCGCCCTCGGCGTCGAGCCCGGCGACCGGGTGGCGATCTGGGGCTCGAACTCGGCATCCTGGGTACGGCACGCGCTCGGTGTCTGGGACGCCGGCGCCGTCCTCGTGCCGCTGTCGGCCCGGTACAAGGGCATCGAGGCGGCCCAGCTGATCGCCAGGACCGGGGTGAAGGTCGTGATCGTCGGCGATCCGCCGCTCGCCGGCCTGCTCCCGCCCCTGGACGACGGCGTCACCGTACGCGCGGCCGGCGGCCTGGACCCGGCCGGGGTCACCGTACGGGCGGGCGAGGAACGGGCGCTCGCCGTCGGGCCGGACGACCTGTGCGAGATCATGTCCACGTCCGGCACCACGGGGACGCCCAAGGGCGTGATGCTCGACCACGCCCAGGTCCTGCGCGGCTACTGGGACTGGTCGGAGATCGTCACGCTGGACGAGCACGACCGCTATCCGGTGATCGCGCCGTTCAACCACGGGTTCGGGCTGAACGCCGGGCTCGTCGCCTGCCTGATGCGCCGGGCCACGATGGTGCCGATCCCGGTCTTCTCCCCGGACGCCCTGATGTCGCTGATCTCCACCGAGAAGGTGACGATCCTGGCCGGGCCGCCCACCCTGTTCGCCCGGATCCTGGACGAGCTGGACCGCGCCGACCGGGACGTCTCCTCGCTGCGGGTGGCCATCTGCGGCGCCGCCTCCGTACCGGCCGCGCTGATCACCCGGCTGGCCGAACGGGTCGGCCTGGAACGGATGATCAACGCGTACGGGCTGATGGAGGGCACGGTGGTCTCCATGACCAGGGCCGGCGACCCCATCGAGGTGATCGCGAACACCACCGGCAGGGCCGTGCCGGGCATCGAGGTCAAGATCGTGGCCGACGACGGCAAGGAGGTCGCGCCCGGCCTGCGCGGCGAGATCCTGCAACGCGGCTACGGCGTGATGCGCGGCTACTGGGACGAGCCCGCCAGGACCGCCGAGGTGGTCGACGCCGACGGCTGGCTGCACACCGGCGACGTCGGCGTGCTGGACGAGGCGGGCAACCTCGCCATCGTGGACAGGAAGAAGGAGCTCTACATCGTCAACGGCTTCAACGTCTCCCCCGCCGAGGTCGAGTCGCTCCTGCTGCGCGAGGGCTCGCTGGCCCAGGCCGCGGTGGTCGGCGTGCCCGACGCCGTCTCCGGGGAGTCGGGGGTGGCGTACGTGGTCCCCCGGCCGGGCGCGCGGGTCACCGCCGGGACGCTGCTCTCCTGGGCGAAGGCCAACATGTCCAACTACAAGGTGCCCAAACGGGTAGAAGTGGTCGAGGCGCTGCCCGTCAACGTCAACGGCAAGATCGACAAGCTGGCCCTGCGTACCCGGGCGGCGACCGGATAAGGGGTTCCGGCGTGTTCAGGGGCTGTCAGGGGCGCCCTCGTGAGCGAGAATCGCGAGCGGACGGTATTCGCGGAAGACGGGTTCATCCGCGAGGGCGACCGGGGATACATCGATGACACGGGCCGGTTGCACCTCTTGGGACGCGTACTCCGCGTCGCACCTTCACCGGCATGAGGAGGCAGCGTGGCGTTGCACGTGGCGGTCATCGGGTCGGGCCCCGCCGGGATCTACACGGCCGAGGCGCTGGTCAAACAGTCGGTCGAGCCCGTCCAGGTCGACGTGCTCGAACGGCTGCCCACGCCGTACGGGCTGGTCAGGTACGGGGTGGCGCCCGACCACACGTCGATCAAGTCGATCGCGAACTACCTGCGCAGGGTCCTGGAGCTGCCCCAGGTGCGGTTCCTCGGCGGCGTCACCCTGGGCGACCACCTCTCCGTCGAGGACCTGCTGCGGGTCTACGACGCGGTCGTCTACTGCACCGGCGCGATGGTCGACCGGCGGCTCGGCATCCCCGGCGAGGACCTGCCGGGCAGCGTCGCGGCGACCGACTTCGTCAACTGGTACTGCGGCCATCCCGACGTCGATCCCGGCCGCTTCACCCTCGACAGCTCGGAGGTCGCGGTGATCGGCGTCGGCAACGTGGCCGTCGACGTCGTGCGCGTGCTGGCCAAGACCGCCGAGGAGCTGCGGCACACCGACGTGCCCCACGACGTGCTGGAACGCCTGGGCCAGAGCCAGGTCAAGGCCATCCACATGGTCGGGCGGCGCGGGCCCGAGCACGCCAAGTTCACCCTGAAGGAGCTGCGCGAGCTGGGTGAGCTGGCCAACGCCGACGTATGCGTGCGCCCGGACGAGTCGGCCGTACTCGGCGCCGACTTCCCGCGCCAGGTCCAGGGCAACATCAAGGTCCTGCAGTCGTGGGCCGGTCGCGAGCCCGTCGGCCGCCCGCGCCGCCTCGACGTGCGCTTCTGGTTGCGGCCGGTGGAGATCCTGGGCGCCGAGCGGGTCGAGGGTCTGCGGCTGGAACGTACGCGCCTGTCGGAGGAGGGCCGCGTCGTCGGCACCGGCGAGTACGAGACGCTGCCCGTCGGCATGGTGCTGCGCTCGGTCGGCTACCAGAGCGTCCCGCTGCCGGGGGTGCCGTTCTCCGAGCGGACCATGACCGTGCCCAACGAGGCCGGCCGGGTGCGCCCGCGCGAGTACGTGGCGGGCTGGCTCAAGCGCGGCCCGACCGGCGTCATCGGCACCAACAAGTCCGACGCCGCCGAGACGGTCCGCACGCTGCTGGCCGACCTGGACGGGGAGGCCCTGGAGGGCGGCGAGCGCGTGTCGCGGCCGTCCGTCGAGTCGCTGCTGGCCGAGCGGGGCGTGCGGCCGGTGACGTACGGCGACTGGCTGGCCATCGAGCGGGCCGAGAGCGAGCTGGCCACGTCGCTCGGCCGCGGCGAACGCGTCAAGCTGGTCGGCGTCGACACCATGCTCCGCGCCTGCGCCCACCGGGAATGAGCCCGTACGTGAACGACGAGACCGTGCCCGGCTTCGCCGAGGTCCACGCGGCCCAGCAGGCCCGCTACCCCATGACCGAGCCGGACCGGCAGCCCGTCCACACCGTCTACGTGCCCGCCGACCGGTTCTCCGCCTCGACCGTCGCCGAGTGGGGCGGGCAGGCGTCCTCCCTGGCCAAGGCCCATCTGGAGGCGTTCGCGCCCGGCGTGCACGAGCGGGTGCTCGCCAAGCTGGCCCGCGAGCCGATCGAGGACCTGCGGATCGACTTCGAGGACGGCTACGGCGTGCGCCCGTACGAGGAGGAGGACGGCCACGCCGGACGGGCGGCGCGGGCCGTGGCCGACCTGCACGCCGCCGGGACCCTGCCGCGCCGGTGGGGGCTACGGGTGAAGTCGTTCGCCGACGGCGACCCCGGACGTTCGGTGCGCACGCTCGGCGCTTTCCTGACCGGGGTGCTCGACCACGCCGGCGAGCTGCCCGCCGGGTTCACGGTGACCTTCCCGAAGGTGCTGATGGAGGAATACCTCGGCATGTTCGCGGGGGTGCTCGAACGGCTGGAGGCGCGGCTCGGCCTGCCGCGGCTGCGCTTCGAGATGCAGGTGGAGGCCCCGCAGACGCTGCACTTCCTGCGGGCCGAGCTGGCCGGGGCGTTCGGCGGACGGCTGTCCGCGGCGCACTTCGGCGTGTTCGACTACACCGCCGCCATCGGCCTGCCGCCGCACGAGCAGCGGCTCGACCATCCGGCCTGCGACCACGCCAGGCACGTGATGCAGACGGCGTTCGCGGGCACGGGCGTGGAGCTGTCCGACGGCTCGCTGGCCGCCGCGCCCGCCTCCGACCGGGCCGAGGACGTACACGCCCTGTGGGGCCGGCACGCCCGGCTGGTCGGCCACTCCCTGGCCCATGGCTTCTACCAGGGCTGGGACATGCATCCCGCCCACCTGGTGAGCAGGTTCGCCACCGTCCACGCCTTCCACCTGGCCCGCTACGACTCCTACCGCGAGCGCGTACGGGCCTGGGAGGAGCGGCGGGCGGCCGGGGAGGGCGTCATGGACGAGCCGGCCACCATCCGGACGCTGGCGGCCGCCCTCCGCCGCGCCGACGCGGCCCTGTGATCCGTTCCTGCGGGGATCAGTCGCGCTCGACCAGGGAACGCCACTGCCGGACCAGCCGCCAGTCGACCGGGTCCGACCAGGTCGGCCGTACGGCCGAGCCCACGTGGAAGGCGCGGATGCCGTAGTCGAGCAGGTCCGGCACGTGGACGGGCTTGAGGCCGCCGCCGGCCAGGACGATCGAGCCGTCGCCCGCCTCGGCGCGGGACTTCAGCGTCGGCATCCCGGCGCCGACGCCCTGCGGGGAGCCGGAGGTGAGCACGGTGGCCAGGTTGGGCAGCAGCCGCACGGCCCGCCAGGACGCCTGTACGTCGGCCGCGTGGTCGACGGCGCGGTGGAAGGTCCACGGGAGCGGTGAGACGGCGTGGATGAGCGCCTCGGTGGCCGCCAGATCGACCACGCCCGCGCCGTCCAGGAAGCCGAAGACGAACCCGGCCGCGCCCGCCTGGGCGAGCTCCTTGGCGTCGCGGCGCAGCCGGTCCAGGATGTCGGGGCCGGCGGTGAAGTTCGCCTCGCAGCGCAACATCACCATCTGGGGCAGAGGGCACTCCGCGGCGATCGCGGCGACCGTCTCCGGTGCGGGGGTGAGCCCGTCGGCCGCCATGTCGGCGACGACCTCAAGGCGGTCGGCGCCGCCCTGCTCGGCGGCAACGGCGTCGCGCACGTTGAGCGCGATCACCTCAAGGAGGGATCCGGTCATGGAGGAGAGGTTATATGGTGCTCTGTCCTTTTGCGCCGGAAACGCACACGCCCTCGGCGCCCCGAGGCCGCGCGTTGCGGTACGATCTTGGACCACCCGACTGACTGAAAGCTCGGTGCCCGCGGTGAACTGCCGCCTGTCGTGAGGCGGCATGACCGCCGGCCGGACCCGGCTCCGCTCGGGCCGGATCCGGCCAGAGGGGTTCGCTAGGCGCTGATCAGCTCCGCGACCGTGAGGTCACGGAAGGCCGTCGTGGACAGATCGCGCGACGGCCGCTGGAACAGGGCCCCGGACGAGCGGTGCGGCAGGTCCACGGTACGGACGTGCCGGAAGCCGCGGGTGCGGTAGTAGTCCTGCAGCCGCGGGTTGGCCTTGGCGCAGTCGAGCCGGAGCCAGGGCAGCCCGGAGGCGTGGGCCGCGGTGCAGGCCCAGTCGAGGAGCGCGTCGCCGAGTCCGCTGCCGGACCAGGGCCGGGCCACGGCCAGCTTGTGGACGTAGAGCGCGGCGCCCGGGTTGTCGGCGGGCGTCCAGAACTCGGGGTCGGCGTTGTCGTCGAGGGCGATCGTGGCCACGGGCGGGGCCTGGACGTCGGGGTCGAGATAGCGGAGCTCGTCGTCGAGCAGGTACAGGACCCGCTCCTCGATGAGCGGCTCGATCCGCTCGGGGCCGAATCCCTGCCGCGGCCACTGCCGCACTCCCTGCGTGTAGAGCCACTCGGCGGTGTCCGCGAGAAGCCTGAGTACGCCGGGAAGGTCCGCGGCCTCCGCGCGCCGGAGTGCGAGCGGGTGAAGGAGGGTGTTTGTGTGCATAATACAGCCCTTCGATGCGTAGGGTGCCCATGCCAACACTCAGCGTGATGACGCAATGTCGCGCAGGGGCGTAATGGGTCCTCAACCCGATATATATGGATAAATGGCGATTTAGGGGAGTATGCACGACTCCCCTAGGCCAGCGAGGCGGCTTTCTCGCTGCGCCCGGCCGGCGGGATCACCCCTTCAACCGAGCCCGTCAGCGGCGACGATCGAGCTCGTATCTGATCAGATGTTTGTCGGCGGGCAGCACCGACACAGCGACACGCACTGGCATGTCGGCCCCGTCGTATCCGACTCGGACGTACACCATGACTGGTGTGCCGAGTTCAAGCTGGAGACGCTCGGCCTCCTCCTGGTTGGGCATGCGGGCCCAGATGTCGTCCACGACGCGTATCTGCGCATGGCCCAGTTCTTCCAGAACCCGGTTCGCCCCTCGCGCGATGTCTCCGGGCCTGGCGATCTCGGAATCGGCGACCAGATCACGGGGAAAGTAGGAGTCGTTGGTGTTGTACGGCTGGCCGTCCACGAACCGCAGGCGGCGACGTACGACCGCCAGCTCTCCATCCGCCAACTCCAGCCTGCTGGCGATCTCCTCGACGGGAGAAACCGTCAGAACTTCAATGTACTGGCTCGGAGCCCGGCCTTCCTGCGCAACGGCGTAGGCGAAGGCCTCCTTCAGTTCCCCGGTGGGTTGCGGCTCCAGCTCGCGCTGCGGGTAGATCAGCAGCGGTCTGCGGTCCCGGACCACCGTTCCGCGCCGCGGCGTGCGCGTGACCAGCCCCTCGTTCACGAGTTCCCCGAGGGCCAGCCTGACGGTGTTCCTGCTCACCCCGTGGTCTTCCATGAGCTGTGCCTCGGTCGGCAGCTGCGCCCCGGGGCCGAGAACACCCGAGTAGATGGCTCGACGCAACTCCGAAGCCACCTGCTGATACAGCACCGACCTTGCCACTTTCACCCCTTTTGTTCCAACAATTTAGACGATCTGGTTCTAGCAGGCCACAACCCCTTGACCGAAGCCCCTCGACCGGCCCATCATCCATTCGTTGGTACAAATCCATCTAAAGGCCGGTGAGGGGGTGGAGGCCAATGTCGCCGGTCCGCACGGACACGCCGTTCCTGCCCTGGCGGGACCCTCGCGAAGCAACACGTTTACTGCGTTACGTGTTGCCTTGCCGGCGGTCCACCCACACGTATCAGAGCAGTGGCGGTGGAATGCCCGTGCTCTCGGTGTCGACTGAACTGACCGTGTGGTGCAAAGACGGATCCTTTGTCTGGAACGAGGAGGGTGGCGCCCCCGTCACGCACCCCATTGATGACCCTGTCGGTTCAGCCCGACGCATCGCCGCACGTCGCCGGCGGCACGTGCCTTCGCACACCCCCACCGACTCCGTGCGCGAACCCGCGGCCTAGGACTCCATCCCTCGCCGGAGTCCTGGCGTCGCCGCTCACGGGGCAGGAAGCGCGTCCTGGCGGGTCCCCCACGCCCGCCAGGACGCGTCTTCCTCCGAGGGACCTGCTCGCCGCCGCCGTACCGCCCCCGCCGCCGGAGGACTGCGCGCCGTCCGGCTCCGGCCCGGACCCACGGCAGGAGTCAGCGGCCGTGACGCCGGGGTCACGTCTGTCGCCGAGTCACTGCCGCACACGTCTGCCGTCAAGTCCGGGTCGCCTCCAGTGTTGACGCCTCAGCTTCATCATCAACCCTCGCGGCCCAACCTGGGGGCACCTTCCGGAATGGTGGGACTGGTGGGAATTACCGGTACCAATCCACTGCCCGGATGAAGATCGATCAGCGGGAGGATGTGCGCTCGGGCGAATGGACATCCAGATCACCGCTCAGGGGCTCCCAGTCGAGCAGGGTCAGCCGGTCGTCGATCCGGGTGCGGACCCCTCGTACACGCTGGCCGGGCTCGGGCTCGGGGGCCGCGCCGCGCCAGTTCCCGGGCAGCAGGCAGCCGGGGACCGCGTCCAGCCGCACCATCACGACGACGTACGGCTCCCGCGCGCCCGGCAGGAACGGCTGGTGGTTGACGATCCAGCTCTCGACCACGCCCTCGGCCGGCACCGGCGTCCAGCGCCAGGACTCGCCCCGGCAGGACGGGCAGAAGGCCCGCGCCGGGAAGCGCGCGGTCCCGCAGTTGTCGCAGTGCTGCACCGCGAACCCCTCCCCAGCCAGGCGCTCCCACCACTCGGCGGAGTCTCGGTCGGGCTCGGGACGGGGACCGTGGGCCATGGGTCACGACCTTCTGAGGATCAGGGCGGAGGTAGCGGGCAGGATGTAGCCGGGCTGGGCGGTCGAGAGCGCCACCTCGGCGCCGGGCACCTGCCGCTCCCCCGCCTCGCCCCTGAGCTGGGCGACCGCCTCGGCGATGTGGTTGACGCCGTGCACGTACCCCTCGGACAGGAAACCTCCGTGGGTGTTCACGGGCAGCTCGCCGTCCATGGCCGTGGCCCCCGACTCCACGTACGGGCCGCCCTCGCCCTTGGCGCAGAAGCCGTAGTCCTCCAGCTGCACGATGACCGAGTACGTGAAGCAGTCGTAGATCTCGGCCACGTCCACGTCGCGGGGGCCGAGGCCGGCCTGGGCGTACAGGCGCTGGGCCAGGGCGGCGGCCGCGGTCACGGTGGGGTCGGCGGGAGCCGTGCCGGACAGGTGGGACGTGCCGCCGCCCCAGGCCGCCGCCGAGATCAGGACGGGGTGACGGCGCAGGTCGCGGGCGCGTTCGGCGGTGGTGACGACGACCGCGCAGGCGCCGTCGGTCTCCAGGCAGCAGTCGAGCAGGCGGAAGGGCTCGGCGATCCACCTGGCGGCCAGGTAGTCGTCCAGCGTGATCGGGGTACGCATGAGCGCCCGCGGGTTCTTCGCCGCGTTGGCGCGCTGGGTGACCGCCAACCGGCCGAAGTGCTCCTCCTTGGTGCCGTACCTGAGCATGTGGGCGCGGGCGTACATGGCGTACTGCTGCGGCGGGGCGACGTAACCGTACGGGGCCTGGTACTGGACCTCCGGGCTGACCGGGACGCCGCGTCCGGTGCCGCCCATGCGGAACTCGGAGCGGGCGTTTATCGCGCGGTAGCAGACGACGGTCTCGGCCATCCCCGTGGCCACGGCCAGGGCGGCCTGGCCGACGACGGCGTGCGAGACGCTGCCGCCGCCGAACTGGTCCAGGTGCCAGGCCAGGTCGGGCAGGCCCAGGGCGGGGGCCACCAGGGAGGGCGGTGCCGAGTCGCCGACGCGGTGGGTGGCCAGGCCGTCCACGGCGTCCGGGGGGAGGCCGGCGTCGTCCAGGGCGGCCAGGACGGCTCGGCAGGCCAGGGTGAGGGTGCTGACGCCCGAGTTCTTGGTGAAGGGGGTGTAGCCGACTCCCGCGATGGCGGTCACGTCCCGAAAATCAAGCAAGCGCTTGGGCACGTACGTCACGCTAGGCCCTCGCTTTCCCCAAGTCAATCGCCGTACGAACCCGCCCCGGGCCGTCGCGCGGCGATACCCCTAAGCACGTACGGGTTGACACGGTTTTCGAAATGGACCTACTGTCCAAGCAAGCGCTTGGTATGATGGGCGCAGTCGGTGACGAGGAGGCGGACCCCATGAGCACACA
Organism: Nonomuraea sp. WAC 01424; assembly: GCF_003947315.1. Taxonomy (NCBI): domain Bacteria; kingdom Bacillati; phylum Actinomycetota; class Actinomycetes; order Streptosporangiales; family Streptosporangiaceae; genus Nonomuraea; species Nonomuraea sp. WAC 01424. Next base: position 59,162 of record NZ_QHHZ01000025.1, read on the forward strand.
CGCTGCCCGGCTCATCGCGCCGGACGGCTGTCGCGGCCTTCCGACGCCCCTTCAGCGCAGCAGGACTCGCAACGGAGCCACCATGCCGACCGGCCCCTCACAGCCCAGCGGGAACGGCCACCTCGACAGCCGCCGGTTCCGCCAGGTCCTCGGCCGGTTCGCGACCGGCGTCGTGGCGATCACCGCCCTCGACCCGGCGAACGACCAGCCCTGCGGCCTGGCGGCCAACTCCTTCACCTCGGTCTCGCTCGACCCCCCGCTGGTGGCCTTCTGCGTCGCCCACACCAGCACGAGCTGGCCCCGGGTGCGCGGCGCGAAGGTCGTCACGGTGAACGTGCTGGCCGAGCATCAGCGATCGGTCTGCGCGCAGATGGCGGCCAAGGGCGGCGACAAGTTCGCCGGGCTGAGCTGGACCGGCTCCCCCGGCGGCAACCCGGTGCTGGAAGGCGCGCTGGCCTGGCTCGACTGCGTGGTCCCGGCCGCGCACCCGGCGGGCGACCACGTGATCATCGTGGCCCGCGTGCTGCAGCTCGACACGCACGCCGACGGCGGCCCGCTGGTGTTCTTCCAGGGCGGCTACGGGGGCTTTGTTGAGCCTGCGTGAGCAGGCCCGCGCCTGGCTGGAGGAGAACCTGTCCGGCGCGTACGCGCAGGCCCGCGGCCTCGGCGGCCCCGGCAGGGAGCACGAGGGGCACGACCTGCGCCTGGCCTGGGAACGCCACCTCGGCAAGGCGGGCTGGACCTGCCTGAGCTGGCCCGAACGGTACGGCGGCCGCGCCGCCTCCCTCGACGACCAGGTCGCCTTCTACGAGGAGTACGCCAGAGCCGCCGCCCCGGCCAGGGTCGGCCTCATCGGCGAGGGCCTGATCGGCCCGACCATCCTGGAGTTCGGCACCGACGAGCAGAAGGAGCGTTTCCTCCCCCCGATCCAGCGCGGCGAGGAACTGTGGTGCCAGGGCTACTCCGAGCCCGAGGCCGGTTCCGACCTGGCGAACGTCCAGACCAGGGCGCGGCTGGAGGGCGGCGAATGGGTGATCACCGGGCAGAAGGTGTGGACGTCGCTGGCCCACCTCGCCGACTGGTGTTTCGTCCTGTGCCGTACCGAGGAGGGCTCGCAGCGGCATCGCGGGTTGTCGTACCTGCTGGTGCCCATGCGGCAGCCGGGCGTCACCGTACGTCCGATCCGGCAGCTCACCGGCACCTCCGAGTTCAACGAGGTGTTCTTCGACGGCGCGCGCACGGCCGCCGGCGCCCTGCTCGGGGCGCCCGGCGACGGCTGGCGGGTGGCCATGGCCACGCTGGGCCACGAGCGCGGCGCCTCCACGCTCGGCCAGCAGATCGGGTTCCGGCGGGAGCTGGCCGAGGTGATCGCGACCGCCCGGCGTACCGGGGCGGCGCAGGATCCCGTGCTGCGCGACCGGCTCGTCCGGTCGTGGCTGGAGCTGGAGATCATGCGGCTGAACGCCCTGCGGATGTTGCGCCCGGACCCGGGCCCGGAGGTGTCGATCGCCAAGCTCTACTGGTCGGAGTGGCACCAGCGGCTCGGCGAGCTGGCCCAGGAGGTGCAGGGAAAGGCCGGACTGGTGGCGGACGGCGGCCTGAACGACCTGCAGCGCTTGTATTTGTTCAGCCGGGCGGACACGATCTATGCCGGGTCCAGTGAGATCCAGCGGAACATCATCGCCGAGCGCACTCTGGGACTTCCCCGCTGATTGGAGCACGGATGGCACCGCCCTATCCGAGGTCGCACGGTCTGCTCGACGGCAAGGTCACGCTGGTGACCGCCGCGGCGGGCGCGGGCATCGGCTACGCCACGGCCAGGCGCTGCGCCGAGGAGGGGGCGACGATCGTCCTGTCCGACCGGCACGAGCACCGTCTGGCCGAAGCGGCCGACGCCCTGACGGAGCTGACCGGCGTCAAGCCGCTGGCGGTGCCGTGCGACGTGACGTCGGAGCCGCAGGTGCTGGCGCTGTTCGACGCGGTGGTGGAGGCGCACGGCCGGCTCGACGTGGTGGTCAACAACGCCGGCCTCGGCGGTACGGCCCCGCTGGCCGAGATGACCGACGAGCAGTGGCACGCGGTCCTCGACGTCACCCTCAACGGCACCATGCGCTGCACCAGGGCCGCGGTCCGGCACATGATCGGCCAGGGCTCCGGCGTGATCGTGAACAACGCCTCGGTGGTCGGCTGGCGGGCCCAGCGCGGGCAGGCGCACTACGCGGCGGCCAAGGCCGGGGTGATGGCGTTGACGAGGTGCGTCGCGCTGGAGGTCGCCGAGCACGGCGTACGGGTGAACGCGGTCGCGCCGTCACTCGCCGTGCATCCGTTCCTGGCGAAGGTGACGAGCGAGGAGCTGCTCGCGGAGCTGGCCGCCAAGGAGGCGTTCGGGCGGTCGGCCGAGCCGTGGGAGGTGGCCAACGTGATCGTCTTCCTGGCGAGTGACTACTCTTCGTACATGACGGGGGAAACCGTGTCGGTCTCCTCGCAACATCCCTGACCTGGCCCTGTCAGGGGAAGTTCGGGGTAGGCGAGCGGGTCGGCGGGGCGCTACGGTCCGCGTATGGGCACACGCTCCTCCTTCCTGCTCGACGTCCTGATCACCGAGTTCGGCGAGTCGATCAAGCGGGACCCGGCCGCCTTCCGGCGCAAGTTCCGCAAGATGGCGGCCTCCCCCTTCGCCTTCTACCGGGGCAGCGCCAGCCTGTTCTACGCCGACCTCACGGGCGACTTCGCCGACGAGTCCTACCTCGACGAGCCCACCGGCCGGGTGTGGATCCACGGCGACCTGCACGCGGAGAACTTCGGCACGTACATGAACGCCTCCGGGGTGCTGGTCTTCAACGTCAACGACTTCGACGAGGCCTACGTCGGCCCCTACGTCTGGGACCTCAAGCGTTTCGCCGCCAGCGTGGCGCTGATCGGCTACGCCAAGGCGCTGTCGGACGAGACGATCGGCGTGCTGGTGGGCGAGTTCGCGCGGGCGTACCTGGCCGAGCTGCACGGCATCGCGACCGGCGGCGACGAGGCCATCGGCTCGCTCACGCTGGACACCACCGGCGGCGTGCTGCACCGGGTGCTGCAGACGGCGCGGCTCAGCACGCGCGTGGCGATGCTCGACGTGGAGACCGTGATCGACGACTACGAGCGGCGCTTCGCCATGATGGACGGGCGCGAGGAGGTCGACGCGGCGACCAGGCAGGCCGTGCTCGCCGCGTTCGAGGACTACCTGGGGACGCTGCCCACGCCGTCCAACCCGGTCGAGCACGTGGTCAAGGACGTGGCGCTGCGCAAGGGCGTGGGGATCGGGTCGGCGGGGCTGCCGTCGTACAACCTGCTGCTGGAGGGGCGTTCGCAGGCGCTGGAGAACGACGTCATCCTCTACATGAAGCAGGCCCAGGCGCCGGCCGTGGCCCGCTACGTCGCCAACGAGAAGGCGGCCTCCTACTTCCTGCACCAGGGCCACCGCACGGCGGAGTCGCAGCGGGCGCTCCAGGCGTACGCCGATCCCTGGCTCGGCTACACGACGCTCGGCGGGGTGGGCCAGCTCGTGGCCGAGGTGTCGCCGTACTCGGCCGACCTCGCCTGGGACGACGTCAACGAGCCCGACGAGCTGCGGTCCATCGTGCGCGACCTCGGGCGGGCGGTGGCGCGCATGCACTCCGTGGCCGACGACGAGTCCAGCCACGACCTGGTGGACTTCTCGACGGAGGAGGCCATCGTCGCGGTCATCGACGGCGATCAGGCCGGATTCGTCGGCATGTTGGTGGATTTCGCCCACCGTTATGGGGCACAGGCTCGGGAAGACCATCAACGGTTCGTCGACCTGTTCAGGAACGGTCGCCTGCCCGGCGTGTGAGCCCTCGCGGCGGCCGCGGAGGAGCATCGTGCGTCATCTCATTGGGCTGCTGCTGGGGACCGAGGAGGACTGGCCGGCGGCGTTCGAGACCGTGTTACGCCGGTTGGGGCCGATCAAGGGGGTGGGCGGGTTCGACGTCGAGCGCATCACGATCGAGCCGTTCGACCTGCGCGCCAGGCCACGCCACGAGCTGGTGATCGACCGGCTGGCGTACTGGTACTACCACCCCCGCGAGTGGCTCAAGAAGATCGCCATGATGGACGACGTCTACCTGCTGAACAGCCCGTTCACGTTCCAGTCCATGGAGAAGCACGCGGCCTACTGCGCGATGATGCGGCTGGGCCTGAAGGTGCCGGAGACGGTGCTGGTGCCGTACAAGAACCCGGTGGACAACGCCCGCTACGCCTACACCTCCGAGCGTTACAACCGGGCCTTCGACCTCGACGCGGTCGCCGAGGGCATCGGCTACCCCCTGTTCATGAAGCCGTACGACGGCGGGGCCTGGCGGGGCGTCTCCCGGGTACGCGACCGCGACGAGCTGCACCGCGCCTACGACCAGAGCGGCGAGATGCTCATGCACCTCCAGCAGTCCGTCGAGGGGTACGACGCCTTCGCCAGGTCGTTGTCGATCGGCGCGGAGACCATGGTCATGCGCTTCCGCCCCGACGAGCCGATGCACGACCGGTACGCCGTGGACCACGAGTTCCTCTCGCCGTCCGTGGGCGAGGAGGTCGTCACCGTCGGACGGCTGGTGAACGCGTTCTTCCGCTGGGAGTTCAACTCCTGCGAGACCCTGGTCAAGGGCACGGACGTGCACCCGATCGACTACGCCAACGCCTGCCCCGACGTGGCGCTGATCAGCTTGCACTACTACTTCCCCTGGGCGATCAAGGCGCTGGTGAAGTGGAGCGTGTTCTGCGTGGTCACCCGCCGCCGTCCGCGCATAGACCTGGAGACGCACGACTACTTCGCCGTCACCGGCGACTACGGCGAGCGGCTGGCCCAGTACCGCAAGCTGGCCGACCGGTACTTCGAGGTCGACCGGTACGAGGAGTTCTGCCGCACCCACCTGGGACACATCGACGAGGTCGTCCAGGAGTGGGTCGCCGGGCCGGACTTCGACCGGCTGCTGGTGGGGACGGTGGCGGCGACGTACCCGGCCGCTGAGCGCGAGCGGTTCACCGAGCACTTCCGCGGGCTGCTGCGGCTGTGGGTGAAGGACCAGAACTGCTAGTAACCGACCAGTCGGTATGGCATGCTTCCGGAACATGACTCTGTTCTCGGTGGAAGGCAAGACGGTCGTCGTCACCGGAGGTTCGCGCGGCATCGGCCGCATGATCGCCGCCGGGTTCGTGGAGGCGGGCGCGACCGTCGTCATCTCGGCGCGCAAGACGGCGGAGGTCGAGAAGACCGCCGCCGAGCTCGGGTGCTCGGCCGTGCAGGCCGACCTGTCCACGCGGGAGGGGGTCGACACGCTGGTCTCGGCCGTCGGCGGCCCGCTGCACGTGCTGGTCAACAACGCCGGGGCGACCTGGGGCGCACCCCTGGAGGAGTATCCGGAGCACGCCTTCGACAAGCTCTGGGACATCAACGTCAAGGGCGTGTTCTACCTGACCCAGAAGTTCCTGCCGCACCTGCGGGAGGCGGCCGGCGCCGACGACCCGGCCCGGGTGATCAACGTCGGCTCGATCGACGGCATCAGGGTGCCCGCCCTGGAGAGCTACGCCTACTCCTCCACCAAGGCCGCGGTGCACATGCTGACCCGGCACCTGGCCAGGCAACTGGCCAAGGAGCACATCACGGTCAACGCCATCGCCCCCGGCCCGTTCGAGTCGAAGATGATGGCGTTCGCCCTGGACGACCCCGCCACCCGCGCGGCCATCGCCTCGAACGTGCCCCTCGGCCGGATCGGCCGGCCCGACGACATGGCGGGCGCGGCCATCTTCCTGGCCTCGCGGGCGGGGGCCTACCTGACGGGCACGGTCATCCCGGTGGACGGCGGGATCTCCTGCTGATCAGAGCAGCTCGGTCAGGGCCCTGGCCAGGTTCGCCGCGGCGTCCGGCGCGTAACGCAGGAACAGGTACGGCTCGGTCAGCTCCAGCTCGATGACCACCGGCGTGCCGTCGGACAGCCGGACCAGGTCGATCCTGGCGTAGAGAAGGGCGTGGGGAATGGCTGCGAGCACCTTCTCGGCCAGGTCGACCTGGTCCGGGGCCGGGGTGCGGAGCTCGGCCCGCGCGTTGTGGTCGAAGGTCGCGCCCGGCGAGAGCATCGGATGGCGCCGGACGGCGTGGCTGAAGCGGCGGTTGAAGTACAGCAGGGAGGTCTCGCCCTCCGACTCCACCATGTCGAGGTAGGGCTGCACCATCGGCTGCCGCCCCGCGGACTGGAGCGCGGCGGCCAGTTCGCCGGCCTTGTCGCGGTCGGTGGTCCTGGTCGTGTCGCGGGCCCCGGCGGAGATCGCGGGCTTGACGACGTATTCCGGCCAGTCGGGCAGGTCGTGGGCGGACCAGTGTGTCGGCACGGTCGGCACGCCCAGGTCCCTGAGGTAGGTCTTGTCGGTGTTGCTCTCGAGGACGGCGACCGGGTTGAGCAGGCGGGTGACGGACTCCACGCCGCGCGCCCAGGTCAGGAACTCCTCGCGCCGGTCGATGTAGTCCCACACCGATCGCACGACCACGGCGTCGTAGGCGCTCCAGTCGGCCGCGGGGTCGTCCCAGCGGACGGCGCGACCCTCGATGCCGTTCGCCTGCCAGTGGGAGAGCGCGAGGTCGCGCTCGTCGTCCTGGCCGGTCGCGTCGTCAAACGTCACATATGCACATTTAGCCACGCAGGGATGTTAATACGGGGCGAGTTACGCCTTTCCGACCAGGCCCGAACGGGGGCGCCCTCTCCGCGCCGGAGGGCGCCCCCGGGTCCGGCTAGGAGTCGACGCTGGTGTAGGCGTGGCTGCCGTCGGTGGCGGTCACGGCGTTGCCGTTGACGTTGTTGACGCTCGTGGTGTCGCTGCCGCTCACGTTGACGTTCACGACGTTGCCGAAGTTGTTGCCCGACTGGGAGGTGTCGTGGTTGGAGCTGGAGTTGCCCGCGTTGGTGTCGGCGTAGGCGGGGGCGGACAGCAGCGTGAGAGCGGCCGCGGCGGCGACGGCGCCGGTGGTCACGCAGAGCTTCTTCATCATTCGATGTCCCTTCCTTGGAGCTGTACGGGCGTCAGTAGAAGATGTAGGTCACCGCGATGCCGCCGTCGGTGGCGGTGGTCGCGATGCCGTTGGTGTTGTTGACGTTGGCCGAGTCCCAGCCACTCCGAATGGCCGAAGTGACGTCGCCGAAGTTGTTTCCGGCCTGGGACGAGTCGCTGTTGCTGCTCCAGTTGTCGAGCCAGGTGTCAGCGTGAGCGGGAACGGCCATGAGTGCGGCGCCGGCGACCGCTGCCAGCACGGCACCTGCGGCGCACAGCTTTTTGATCACTTCTGCTCCTTCACCGGTGAGGAAGCCCTTCGGGACGGCGGGAGCCAGGGCCCTGGGCACGCCGCCGCCCCCTTTTTGACCTTCTGTGACCCATTGGGACCAAGGTCAATGCGACTATATAACTCTGTGTTGCCCGTCGGTAGCGAAGAGTGATCAGAACATTGTTCGAGCCATACGCTGACATGAGATGGCAGCGACCCGGCCCTAGGGTCCAGACATGATCTACGAGCTGCGGCGGTACACCCTTCACCCCGGACGGCGGGACACGCTGATCACGCTGTTCGAGCGCGAGTTCGTCGAGCCGCAGGAGGCGGCCGGCATGCGGGTCGCCGGCACCTTCCGCGACCCCGGCGCGCCCGACACCTTCACCTGGCTGCGCTCCTTCCCGGACATGGAGACCCGGCGTACGGCACTGGAGTCCTTCTACGACGGCCCGGTCTGGCGGGCCCACCGCGACGCCGCCAACGCCACGATGATCGACTCCGACGACGTGCTCCTGCTGCGCCCGGCGGCCGGGCCGCCACTCCCCTCCTGGGACCGGCCGCCCGTCGGCGCCGCCGAACCCCCCGCCGCCCTGTACGTCGCGACGATCTGCCACGTCGAGGACGGCTTCGCCGAATTCTTCGCCCGGCAGGTCGCACCGGCGCTGGCCGAGGCCGGGGCGCCGCCGGTCGGCCGGCTGGAGAGCGAGCACGCCGAGAACACCTTCCCCCGCCTGCCCGTACGCACGGGTGAGACGGTGTTCGTGTGGTTCACCCGTTTCGCCCGGCCCGAGGACGAGCGCGAGGTGGACCTGTCCCTGCTGGAGGCCCGGCTCACCGCCCCGCCGGTGCGCCTCCGCCTGCGTCCCACCGCCCGGTCGTCGATGCGCTGAGGCGTTCTTTCCAACCTCCGGGGCCGCCGCGGAGTTGATTCTCTACATGGACCGCTACGAGGGGTTCCATGAGTTCGTCCGGAGCCGCCAGCAGTCGCTGATGCGGACCGCGTACCTGCTCACCGGGGACCCCCATCTCGCCGAGGACCTGTTGCAGACGGTCCTGACCCGTGTCGCCGCGCACTGGGGCAAGCTCGCCAAGGGCGGCAACCCCGAGGCGTACGCCCGCCGGGCCCTGGTCAACCAGACCATCTCCTGGCGCAGGCGCCGGCGGCCCGAGCTGCCCGCCGCCGAACTGCCGGAGACCGGCGGGCACGCCCACGACGAGGCCACCGTACGCCGCCTGGCCCTGCTCGGCGCGCTGGCCCGGCTCACGCCCAAGCAGCGGGCGGTGATCGTGCTGCGCTTCTACGAGGACCGCACCGAGCACGAGACCGCGCGGCTCATGGGCGTCTCGCTCGGCACGGTCAAGAGCCAGACCCACTACGCGCTGTCCAAGCTGCGCGCGCTCACCCCCGTGGAGGTGTACCGATGAAGTCGTTGAGCGAGGACCTGCACGCGCTGGCGGAGCAGGCGCCCGACGTCGACCTGGGGGCGCGGGCCGTCCGCGGCGCCCGGCGCAGGCGGGCGACCCGGCTGGCGGTGGCGGCCGCGGCGGCGGTCTGCGTGATCGCGGGCGGCGGCGCGACGTTCCTGTGGCAGGAACGGGCTCCCGCGCTCGTGCTCCCCCCGCCGGAGACCACCGTGCTCCCGCTGCCCGCGAAGGGCGTCGCGCCGGTCGAGCAGTTCTACCGGGCGATCTGCCGGGACACCGGGCCCACGTGCGCCTGGCGGCTGGTGACCCGGGACGGGGCCACGTACGAGCTGGCCGACGGACCGCGGGACGGGCCCGTCGAGGCGACGCCCGACGGGCGCAGGATCGCCTACTACAGCCCGGGACGGCACGCGGTCGTCGTCCGCGACCTGGCCGGCGGCCAGGTGTGGACGTCGCCGCTCAAGCAGCAGGAACGGGAGTTCGACAGCGAGTTCGCGCTGCGGCTCGCACCCGGCGGCCTGCGCTTCGCCGTGTCGGGCCGGACGTCGAACAAGCTGGTGGACCTCAAGCGCGGCACGGCGACCGACCTGCCCAAGGGGTGGTGGCCGGTGAGCGTGTCGGACGGGACCGGCCCCGTCGTGATGGCCAAGTCGTCGGACGACACCACCTCGGTACGGGTGCTCGGCCACGACCCCGTCGCGGTCACGCCGTCCACCTACGACTTCAGCGCCCTGGCCCCGGACGGGCGCACGATGGCCCGGGTGAACGCGACCCTCGACCGCGACCGTACGCCCATGGTGCAGAAGGACGGCACGCTCGTCGTCTTCGACGTCCTGGGAGGCGTCGAGCGCCGGATCCGGCCGTCGGGGCTGGCCGCCGGGCTGCTGCCGGCCAAGCTCGGCGGCTGGTTGTCGGCGCGGGAGGTGACGATGATGACCGTTTCCGGCGACGCCCGCCAGGACGCCGTCGTGTACGCCGTGGACGTGGTCTCGTCGCGGGCCAGGGAGCTGTTCACGCTCAGGGACGACAGGCAGTTCTCCGTCCCCGGCCTGGTCCGCTAGCGCGCCGGGGAGCGGGTCAGGGGGCCGCGCCGTAGACGGGCTCGGGGGCGGGCGCGGCCTCCAGGAGCCCGCCGGCGGCCGCGCCCACCTCCCCAGGGGACCAGCGGGCGCCGCGGTCCGCGCCGGGGCCGTGGCGCCAGCCGGTGGCCAGGGAGATCGTGCCGCCCTCGACCTCGAACACCCGGCCCGTCACGTGCCCGGAGTGCGCCGAGCCGAGCCAGACGACGAGGGGGGCGATGTTCGCCGGGTCCATGGGGTCGAAGCCGGACTCCGGCCTGGCCATGGTCGCGGCGAACACCTCCTCGGTCATCCGGGTGCGGGCGGCCGGGGCGATGGCGTTGACCGTGACGCCGTAGCGGGCCAGCTCGGCGGCGGCGACCTGGGTGAGCGCGGCGATCCCGGCCTTGGCCGCCGAGTAGCCGGCCTGGCCGACGCTGCCGAGCAGGCCGGCGCCCGACGAGGTGTTGATCACCCGGCCCGACACCTCCTCGCCCGCCTTCGTCCGCTCCCGCCAGTGGGCCGCCGCGTGCCGCAGCGGCAGGAAGTGGCCCTTGAGGTGGACGCGGATCACGTCGTCCCAGTCCTGCTCGGTCATCGAGACCAGCATGCGGTCGCGCAGGAAGCCGGCGTTGTTCACCAGCGTGTCCAGCCGGCCGTACGCGCTGACGGCGGTCTTGACCAGCCGGGCGGCGCCCGCCCAGTCGGACACGTCGTCGCAGTTGGCCACCGCCTGCCCGCCGAGCGCCTCGATCTCCGCGACGACCTCCTGGGCGGGGCGGGGGGCCGCGCCGCCGCCGTCGCGGGAGGTGCCGAGGTCGTTCACCACCACGCGGGCGCCCTGTCTGGCGAACTCCAGGGCGTGCTGTCTGCCGATGCCGCGTCCGGCGCCCGTCACGATCACCACGCGGCCGGTGCAAATACCCACGAGACCTCCCAAGGGGATCATGAACAGATATCAGGAAATATCGTCGGAAGCTAGGAATTGCCAGGCGGGGATCTCGCCGCCGCCGTCCACCCGTACCTCGGCGCCGGTCACGTAGCCGGGGGCGGCCAGCCACAGGCAGGCCGCGGCCACGTCGGCGGGGGTCGCGGGGCGGCCGGCGGGAATGGTCGCGTCCGCCCGCCCGTGGCCGGTGTACCGCTCGGCCGCCGTGGTGCCGGCCAGGCCGACGACGACCGAGTTGACCCTGACCTCGGGGGCCCACTCGGCGGCCAGGCAGCGGGCCAGGTGATGCAGGCCCGCCTTGGCGGCGCCGTACGCGGACGTGCCCGGCGAGGGACGGGCCCCGCTGACGCTGCCGATCATCACGATCGCGCCCCGGGCGGCGGCCAGCAGCGGGTGGGCGGCCTGGGACACCAGCAGGGGGGCGGTCAGGTTCAGCTCGATGACGCGGGCGTGCAGGCGCGGCGAGGTGCCCGAGACGGGAGCGGGCGGTGAGCCCCCGGCGTTGTTGACCACCACGTCGAGCCGGTCGAAGCCGGCCATCAGCCGTTCGACGTCCGCCGGCACGCGCACGTCGGCCTGGACGAAGCGCAGGCCGTCCAGGGGGCCCGGGTCCGTCCTGGCGCAGACCGTCACCTCGGCGCCGGCGGCGCGGAAGGCCCCGGCGATGCCCGCGCCGATCCCCTGGGTGCCGCCCGTCACCAGCACGGACCTGCCCGCGTAGTCGTAAGAGACCGTCACGGGTGCTACCGTACCAAGCAAGCGTTAGGTGCGACCAGGGAGCGCGATGGGGATCACACTGCGGGACGGGCCGGTCGCCGAGGTCGTGGTGGACATGCCGCCGGTGAACGCGTTGACCGTCCGGGGCTGGGCGGAGCTGGCGGCGGCGGTACGGGCGGCCGGGCGCGACCCCGCGACCAGGGTGGTGGTGCTGCGCGCCGAGGGTCGCGGGTTCAACGCCGGCGTGGACATCAAGGAGATGCGGGCCGACCCCGGGCACACCGCGCTGGTCGGGGCGAACCGGCAGTGTTTCGAGGCGTTCGCCGCCGTCTACGAGTGCGAGGTGCCGGTGATCGCCGCGGTGCACGGCCACTGCCTGGGCGGCGGGGTCGGCCTGGCGGGCAACGCGGACGTGGTGGTGGCCAGCGAGGACGCCTACTTCGGGCTCCCCGAGGTGGACCGCGGGGCGTTGGGCGCGGCCACGCACCTGGCCCGGCTGGTGCCCCAGCACCTCATGCGGGCGATGGTCTACACGTGCAGGAACGTCACGGCGGCCGAGCTGCACGCGTTCGGATCGGTGCTGGCGGTGGTGCCGCGCGACAAGCTGCGGAAGGCGGCGATGGAGGTGGCCGGGCAGATCGCGGCCAAGGACCCGTACGTGATCCGCCGCGCCAAGGAGTCGCTGAACGGCATCGACCCCGTGGACGTCAGGCGCAGCTACCGCTTCGAGCAGGGCTTCACCTTCGAGCTGAACCTCATGGGCATGGGCGACGAGCACAGGGAGCGGTTCCGATGAGCAAGGTGATGTCCGTCGAGGAGGTCGCGGCCTCGGTGAAGAGCGGGATGACGGTCGGGATCGGCGGCTGGGGCTCGCGGCGCAAGCCCATGGCCCTGGTGGGCGGCCTGCTGCGGTCCCCCGTACGGGACCTGACGATCGTCTCCTACGGCGGCCCGGACGTCGGCATGTTGTGCGCGGCGGGGAAGGTGCGCAAGGTCGTGGCGCCGTTCGTGACGCTCGACTCCATCCCCCTCGAACCGCACTTCCGGGCGGCCCGGCAGGCGGGCGAGATCGAGTTCGCCGAGTACGACGAGGGCATGTTCATGTTCGGGCTGCTGGCGGCGGCGCACCGGCTGCCGTTCCTGCCGACGCGGGCGGGGCTGGGGTCCGGCGTGCTGCGGGTCAACCCGGACCTGCGTACGGTGCGCTCGCCGTACGGGGACGGGGAGGAGCTGGTCGCGGTGCCGGCCCTGACCATGGACGTGGCGCTGGTGCACCTGAACCGGGCCGACGCCCGCGGGAACGCCCAGTACCTGGGCCCCGACCCGTACTTCGACGACCTGTACGCCAAGGCGGCCGGGCGCTGCTACGTGTCGTGCGAGCGGCTGGTGGACACCGCCGACCTGCTCAAGGAGGGGCCGGTGCAGTCGCTGCTGATCAGCAGGTCGATGGTGGCCGGCGTGGTCGAGGCGCCCGGCGGGGCGGGGTTCACCTCGTGCGAGCCGGACTACGGGCGCGACGAGGAACGGCAACGGCGTTACGCGGAGGGCGGCCTCGATGAGCAGCACTGAGGTGGGCGGGACTGAGGTGGGCGGCACTGAGGTGGGCGGCACTGAGGTGGGCGGCACTGAGGTGGGCGGCACTGAGGTGAGCAGGGCCGATGTGTGCGTGCTGGCGTGTGCGGAGGCGTTCAGGGGGGACGGGGAGATCCTGGCGGCCGGGATCGGCGGCGCGGTCACGGTGCTGGCCGAGCTGCTGGCGCGGCTGACGTTCGAGCCCGATCTGCTCACCCACGACGGCGTCTGCCTGCTCACCGGCGACGTGCCCGCGCTGGGGGCCGCGCCCGGGGTGGTGGAGGGCTGGCTGCCGTTCCGCGAGCACCTGTGGCTGGTGCTGAACGGCCGCCGGCACGTCATGCTGGGGGCCAGCCAGATCGACCGGCACGGCAACAGCAACATCTCCTGCATCGGCGACTGGGCGCGGCCCAAGGCGCAGCTTCTCGGGGTGCGCGGCGCGCCGGGGAACACGCGGTGCGACCCCACGAGCTACTGGATCCCGCGGCACTCGCGGCGGGTCTTCGTGCCCGAGGTGGACATGGTGAGCGGGCTCGGCACCGACCGCGGCGCGTACGACTTGCGGCGGGTGGTGACGAACCTGGCGGTGCTCGACTTCGCCACGGACGACGGCTCGATGCGCCTGGTGTCCACGCATCCTGGCGTGAGCGTGGCCGACGTGGTCGCGGCCACCGGATTCGACCTCGTCATCCCGCCGGATGTGCCCACGACGCGGGAGCCGGACGCCGGGGAGCTGGCCGTACTGGAGCGCCTCGATCCGGGTCGCGCGCGCGAGCGCGAGGTGGCCGCGTGAGGACCGCCCTGACCGAGCTCACCGGCTGCCGCCATCCGATCGTCCAGACGGGCATGGGGTACGTCGCGGGCGCCCGGCTGGCCGCTGCTGTCTCGGCGGCGGGCGGGCTGGGCGTGATCGGGGCGGCCACCATGTCGGTGCCCGAGATGACGGCGGCCATCAGGCGGGTCAAGGAGCGCACGCAGGCGCCGTTCGGGGTCAACATCCGTTCGGACGCCGACGACGCGGCCGAGCGGGTGGAGGTGCTGATCAGGGAGGGCGTGCGGGTGGCGTCGTTCGCCCAGGCGCCGCGGCGGGAGCTGATCGGCCGGCTCAAGGACGCGGGGGTGGTGACCGTACCGTCGGTGGGGGCGCGCCGGCACGCCGAGAAGGTGGCCGCGTGGGGTGTGGACGCGGTGATCGTGCAGGGTGGCGAGGGCGGCGGGCACACCGGCCCGCTGGCCACCACCTTGCTGTTGCCGCAGGTGGTGGACGCGGTGGACATTCCGGTGATCGCGGCGGGCGGCTTCTTCGACGGGCGTGGGCTGGTGGCCGCGCTGGCCTACGGCGCGTGCGGGATCGCCATGGGCACCCGCTTCCTGCTGACCCGCGACTCCCCGGTGCCCGGCCAGGTCAAGGACGTCTACCTGGCGGCCCGCGAGACGGTCGTGACGACCAGGGTGGACGGCGTGCCGCACCGCGTGCTCAGCACGCCGTTCGTGGCCTCGCTCGAACGGTCGCGGCTGCTGCGCGCGGTGCTGAACGGCGCCCGGTTCAAGCGGCTGTCCGGCCTGTCATGGGGCGCGATGGTCCGCGAGGGACGCCGGATGCGGCGCGGCCGGGAGCTGACCTGGGCGCAGGTGCTCCAGGCGGCCAATACGCCGGTGCTGCTCAGGGCGGCGATGGTGGACGGGCGGCCGGACCTCGGGGTGATGGCCGCCGGTCAGGCCGTGGGCGTGATCGGCGACCTGCCCTCGTGCGCGGAGCTGATCGACCGGGTGCTGGCCGAGGCCGAGGACGTGCTCAAGCGCCTGGCCTGACTCACAGGACGGTGATGCCCCGGGCGGCGAGGATGGCACTGGCCTGGGCCTGGTTGATGACCGCGCCGGCGAACGCGCGCAGCTTGGCGTCGTCGGGCTGCCCGAGGCCGGCGCCGCGCAGGTCGGCCTTGGTGAACGTGGTGTTGAGCAGCCGTGTGCCGATGAGCCGGCAGTCGCTGAAGGTGGCCTCGGTGAAGTCGCAGCCCGACAGGTCGGCGTCGTCGAAGCGCACGCCCTCGATGAGCTCGCCGCGCAGGGAGCAACCGCCGAGGTTGGCCAGCGTCAGGTTGCAGCGCGCCACCTTGAAGCCGGTGCCGCGCGAGGCCGTCAGCGCGGCGCCGATCATGCGGCAGCCGGTGAAGGAGACGTCGGTCAGCAGCGCGCCGCCGAACTGGGCCGAGGACAGGTCGACGTCGGTGAACGTCACGTCGATCAGGTCGGCGTCGTTGAACCTGGGGCGCATGCCGCCGCCGCCCTTGAAGACCGCGCCGTCCAGGTCGGCCTTGCGGAAGTCGGCGCCGTCAAGCACACAGGACTCGAACAGGGCGCCGGCCAGCGCGGCTCCGGACAGGTCGGCCTCGGTCAGGTCGCAGCCGCGGAAGACGTGCGGCTCGTCGCCCTGGAGGACGGGGCGGCTGTGGGAGAGGTCTTCGCCGTCGAGGGTCACGGTGTCACAGCGTACCGGTGAGCACCTCCGCCGCGGCCTGGCCGCAGACCCGCGCCGACCCGTACGTGGCGATGTGCACGGCGCCGAGGTCGGAGCGGGCGGGCAGGCCCATCTCCACCACGACGGCGTCCGGACGGGCGCTGAGCAGGTGCCGCAGCGCCTCGCCCTGCCAGTCGTAGCGGTGGGCGTCGCGGACCACGATCACCAGTGGCCGCTGGGCCGCCTCGCCGATCAGCCGCTCCAGCCGGGCCCCGGTCGTCTCCCCGGCCACGAGCCTGGTGACGGCGGTGCCGGGCAGCAGCCGGCCGAGCGGTTCGCCGACGCCCCACGGGGTGCCCTTGTCGATGGCCAGGTTCATCTCGGGAGCCAGCTCGACCACGTGCGCCGCCCCGGTCAGCGGCAACACCGACGCCGTCGACCTGCGGGTGACACGTACGGCCCGGCGGGCGGCGGCGAGCCCGATGTAGCCGTCCTCTGGTACGGGGCTGCCCGAGGAGGTGGTCCAGGCGGCCAGCTCGCGGACCCGGCGGGCGGCGTCGGCCAGTCTCTCCTCGGGCAGCAGTCCTTCGGTCACGGCGGCGGCGATGGCGTCGCGTACCTCGACGGCGGTGGCCTCGTCGGCCCGCTCGCCGCCCACGCAGATCGCGTCGGCCCCCGCGGCTATGGCGCGGGCGGAGGCGCCCCCGATCCCGTACGCCCCCGACACCGCGGCCATTTCGATGCCGTCCGTGATGATCATTCCCTGGAAGCCCAGTTCCTCGCGCAGCAGGCCCGTGAGGACCTTCGGGCTGAGCGTGACCGGCTGGTCGGCGTCGTAGGAGGGCACGAGCAGGTGGCCGGTCATGATCGACCGGACCCCCTCCTTGATCGCCTCCCTGAAGGGGAAGAGCGCCTCCTCGATGCCCGCGTCGGCCACCACGGGCACGCCGTGGTGGGAGTCGACGATGGTGTCCCCGTGACCGGGGAAGTGCTTGGCGCAGGCGGCCACCCCGGCCGACTGCAGGCCGCGGACGAACGCCCTGGTGTGCCGGGCCACCAACGCCGGGTCCGCACCGAAGGCCCGCAGGCCGATGACCGGGTTGTCCGGGTTGGAGTTCACGTCGGCCGAAGGGGCGAAGTCGATGGTGATGCCCGCGCTCGCCAGCTCGCCGCCCAGGTCCCTGGCCAGGGCCTCGGTCAGGCCGACGTCGTCCACGACGCCGAGCGCGTACCCGCCGGGCCGGCTGCTGCCGGTGCTCACCTCCAGCCGGGTGACCTCGCCGGACTCCTCGTCGGTGCCGACCAGCACCGCGGGGTTCTCCGCGCGCAGCGCGGCGGTGAGCCGGGCCACCTGGGCGGGGTCGGCGATGTTGCGGGAGAACAGCACCACGCCCGCCAGTCCCTCGCCTAGTCGGCGGCGTATCCAGTCCGGAGGCGTCCGTCCGACGAAACCTGGGAGTAATACTGCGTCGGCGAGGCGAAGAAGGTCACCGCTCATGGGCATGACCCGAAATCTAATAGGAAAGTTTCCTATTTGCTAGAGGCATTTTCTGATGTCAGCCCGCTTTCTTCCGGGATTAACTCCATCGCCACTCCGGACGGCCTTCCCCGCCATTCGGGTGAAAGCCCGCGGCCGGGCCGGTCAGCCGAGGCGCTCGATGACGGTGACGTTCGCCTGCCCGCCGCCCTCGCACATGGTCTGCAGGCCGTACCGGCCGCCGGTGCGCTCCAGTTCGTGCAGCAGCTTCACGGTCAGGACCGCGCCGGTCGCGCCCAGCGGGTGGCCGAGCGCGATCGCGCCGCCGTTGGGGTTCACCCGGGCGGGGTCGGCGCCGGTCTCCTTGATCCAGGCCAGTACGACCGGCGCGAACGCCTCGTTGATCTCGATCGCGTCGAAGTCGTCTATGGCCATGCCGGTCCTGCCCAGGGCGTGGGCCGTGGCGGGGATGGGCGCGGAGAGCATCATGATCGGGTCCGCGCCGCGCACCGACAGGTGGTGCACGCGGGCGCGCGGGGTCAGGCCGTGGTCGCGTACGGCCCTGGGCGAGGCGACCAGCAGCGCCGCCGCGCCGTCGGAGATCTGGGACGCCAGCGCCGCCGTGAGCCTGCCCCCCTCGGTCAGCGGCCGGAGCGCGGCCATCTTCTCCGGCGTGGTGTCCCGGCGCGGCGTCTCGTCGTCGGCGACGCCCTCGTACGGGACGATCTCGCGCCGGAAGTGCCCGGCGTCCACGGCCCGCAGGGCGCGGCGGTGCGACTCGTAGGCATAACGTTCCATGTCCTCGCGTGACAGGTCCCAGGCCGCCGCCATCTGCTCGGCGCCGGCGAACTGGGAGACCTCCGCGGTGCCGTACCGCGCGGCCCAGCCCTTCGACCCGGCGAACGGGTTCTCGTGCCCGAGCGGCCGGCCCGCCAGCATGGCCGAGGAGATCGGGATCATGCTCATGTTCTGCACGCCGCCCGCGACCACCAGGTCACCGGTGCCCGACAACACGGCCTGGGCGGCGAAGTGCAGGGCCTGCTGCGAGGAGCCGCACTGGCGGTCGACCGTGACGCCCGGCACCTCCTCGGGCAGCCCGGCGGCCAGCCAGCAGGTACGCGCGACGTCACCGGCCTGCGGCCCGATCGTGTCCACGCAGCCGAAGATCACGTCCTCCACGGCGGAGGGGTCGGCGCCCGTGCGATCCATCAGCTCACGCAGCACGTGGGCGCCGAGATCGGCGGGATGGGCCCCGGACAGTCCGCCGTTCCTGCGCCCGACCGGGGTGCGGACGGCGCCGACGATGTACGCCTCGTTCATTCTCGCATCGTAGCAAGCGCTTGGTCGCCTCGTAACGCCATAATGAGCTGGGCCGGTTGCGTGAACAAGCGATTGTCCGATGGCTCATAATGGAAACGTGACCACGCGAAAGAACTCCGGCACCGCCACCTCACCGGCGAAGCGCCAGCGCGCCACCTCCTCAGGGGCGGCGTCAGAGCGACGCGACCACCTCGTCAAACTCGCCGCGGAGCTCTTCGCGCGCAAGGGTTTCCAGGCCACGACCGTACGCGAGATCGCCGACGAGGCGGGCATTCTCTCCGGAAGTCTCTACCACCACTTCGACTCCAAGGAGACGATCGTCGACGAGGTGCTGTCCACCTTCCTCGACGACCTCATCGCCCGCTACCGCGCCGCCGTCGACAACAACTCCGACGCCCGCACGGTGTTGTCGGAGATGGTCCGCATCGGCTTCGGCACGCTGGAGCCCCACCGCGCCGCGATCACCGTCATGCAGAACGACTGGAACTACCTGCGCCAGTTCGAGCGCTTCAACTACCTCGTCAAGGCCGAGGACGAGGTCGAGCAGATCTGGGTGGCCCAGATCAAGGCGGGCCAGGCCGCCGGGCTGTTCCGGGCCGACGTCGACCCCAAGCTGACCTACCGGATGATCCGCGACACCATCTGGGTGGCGGTGCGCTGGTTCCGTCCCGGGGGCAGGCTCAACACCTCCGCTCTGGCCGAGCACTACATCACCGTGCTGTTCGACGGGCTCGCCACCGGTGAGCGCACGACCCAGCGCCAGGGATGAGCCTCGGCAAGGCGGTGCGGCTGGCACTGCAGGAGGCGGCCGAGCCGGACAAGGCCGAGCCGATGCGCGCGTACATGAAGTCGGAGATGCCTTTCCTCGGCGTGCAGGCGGTGCCGCGGCGGGCCGCGCTCCGGCGGGTGTTCGCCGGCCACCGCATCGACTCCGCGCCCGAGTGGCGGCGCGCGGTGCTCTCGCTGTGGCGCGAGGCCGAATACCGCGAGGAGCGTTACGCCGCCGTCGAGCTGTCCGGATATCACTTCTACCGCGACTTCCAGACCCTCTACACCGTGCCGATGTACGAGGAGATGGTCGTCACGGGCGCGTGGTGGGACCTGGTCGACGAGCTGGCCACCCACCGCGTGGGCGGCCTGCTGACCGCCTACCCCGACTCCATGCGCCCGCTGATGCTGGAGTGGGCGGCCGACGCCGACCTGTGGAAGCGCCGCACGGCCATCCTGTGCCAGAACCGCTTCAAGTCCCGTACGGACACCGCCCTGCTCTACGCCTGCATCGAGCCGAGCCTGTCCGACAACGACTTCTTCGCCCGCAAGGCCATCGGCTGGGCCTTACGCGAATACGCCAAGACCAACCCGGACGAGGTCGTGCGTTACGTACGCGCGAAGGGCATCTCGGGCCTGAGCCGCCGCGAGGCGCTGAAGAACCTGCCCGTCGGCTAGCCGTCCTCATCTCGTCCACAGCGCGTCCTGCACGGCCTGCACCAGGGCCATCAGCTCCGGCGTCACCCGTTCCCGCGCCCAGGCCAGCGCGTACGTGATGCGCAGCTCCCCCGCCTCCAGCGGCACGAACCGTACGTCCTCCCGCCGGACGGCCCGGACCAGGAGCTGCGGGATCGGCAGCAGCCCGGCCGCGGCGACCACCAGGTCGAGCGCGGCGGAGAAGTCGTCGTCGGCGACCATCCGCGCGCGCCCCGGCAGCCCCGCCCAGGCCCGGCCGCCCGGCGTCAGCACCACCTGGCCGCCCAGATCGTCCGCCGTGACCCGGCCGCGCCCGGCCAGCCGGTGCCCGAGCGGCACGGCCAGATGGTCGACGGTGACGTGGAAGCGGGCCGCCGTGACGAACCGCGCGGGCGCCGGGGTGGCCAGGATCGCGGCCGAGACCTCGCCGCCGTCCAGCGCCCGCGCCGCGGCGCTCCGGCCGACCACCACCAGCTCCACGCCGATGGCCGGGGCGCGTCCCGCCAACCTTCTCGCGATGCGCGCGGCGAGTGTGCCCACCAGTGGTGGATAAGCCAGGTGAATAGTAGGGCGGGCCAGTCTGGCGGCCTCGGCGGTGAACGCCTGCGCCGATTCGAGCGCCTGCCGGGCGTACGGGAGCAGGCCCTTGCCCTCGGCCGTGAGCCGTACCTCGCGGGCGCTGCGCTCGAAGAGCCTGACCCCGGTGGCACGTTCGAGCCTGGTGATGGCCTGGCTGACGGCGGGCTGCGACATGCCCAGGTCGGCGGCGGCGGCCGAGAAGCCGAGCCGTTCGGCGACCCTGACGAAGCAGTGGATCTCTTTGAGCATAAGCAGCACTTATCGATGATGCACGACGTCGGCCGCGGTGGACAGGATTCCGGCATCTGACCGACGTGATCGAGGAGCTGAGATGTCGCCATTCCCCACGTCCACGGTGCTCGGGTACCCGAGGATCGGGCCGCGCCGGGAGCTCAAGCGGGCGCTGGAGTCGTACTGGGACGGGCGCTCCGGCCGGGCGGAGCTGGAGCGGGCGGGCGCGGAGATCAGGGAGCGGACCTGGCGCCGGCTGGCCGAGCTGGGCCTCGAAGGGCTGCCGTCCAACACCTTCTCCCTGTACGACCACGTGCTGGACACGGCCGTGCTGCTGGGCGCGGTGCCGGAGCGCTACCGGGCGGCCGAGGACCCCTACTTCGCGATGGCCAGAGGCACCGACGGCCTGGCGCCGCTGCGGATGACGAAGTGGTTCGACACCAACTACCACTACATCGTGCCGGAGATCGGCCCGGAGACCGTGTTCAAGCTGGACGCCTCCAAGCCGCTCGCCGAGGTGCGCGAGGCCCGCGCCCTGGGCTACGAGACGCGGCCCGTCGTGGTCGGGCCGGTGACGTTCCTGCTGCTGGCCGGGGCGCCCGAGCGGCTGGACGAGGTGCTCGGCTGCTACGAGGAGCTGCTCGCGGCGCTGGCCGCCGAGGGCGTCGCGTGGGTGCAGCTCGACGAGCCGGCGCTGGTCGGCGACCGTACGCCGGAGGAGCTGGAGGCCGTCCGGGGCGCCTACGACCGGCTCGGGGCGGTGACCGCGCGTCCCGGGCTGTTCGTGGCCTCCTACTTCGGCGACCTCGGCCCGGCGCTGCCGGTGCTGGCCGCCACGCCCGTGGAGGCGATCGGCGTGGACCTCGTGCGCGGCGGCGACGTGCCCGACCTGCCGGGCAAGACCGTGGTCGCGGGTGTGGTGTCGGGCCGCGACGTGTGGCGCACCGCGCCGGAGCGCGCCCTGGCCGCCCTGGGCGCCGTACGCGCCGGCCGGGTGACGGTGAGCACGTCGTGCTCGCTGCTGCACGTGCCCTACGACGTGGACGCCGAGCCCGACCTCGACCCCGGGCTGCGGGCGCGGCTGGCGTTCGCCGAGCAGAAGGTGGCCGAGGTGGTCGCGCTGGCCCGGTCGGACTTCCAGGGTCCGGTCCCCGCCGCGCCCTCGGTGCCGCTGACCTCGCCGGCGGCGCCGGAGGAACGTGCCCCGTACGCCGTGCGGGCCGCCGCCCAGGCCGCGCACCTGGGCCTGCCCCCGCTGCCGATCACCACCATCGGCTCGTTCCCGCAGACCGGCGAGCTGCGCGCGGCACGGGCCGCCGTGGCGAACGGCACGCTGTCCGAGGACGACTACGAGCGGCGCGTCGAGGCCGAGATCGAACGGGTCGTCAGGGTGCAGGAACGCCTCGGCCTGGACGTGCTCGTGCACGGCGAGCCCGAGCGCAACGACATGGTGCAGTACTTCGCCGAACACCTCGACGGGTTCGCGGTCACCAGGAACGGCTGGGTGCAGTCGTACGGGTCGCGCTGCACCCGTCCGCCGATCCTGCACGGCGACGTCAGCCGTCCCGGGCCCATCACCGTACGCTGGGCCTCCTACGCGCAGTCGCTCACGGACAGGCCGGTCAAGGGCATGCTCACCGGGCCGGTGACGATCGTGGCCTGGTCGTTCGTCCGCGACGACCTGCCGCTGCGCGACGTCGTGTTCCAGGTCGCCGACGCGGTACGCGAGGAGGTGCGCGACCTGGAGGCCGCCGGACTGTCGATCATCCAGGTGGACGAGCCCGCGCTGCGCGAGCTGCTGCCGCTGCGGCGGGCCGCGCAGGCCGACTACCTGGAGTGGGCGGTGGCGGCCTACCGCCGGGCCACCTCGGGGGCGGCCGACCGTACCCAGATCCACACCCACCTGTGCTATTCGGACGCCGACCAGATCCTGGCCGCCATCGACGGCCTGGACGCCGACGTCACCACGATCGAGTCGGCCCGCTCGGGGGCGCGCATCCTGGGCGCGGTCGGCGCGTTCGGCCGCGGCCTCGGACCCGGCGTGTACGACATCCACTCCCCCCGCGTCCCGGGCGCCGACGAGGTCGAGAACCTGCTGCGCAGGACGCTGGAGGCGCTGCCGGCCGAACGGGTCTGGGTCAACCCCGACTGCGGGCTCAAGACGCGCACGTACGAGCAGGTGGAGTCCTCGCTCGCGCACGTCGTCGAGGCCACCCGGCGCCTGCGGGCCGAGCTTCAGGCGTAGAGCGCGGTGAACTCCTCGACCGTCATGCCGAACAGGACCTCGTCGTCGTAGCGGCCGGCGGCGAAGCGGCTCCTGCGCCGGCGGCCTTCCTCGACGAAGCCCAGCCGCCGGTGCAGGGCCAGCGACGGCTCATTGGAGCTGTAGACCCACGCCTCGGCCTTCTGGAAGCGGCGCTCGGCGAACATGTACCGCAGCAGCAGGACGATCGCCTCGCCCGCGTAGCCCTTGCGGTGGTGGGGGGTGCCGATGGAGATGCCGTAGGCGAACGTGCCGTGCATACGTTCCACGTCGTGGGTGTTGATCATGCCGACCGGCCGGCCGTCGTCCGCGGCGGCGACCACCAGACGCACCTGGTCCATGTCGGACTCCTGCTCGGCCAGCTCGGTGGCCCACTTCTTCGCCTCGGCGGCCGAGCGGGGCGGGTGCAGCCGCCAGCCGTTCCTGACCGCTTCGGAGTCCTCCTCGAAACCGAGGAACGCCTCCCAGTCCTCCGGTTCGATGGCTCTCAGGCGTACACGCTCGCCCACCCACACAGACGTCATGCCGTGGAGCAAACCAGACCCCACCCCTCCCCCGCGAACCCTTTTCCCGGCCTCACCCGCGTCCGTATCTGTCCTCGGCCCGCCAGAAGTACCAGAGCCCGAGGAGCAGTCCGGCGACCGCCCAGAACGCGCAGCTCAGCCAGACGACAGGACGCGGGTTGTAGGCGTGGATCAGGATGTCGCGCATGAACTCGATGGTGGAGGCGGCGGGATTGAGATACATGACGTCCGCCACCCACTGGGGCAGCCCGACCCCTCCGACGGGCTTGCCGGTGGCCGGGTCCGGATAGCCCACGATCTTGTACTGGATGGAGAAGAAGACCCCGGAGGCGTACAACCAGGTCCGCAGGACGAACGGCAGGAGCTGGTTCATGTCGCGCAGCGAGGCCCCCACGCGCGCCAGGACCAGGCTCAGACCGGTGTTGAACATCGTCTGCAGGAGCAGGGCGACCGGGATCATCAGCCAGAACCAGGTGGGGAACTCCCCCATGACGACCACCAGGACGAGCAGCACCCCCATGGAGACGGCCGCCTGCCGCAGTTCCTGGAGGGTGTACGCCAGGGGCAGCGCGGCGCGGGGGAAATGCAGGGCGCGGATGAGCGAGAGGTTCCCCGAGACGGACTTGGCCCCCGCAGAGGCCGACCGCTGGCTGAAGGTGAAGACGAACATGCCCGTGACGAGGAACGCCGGATAGTTCTCGATATGGTCGTGTCCGCCCAGGACGAGGCCGAACATGACCCAGTAGATGCCGGCGTTCAGCAGCGGCGTCAGCACCTGCCAGAGTTGCCCGAGCGCGGAGGCGGAGTATTTCGAGGCGGTGCGGGAGGTCGCGTAGACCAGGATGAAATGGCGGCGTTCCCATAATCGGCGGAGGTAGACGTGCATGTCCGGCCGGGCCATGGCTCGCCGCAGCCCGTGACGGGTCGCGAGGGCGGCGAGTGATTCCTGCTCGGGCGCGGATGACATGGGGTCCCCTAACGGCCTGCCGAATGGGAAAAGTCTAGGCGCCGATTCATCGGAACAGCGCTCCCCTTACGAGGCCGACAGGGCGCCGCCGTCATCGACGAGGCGTCGCTTGCCCAGTCGGCCTTACCTCCGGCGAGGCCTGAGCCTCGACGGGACAACCTTCCCCGGCCAGGACAAGGGTGTCCCAGGCTCAGGACGCTCATGTCTCGTAGACTGGATGGCATGAGCGTGATGCGCGATGAACTTCATCACCTGGTGGACCGGCTGCCCGAAGAGAAGGTCGCGCCTCTGCTCCGTCTGGTCCGGGATCAGCTCGACGAGCAGCAGGCGGTGCGGGACCTGCCGTTCATCGGAATGCTCGAGGCGGAGCCGGATTTCGCGGAACGCGCCGAGGAGATCTTGCGGGCGGAGGACAATCATCCCTTGTGATCGTCCTTGACACAGGTCCGTTGGTCGCGGCGCTCAACAGCAAAGACAGGCACCATGAGGTGTGTGCACGCCTTCTGCGTACGCATCCGGGTCCGTTGCTCGTCCCGTCCACGGTGGTCACCGAGGTGTGTCAGCTGGTGGAGAGGCGGCAGGGCAGTGCAGCGGAGGCTTCGTTCTTGCGAACCTTCGGGGCAGGTCTGAACTTGGTCGACCTTACTGAGCAGGACCTTCGGCGTATGAGCAGGTTGGTCGCCACCTATGCGAACCTGCCTCTGGGCGCGGTCGACGCCTCCGTCATAGCGATCGCCGAACGGCTCAACACTCCAGAGGTGGCCACGCTCGATCGCCGGCACTTCACGGTGGTGCGCCCGCACCACACCCATTCGCTGCTCCTCCTGCCGGAAAGACTCTGAGAACGACTGCTTCGACGGAAGGCGACGCGCCGTGCTGCTCTTCCCGGCTCCGGAAGTGGGTGCCATGCGTAGAGGGCGCGCTCGCGTTCCGGCTCCCAGCCAGTACGCCACCAGAACCCGTCGGGGCGACACCAGACGACGAGTCCGCCCCAGACGGAGACGAGCGCCATCCCGTAGCCGTCATGTACGTGGCCAGGCACGTTCAGCTGCGTCAGCTCCCGCTGCAACTGCTCGGCGGCGTCCAGCGACGTCATGACCCGCGGGCGAGATCGTGCGTGTTGTGGATTCACTCCGCGCTGCCTCCAATGACTTTCGGTCCCGGTACGCCAAGTGAAGCCAGATGGAGGGGACCTTCCAACCTCGCCGCAACCCGTTGCCGGGACGTGTCGGGCAGGGGGAAACGTCCCGGGACGGCCTTGAAACGTCCCGGACGTTCGAGTCCACTGGATGTGTGAACGAGCGCCTACGCACAGCGATGCTCCGTCATGGTGTGGCCCTGGAGGACCTGGCCGAGATCTGCGGCGTCGAGCCCAAGACAGTCGAACGCTGGGTCAACACCGGCCGTGTTCCGCACCGGAGGCACAGGTGGGCGGCGGCGAAGCTACTGACCGCCGACGAGACGTACCTGTGGCCCGGTGTGCTGGAAAGCAGCGGGGCTCGCCGCGGCAGGGCGCACCGGTCGGAACTCGTGGAGGTCTTTCCCGACCGTGCCAGCGTACCTCGTGAGCTGTGGCTTCGGCTTCTCACCGACGCTCAGGAGCGGGTGGACGTCCTCGTCTTCTCAGGAACCTGCTACGCCCAGACGCAACCCAGGATCGCCCGGCTGCTCACCGAGATCGCACAGCGCGGGGTTGCGATCAGGTTGTGCTTCGGCGACCCCGACGCGCAGTCGGTGGAGACGCGAGATCGCGAGGAAGGGCTGAGCGGAACGCTGCCCGCCAAGATCCGCTCGTCCTTGACCTACTACCGGACGCTGCCGGACCTCGATGGCTGCGAGATCCGTCTGCACGCGACCACTCTGTACGCCTCTCTGTTCCGCTACGACGACGACATCCTGGTCAACCCGCACGCGTACGGCGAACCAGCCTCCGCC
Organism: Nonomuraea sp. WAC 01424; assembly: GCF_003947315.1. Classification (NCBI taxonomy): domain Bacteria; kingdom Bacillati; phylum Actinomycetota; class Actinomycetes; order Streptosporangiales; family Streptosporangiaceae; genus Nonomuraea; species Nonomuraea sp. WAC 01424. The sequence goes on from NZ_QHHZ01000025.1 coordinate 85,410, forward strand.
AACCCGACCTTCCACTTCCATCGCCTCGACGGAGGGACGATGGCCGAGCACTACATGTCATCGTTCGAGCGAGTCTGGGCCGGAGCCGTTCCGTGGTCCGGCGCGGAAGTCTGAGGAGGCATTCCCCATGGGACGAGTCGAGTACTGGAACGCCCCGGACGCCCCGAAGGCGAACAGTCTGGTGCCGGCCTGCGGGACGGTGACCGTGGACGACGCCGGCCGCATCCTCATGCAGCGCCGGCGCGACACCGGTCAGTGGGCGTTGCCGATGGGCAAGATGGAGATCGGCGAGACCCCCTCACAGTGCGCCGTACGGGAGACGGAGGAGGAGACCGGCGTCCGCGTCGAGCCCACCGGCCTCCTCGGCGTCTATTCAGACCCGGGCCACATCGTGGCCTACACCGACGGCGAGGTGCGCCAGGAGTACGAGGTGATGCTGATCGCCCGCCCGGTCGGCGGCCGTCCGGAGGCCAACGACGAGGCGAGCGACGTGCGCTGGGTCGAGCCGGGCGAGCTGCACACGCTCGACATCCATCCGACCCAGTGGCGACAGCTCAACGACTATCTGCGGCAGAGGCATCCCCACGTCGATTGAGGTCGGCCGGTTACGACGACAGCGTCTTGTGGATCATTCCTGACGGATGGTGCAGGCGCCGGAGGTCAGCGTAGCGGGAGGCGATCCGGCGCGCGGCTCGTGATGGCTCGACGGCCGGATGGCGGGCGTACAACGTGCGCCGACGCCCGCCATCCCGACGTACTCGCCGCCCAACGCAAGGAACGCATCCGCATCCGCATCCGCAGCGAGAAAGGCATCCGATGGGGCGGACGCCCCGTCTCCGCCGCAGCCTGATCGTACGACCCTGGTGGAGAACGTCAGATGCTCGCACTACGGGCGATGCGGTACAGCACGTTCGGACGCAGTGGCCCTTCGGGCTCGGTGGGGTCGTCGAAGTCGTCGGCCGGGTCCCGGGTCATGCCGATCCGGCGCATCACCGCCTGGGAACGAAGGTTGGTGGCCGTTGTGACAGCGAGGATCTCAGGAAGCTCAAGAACGTCGAAGCCGTGGGCCAGGACTGTCAGCGCAGCCTCGGTGGCGTAGCCCTGGCCCCAGGCCGAGCGGGCGAGCCGCCAGCCGATCTCCACTCCTGTGAACGGCATGTGGTCGTCCACTTCGTCCAAGCCTGCGAAGCCGATGAACTCGCCCGTGGCCTCCACCTCGACCGCCCACCACCCGTAGCCTCGCTGGTCGAACTCGGCCTGAAAGAGCGACACGGAGGCGTCGCTCTGTTCGCGGGTAAGCAGGTCGCCCAAGTGCTCCCGGACCTCGGGATCGGCGTTCATGGCCGCCCACGGTTCAAGGTCGGAGTCACGCCATCGGCGCAGGATGAGGCGCTCGGTACGCAGTTCGGCCATGCTGACCAGCCAACATGAGCCTTGGCCCCCAGGCAATCAGTTTTCTTGCGTGACACCGCCTCCCAGAAACACGGGCCGCTCCTAGGGCCAACGAAGCGACCACCGATCCGGCGAACGTATCCGGTCAGAGCACTGGCGCCAGGCGCGGGGGTTGCGCCGCCAGGCGCCCCAAGAAAGATCGCCTGAGTCTCCAAGCGCGAAGCGCCCCCGACGAAGCCCACTGAGCCCAGAGGCGAAGCCCCCTTAGGTGAAGCCGTTCATTTGAGGGCTCCCGAGGTCAGGCCGGACTGGATCTGGCGTTGGAACACCGTGTACACGACCAGCATCGGCAGGATCGCCAGCGTCAGCGCGGCGAACAGCGCCGACCAGTCCTGGTCGTACCCCGCCGCCGTGGAGATGTCCGCGATCCCCTGAGTGAGCACCCATTTGTCCCGGTCCTGGAGCAACACCAGCGGAAGCTGGTACTGGTTCCACTGCCCCAGCACATTGAAGATCGTGATGCTGATGATGCCCGGCCGCGCCATCGGCAACATGATCTGGAAGAACACGCGGGTGTGCGACGCGCCGTCCACCATGGCCGCCTCCCCCACCGCCGTGGGCAGCGTACGGAAGAACGCGGTCAGGAAGAACACCGTGAACGGCATCGAGTACGCGATGTAGACCAGCACCAGCCCCGCGTGCGTGTTCAACCCGATGTACGGCCCCACCAGCGGCACGGCCCCCATGTTCTGCACGACGAAGAACAGCGGCGTCAGCTTCAGGTAGACGGGGAAGGCCAGCCCGGACACGAACAGGAAGTAGATCGGCCGGTTGGCGCGGAAGGGATAACGCGCCAGCACGTACGCGGCCATCGAGCCGAGCAGCATCGTCCCGGACACGCTGAAGGCGACCACGATGACGCTGTTGAGCATGTACTGCCCGATGTGCGCCTGTTCCCAGGCTCGGGCGAAGTTGTCCCAGTTGAGCTTGGCCGGCAGGCCCCACGCCTCGCCGAAGATCTCGTCCTCGCTCTTCACCGAGGCCAGGAAGGTCCACAGGATCGGCACCACCACGAGCACCGTCCACACCAGGAGCGCGACGTGGGACAGCGCGGCCATCGGCCCGAGCCGCCGCCGGCGCTCCTGGCGGGCCAGTTTGCGGGAGTTCGCCACCGTCCACGAGGTCGTCGTTGTCATCTAGTACTCGATTCGTTCGCGGCGCGACAGGCGCAGCGAGAGGATGGCGAAGCCGACGGTGAAGAAGAACATCATGACGCCCAGCGCCGAGGCGTATCCGAAGCGGAAGTACTGGAAGGCGTTGCGGTAAATCTCGGCGGCCATCACGGTGGTCGACCAGTCGGGACCGCCGTGCTGGTCGGTCATCACCCACACGATCGCGAACGCGTCCAGCGCCAGGATGCCGAGGTAGACCCAGGCCACCTGGATCGTGTCCCACAGCAGCGGCAGCGTGATGCGGAAGAACAGGCTGAACCGGCTCGCGCCGTCGATCTGCGCCGCCTCGAACATGTCACGCGGGATGGAGGCCAGCCCGGCCGAGAACAGCACGACGTAGAAGCCGACCGCCTGCCAGACCAGTACGCCGAGCACCGACCAGAAGGCGACGTCCGGGTCCGACAGGAAGCCGACCGGCTTGGCGCCGGGCGCGATCAGCGGCCCGTTCAGCATGCCGCTGCCGTCGGGCCGGAACACCTGCTGGAACAGCACCCCCACCACGGCCACGGCCAGGACCTGCGGGAAGAAGAACACCACACGGTAGAACTTCGAGCCCGCGATGCCCGAGGAGCCCTTGCGCCCGCCCACGTTGAGCAGGAAGGCGAAGAACAGCGCGATCACGATCGTGAGCAGCGGCAGCAGGACGAGCAGCAGGCCGTTGTGGGTGACGGCCTTCCAGAAGATGCCGTCCTTGAACAGCCGGACGAAGTTGTCCAGCCCGACGAAACCGGGCGTCGCCGTCACACCGCGCCAGTCGGTCATCGCGATCCGGAACGCCTGGATCAGCGGCGAGATGACGTAGACGAGGTAGAGGATCACCGGGGCTGCCAGGAACGCGGTGATGAACAGCCCGCGGCGATACCTGTTGAACAACATCAGCGCTTGTACTTCTTGATGGAGGAGTCGTTCTTGATCTCGTCGGCCTTCTTCTGCATGCGCTCCAGGTACTTCTCCGGGGTCAGGCCGCCGGACATCAGCTCGCCGGTGGCCGCGATGCCCTCGTCCTTGAGCTGGCCGTACCAGGTGTTCCAGCGGTAGTAGACGGCGTTGGCGCCGGCGTCGGCGACGGCCTTGGAGGCGCTGGTGACACCGGGCGAGATCGTACGGCCCTCGGTCGCGCCCTTGACCGCGGTCACCGTCTTGACCATCTCGCTGAAGTCGCCGGCCGCCTTCTTCGACAACATGCCGCGCAGGTACTCGATGCCCGCCTGCGGGTTGGCGCTCCTGGCCGAGACCATGAAGTTCTCGCCGGGCTGGGTGTGCAGGGTGCCGTACGGCATCTTGTCGGAGCCGGTGACGTCGGGGATCGGGAACATGCCGTACTCGAAGTCGGGCGGGGTGGTGCTCTTCTGCTCGTTCTCCAGCCACGACCCGGACGGCAGCATGGCCACCTTGTACTTGTTCTGGGCCGTCTGGGTCTGCACGTGGTCGAGGCCGGTCGTGCCCTCCATCAGGTACTTGGCGCCCACCTCGGCCCAGGCCGTGGCGGCCGTCTTCATGGCCTCGGTGGTCCAGGCGCCGTCCTCCAGGTTGTCGATGTTGACCAGCACCTCGTTGCCGCCGATCTTGGCGGCCATGGTCAGCAGCGGCTCGTACAGGTACTGCGGGAACTTGCCCGCGTACGTGAAGGGCGCCATCTTGCCGGACTTCTTGATCGTCTCGCAGAGCTTGGTGAACTCGTCCCAGGTCTTGGGGATCTCCCAGCCGTTATCCCTGAACACCTTCTGTGAGTACCAGATGCCGTGGATGTAGTTCACGTAACCCAGCACGCTGAACTTGCCGTCGTAGGTGCCGATCTCGATGACCGACGGGTCGATCGTGTCCCTGACCTTGACGGCGGGGTCGTCCCAGCTCGGCGCGTCGAGCAGCGCGGTGAGGTCCTGGAGCTGGCCGTCCTGGGACAGGGCGCCGAAGTCCATGAAGTTGGCGCCGGAGTTGTCGATCACCTCGGGCGGGTTGCCGCCGGCGAAGCGCGGCTGGAGGACCTTGGTGATCTCCTTGGTCGCGTTGTGCTTGATCTCGCTCTTCGGGTACTTCGTCTTGAACAGGGGCTCGTGGATGGTCTTGGCGTAGTCCTGGCCGAACCCGCCGTCGAAGATCCACACCTCCAGCGGCTTGCCGTCCGCGACGCCGAACGGGTTGGCCGCGCTGGTCGCCACCGGCGCGGAGGACGCGGTGGCCGTGGGCTTGGCGACGGGGGTGGCACAGGCGGCCAGCGCCCCGGCCACGGGCACGAGGGCCGCCCCGCGCAGGAGTTCACGCCGGCTGATATGGGGGGTGTCAGGCATTGATGGCTCCTAAATTTTCATGATCCTCGTCGGATGCGCCCTGCGTAGCGGCTCTCCAGTGCCTTGTTGTGCTCGTCGCCGCCGGTCACGTTGACCGACAGGTAGATGGGGGGCCGCTCGCCCAGGGCGACGAGCTCCTCCACCGCCTCGGTGACCACCATCTGCGCGAGCAGCGCCGAGGTGACCGTGGAGACCGCGCCGTACGTGCCGCCGTCCGGCAGGTCGAGGACGGCGTCCCCGTACGGGGAGCCGTTGTCGAGCACGACGTCGGCCAGGTCCATGAGCTTGTCGCCCGAGGGGTGGCGCGAGGTCATGCGGGTGCTGTGCGCGACCGACGTGATCGCGACGAGCGGGTGGCCGCGCTCCTTGACCAGCCTGGCCAGCTCGACGACCGTGCCGTTCACGCCCGAGCTGGAGACCAGGACGAACACGTCCTGCGGCTCGACGGGGGCCAGGTCGTAGATCTCGTGGGCGACGGCCGGGTCGCGTTCGAGCTCGGGGGTGAGCACGCTCGGCGGGCGGCCGCCGTACAGGACGAGGTCGCGCGGCGAGAGGCGGTTGCTGGGCACGAGGCCGCCGGCCCGCCCGGCGATCTCCATGGCGATGGCCTCGGAGTGCCCCGACCCGAACGCGTTGACCACCCCGCCGGCCCGCAGCGCGGCCACGATCAGCGCGGCGGCCCGGCGCACCGGCCCGGCCTGGCTCTCGGCGACCTGCGCGGCGAGCGCGAGCACCTTGGTTGCGTACGTCATTCAGCCTCTCTCCACCCGGTGGCTCTCCACGGCGCTGATCGTGAGCTCGAACGCCTCGTTGGTGCGCTCGTAGGTGCGCTGCGCGACGGCCACGTAGACGGCGTCGAGCACGAAGAGCTGCGAGTGCACGGCCGCCAGCCCGCCCAGCCTGAACGTGGTCTCCCTGCTGGCCGTCGTCAGCACCAGGTCTGCCAGTTCGGCCAGCGGCGAGCGGGCGAAGGAGGTGACCACGACCGTGGTGGCGCCGTGGCTGCCCGCCTCGGCCAGCGCCTCCATGACCTCGCGGGTACGGCCCCGGTGGCTGATGCCGATGGCGATGTCGTCCGCGCCGAGCAGCGCCGCCTCCGACAGGGCCACGTGCGCGTCGCCCGCGCTCCAGCCGGGTACGCCGATGCGGCGCAGCCTGCCTTCGAGCATGGTGGCTACGTTCCCGCTGGTGGAGACGCCTATCAGGAGCACCCGGCGGGCCCTGACGATGGCGTCGGCGACCTGGGCGACGACCGCGAGGTCGAGCTGGGCGGCGGTGTCCTGGATGAGCCTGGCGTCGGCGGCGGCCATCACCTCGATGGCCGAGTCGAGCGGGTCGTCCGGGCCGATCTCGTGGCCGACGCCCGCGCCCCAGCCGGCCTGCGCGGCCCTGCCGGTCTCGGTGGCGAGGGCGACCCGCAGCTCGGCGTAGCCGGAGAAGCCGAAGGCCCGGCAGAACCTGGTCACGGTGGCGGGCGAGCTGCCCGCTCGCTCGGCCAGCGCGATGATGGTCGACCGCGCGGCCTCGGCGGGGTCACCGAGGATCACCTCGCCGACCCTGCGCAACGCCTCCGGCAAACCGGGCAGTTCCGTTTCGACGCGCCCGAGCGCTCCTGAAGTCACGAATATTCCTTCCGAATACCCGGCCTTCTGGCGAAAATTATTCTTGCTTCTCGGTCGCGTCAACCCCCAGAATTTGACCGTGACGAAATCGCTGGTGGTCGGTGTAGACGCGGGTGCCACCTCGACCCGCGTGTCCGTCCACACCCTCGACGGGACCCGGGTGGGCTACGCGCGGGCCGGTGCGGGGAACCCCTCGGCCCACGGTCTGGACAAGGCCGTCGCGGCGGTCGGGACGGCGCTCGGCCACGCGCTGGGTTCACATGACGGCGGCCAGGTCGTGGCCTCGCTGGCCGGGGTCGCGGGCCAGGTCGAGACGCTGGTCCCTGAGCTGGCCCGGGTGTGGGCCGCGCACGGCGTCCAGGACGGGCCCCGGATCGAACGCGACGTGGCCGTGGCGTACGCCGCCGGCACGCCCGAGCCCGACGGCTCGCTGCTGCTGTCGGGCACCGGCGCGGTCGCGGCCAGGGTCACCGGCCACCGCATCCACACGATCGCCGACGGGCTGGGCTGGCTGCTGGGCGACGAGGGCTCGGGCTTCTGGATCGGCCGCGCCGCCGCAAAGGCTGTGGTCGCCTCCCTCGACCAGGGCGCGACGGCCGCGCCGGGAAGCCTGATCGCGCTCGTCGTGGGGCACTTCCTGGGCGAGGAGCGGCCGGGGTCGCCGCGCGCGGTCGCCGACCGGCTCGTACGCCTGGCGCAGGCCGATCACATGCGGCTCGCCGCCCTGTCCGCCCTGGTCAGCGAGGCGGCCGAGGCCGGCGACCCGATGGCGCTCAAGGTCGCGGACGAGGCCGCCGACCGCCTGGTGGCCACCCTGCGCCGGGTGCACGTCGCGGGGGACGTCGTGCTGGCCGGCAGCGTGCTGACCAGCGAGGGGCCGGTGCGCCGGGCCGTACTGGCGCGGCTGGCCGGCGAGCGCGTGACGACGGCCCGCGACGCGGCGGGCGCGGCGGCCTGGCTGGCGGCCAGGGAGGCGCTGCCGCGCGACGACGGCCGGGCCTCGCATGCCGCCTTCACCGAGAGCCCTTCGGCGTTCACCGAGAGCCCCTCTGCGTTCACGGACGGCCCTTCGGGAGGGCTCACCGGGTGAGCAGGGCCGCGCTGCCGTAGCTGCCGCCGAAGCCCGTCACCAGGGCCGTCTCCCGCCCGGCACGCAGTTCCCGCACCGCCTGGGCCACGTTGTTGAGCCCGTGCACGTACCCCTCGGACAGCAGGCCGCCGTGCGGGTTGACCCAGGCGTGCCGCCGTTCCAGCAGGTACGCCCCCAGGTCCGCCCGCGCCGCCAGCCCGAAGTCCTCCAGCTGCCTGGGCACCAGCCACGAGTAGGCGTCGTAGAGCAGCGCCGCCTCGACGTCCGAGGGCCGCATCCCGGAGGCCGCCCACAACATGGGCGCGACGTACGCCGAGAAGACCGCGGTCACGTCGGGCGAGCGGTCCATCGACGAGCACCCCGGCCCGCCTCCGCGGACGACCGCCCGGATGCGCGGCCCGTCCAGGACACCGCTCACCACCAGCGCGCACGCGCCGTCGGTCTCCTGGCAGCAGTCGGCGGTACGCAGAGGCGTGCAGACGTACGGTTTGTCCAGGTAGGCGGCCAGTTCCAGCGGCTCACGGCGCAGGGCCCGGGGGTTGGTCGCGGCATTCGACCTGGACTGGGCGACCACGGCGTGCAGGTGTTCGGCGGTCAGGCCGGTGTCGTGCAGGTAGCGGGTGGCGGCCATCGCGAACAGCGGGATCGGGCCGGCCAGGCCGTAGGTGTGGTGTTCCAGGGGGCCGGTGGAGGCGGTGTTCATGCGCGTGCCGGAACGCCCGTTGAGCGCCCGGAAGACCAGGACGTTGCGGGCCAGGCCGGCGTGGACCAGCATCGCCGCGTCCCCCAGCACGGACGCCGCCTGCGTCCCGCCGCCGGCGATGTCGTTGTGCCAGCGCAGCCGCTCGACGCCCAGGGCGCGGGCGACCTGGACGACCGGCGCCGAGTCGTTCATGTGGTAGCTGAGCAGCCCGTCCACCTCGCCCGGCGTGATGCCCGCGTCCGCGCACGCGGCCCGGCACGCCTGCGCCGCCAGCTCCAGTTCGGTACGCCCCGACCGCCTGCTCAGGGTGGTCATCCCGATCCCGGCCACGGCCGCGCACCCGGCGAAGGACTGCATGCCCGCCCCCTTCCAGGTCCGGTCGGCGATCACGGTAACCCGGCGGGCTGCGCTAAGACAAGCGCTTGCTCGGCACACAAACCCCGATGCGCCCCAGGCTCCGATATCGTGCCGCGTCATGATCCCGACGGAATCGAGGACGAGCATGCTGAAGGTCCCCGGCGCCCGCCTCCACTACGAGCTGCGCGGCAGCCACCCGCTCCTGCTGGTCGTCGCCGGCGGCGACGGCGACGCGCGGGCGAACGCGGCCCTCGCCGACGGGCTGGCCGACCGCTACACCGTGCTCACCTACGACCGGCGCGGCCTGTCCGCCAGCACGATCGACGACCCCGCGCAGCCGATCACCCTCGCCACCCACGCCGAGGACGTCCACCACCTGCTGGCCGCGCTCACCACCGAGCCCGCCCGCGTCTACGGCAGCAGCATCGGCGCGCTGATCGCCCTGGAACACCTCGCCCGCCACCCCGGCCAGGTGCGCCTGCTGGTCGCCCACGAGCCGCCCGCCGTCCAGGTGCTCCCCGAGGCCGAACGGGCGGCGGCCGACGCGGCTCAGCGCGAGGTGGAGGAGACGTTCGCGGCGGAGGGGACGTTCGCCGCGCTGGCCAAGTTCCTGGTCGTCGCGGGCATCGACCCCGCCGACCGCGAGGAGGACGTCGTCCTGCCCCGTCCGAGCCGGGAGCGGCAGGCCAACCTGGAGTTCTTCCTGACCCACGACGCCCCCGCCGTGCGCCGCCACCGGCTGGACCTGGACGCGCTCAGGTCCGCCGCCGGCCGCGTGGTGCCCGCCGTGGGGGTGAGCAGCGGGCCGATCATGCCGTACCGTTGCGGGGTGCTGCTGGCGGCGGAGCTGGGGGTTCCGTACGCCGGGTTTCCGGGTGGCCACAACGGTGGCGTTCTGCGGCCGAAGGGCTTTTCCGCCCGCCTGCGCGAAGTCCTGACCAGCGAGAAGGCATAAACCGTGACTCGATGTCTTCACGGAGGCTGTCCCGTCTTGTAATACGGAGATGCGCTCATCCGATAGCCCATCATCATCACCCCGAGGTGAGAGATGGATCTACGCTACGTCAGGTACGCGATGGCGATCGCGCGCGCCGGCAGCCTGCGCCGGGCCGCGGCCGCGCTGCACATCGCGCAGCCCACGCTGTCGGAACAGCTCAGGGCGCTGGAGAAGGAGATCGGCGTCGAGCTGTTCAGCCGCTCGTCCAGCGGCGTACGCCTCACCGAAGCAGGTGAGGCGTTCCTGGCCCGTGCCACGGTCGCGCTCGACGCGTACGAGCGGGCCGTGACCGCCGCCAGGAGCAAGGGACGCACGGCCCGGCTGACCGTGGCCGACGGGCTGGCCGACGTGGCCGCCCGCCTGCTGTCCCAGCTCCAGAACGTGCCGGTGCGGCTCGCGCCGATGAGCACGGCCGAGCAGATGATCTCCATCGCCGACGGCACGCTCCAGGCCGGCCTCGGCTACGCCCCCGGCTCGCTGCCCAGGGGCGTGGCCCGCATGCTCATCCACCGTTTCCCCGTACGCGCGTTGCTCCCCCGCGACCATCCCCTGGCCGCGCACGAGACGTTGTCGCTGGCGGACCTGGCGGCCGAGCCGCTGATCATGCCGGAGTCCGACGCGGTCGCCGGGGCCCGGCGGTTCCTGGAGGGGTTCGTCCGGCATCGCCTGCATCCCCGGCTCGGCCCGGCCGCCGCCACCCATGACCTGGTCATCGACATGGTGGGCGCGGGAGTCGGCTACACCCTGTGCGTGCACGAGGGCATCACCGTCCCGGACGAGCTCGCGTTCGTGCCGATCAAGGAGGACGTGCCGCCGCTGGAGGCGGTCTTCCTCTGGAACCGGCAGGCCGACGTCCAGGAGGTGGTGAGCGCGGCCCGCCATGTCGCCCGCTCTGGATAGCGCTATTATCTATCGATGCGCATCTCAGAGCTGAGCGCCCGTTCGGGTGTCGCCATCCCCACGATCAAGTACTACCTCCGTGAGGGCATGCTGCACCAAGGCGAGCAGACCGCCGCGACCCGCGCCGAGTACGACGACTCCCACCTGCGCAGGCTCCGCCTGATCCGGGCCCTCCTGGAGGTGGGCAGGCTCCCCGTGGCCGCCATCAAGACGGTCATCGCCGCCGTCGAGGACGAGACGCTCCCCATGCACCACATGCTGGGGATCGCGCACTACGCGCTCGGTCCGGTCGTCGAGCCCGAGCAGGACGAGGAGTGGCGGGCCGCGCGGGCCGAGGTGGACCACCTGCTCGGCGAGCTCGGCTGGACCGTCGCCGAGGACGCCCCCACCCGCGACGAACTGGCCCAGACGCTGGTCCGGATGCGCCAGCTCGGCCTGCACGTGGACCTCGCGCCGTACGTCGAGGCCGTCGGGAAGCTGGTGACCGAGGTCGAGATGGACACCATCCCCTTCGACGGGCCGCGCGACGCGGCGGTGGAGGCCCTGGTGCTCGGCACGGTGTTGTACGGCAAGGCGTTCGACACGCTGCGCCGGATGGCCCAGGAGTCGGAGTCGGCCCGCCGGCTGGGGCCGCGCTAGCGGTCAGAGCAGGCCGTTCCCGCGCAGGATCTGGACCGCCCGCACGGTGGCCGCCCCCCGCCATTCGAGCGCGCCGGCGGGCGAGATCCGGGCGTAGTCCACGACCCAGCCGCCGTCGTCCTGCTGCGTCCCGGCCAGCCGTTCCAGGTCCGCGGTGATCACCTCGGGCGCGAACAGCTCACGCGCCGGCCGCCCCGGGTACGGCGCGAAGTCGAGGGGGTGCAGCCGCTCCTCCTCGGTGCCGCCCTCCACGGGCACCCGCCCGTCGTCCGGGATGTCGGCCGCCAGCCGCCTGAGCAGCCCGGCGGCCTCGGGGTGCGTGTCGTGGACGGCGTCCAGGAAGCGCACGGCGAAGGAGAGCACGTACGCGTGCGGCCGTTCCTCCAGCGCTTCGATCGCGTCGAGGCAGTAGCGGGTGGCCCGTGCCAGCCATGGGTGCGCGGCCACGGCCGGGTCGTGGGCGGCCACGCCGAGGGCCGCCGCCGCGGAGATGGCCGTGATCTGGAGGGACGAGGTGGTCGTGGCCGCGCCCGCCCACCAGGGCGCGGTGCCGTCGGCCAGGGAGAGCGGAAGCGCGAACGGCAACCCGCCGTCGGGCAGCGTGACCGACTCCAGCCAGTCGCACAGCGCGACGGCCTGCGGCGCGGTCTCGGGGGCGATCTCCTCGAGCACCTCGAAGGCGTGCAGCGCCGCGCCCGGCTGGCTCTCCGGCGCGCGCAGGTCGGGCTCCAGGCCCCAGCCGTAACCGCCGTCGGGGTTGCGGTAGGCGTCGAGCGCGTCGAGCACCGGGGCCGGGCCGGTCTCCCCCATGAGCAGGTGGAAGCGGCGCCGGTCCAGGATCCGGGCGTGCGTGGCCATGAAGCCGGCGACCGCCTGAAGGTTCACGTTCATGTGGCCATCGTGCCCGGACGGCGGCCGTCAGGTCTTGTACGGATCGGACGCCCTCAGCCGGTGACGCCCACCGGCCGTTTCAGCAGCCACAACGCGGCCCGCTGGAGCAGCGTGCGATGGATCTCGTTGTCGTAGGACCTGGTGTCGTGCCCCAGCGCGTCGTAGACCACCCGGCCGCGGCGCACCGGACGCGCCCAGACCAGCGGCTGGCCGTGGGAGGAGGCCAGCGGCCGTACGTCCGGCAGCACGTCGAGGTCGCTGTAGACCTCGTCCACCACGTCGAAGTCGCGCAGGCCCTCCACGATCGGGTGCGCGTCGCCGTGCACCCGCACGCCGGTCCAGCCGAGGGGCGGATGGGAGGACTTGGGCCAGCTCCAGCGCCCGCCGAGGACGCGCGGCCAGCCCTGCCAGTCGTCGAAGCAGATGGCGGCCGTGTGCATGCACAGCAGGCCGCCGCCCCGGTCGAGGTGGTCGAGGAGCGTGGTGCGGGCCTGGGCGGGCAGCTCGAAGCGCCGCCCGTCGCGCAGACCGGCGAAGCGGTCCTGGCCCATCTGCCAGCGCAGCGCGTTGACGGTGATGAGCTGCACCTCCGGCGCCTCGCCCAGCGCGCCCGCGATGTCCTCGGTGATCTCGGACTCGACGCCCACCTCCGCCAGCACGTCGGCGAGCACGGCCACCGTGGCGGCGAAGTCGTGGAAGAGTCCTCCTGACAGGATCAGATTTCTCGCCACGCCTCCAGCTCATCACGCCTCCCGTGACATTGCCAAGCGCCGACCGGCGACCCCGGCACGCCGGCCCCCCTGCTGAGGAGGCATGATGCCGGACGTGGACTTCGAGGAATATCGGCCGATGTTGCTGGGCCTGGCCTACCGCCTGCTCGGCAGCATGTGGGACGCCGAGGACGTCGTTCAGGAGGCGTGGCTGCGGTGGGAGGGCACGGACCGGAGCACGATCAGGGAGCCTCGGGCGTTCCTGCTGACCGTGGTCTCGCGCCTGGCCCTCGACCAGCTCCGCTCGGCCCGGGTCAGGCGGGAGGCGTACACCGGGCCGTGGTTGCCCGAGCCGGTCGCGACGGGCGACGCGGGGCCGCTGGACACGGCCGAGCTGCGCGACACCATGTCGTACGCGACCCTGCACATGATGGAGCGGCTGTCGCCGCCCGAGCGGGCGGTGTTCGTGCTCAGGGAGGCGTTCGAGCTGCCGTACGACCAGATCGCCGAGATCGTCGGCTCGTCGGTGGCCAACGCCCGGCAGATGCACCACCGGGCCTCGACCCGGCTGTCGCAGGGCCGCGACAGGTTCAGCCCGACGAACGAGGACCACACCAGGCTGCTGACGAAGTTCATGGAGGCGGCGGGCGGCGGCGACCACGACGCGCTGACCGAGCTGCTGCACGAGGACGTCGTCCTGTGGAACGACGGCGGCGGCAAGGTCAGGGCCGCCCTGCGCCCGATCTTCGGCCGGCGCAAGGTGAGCGGCTTCATCGGCGGCCTGCTCTCCCGCTACGACTTCAGCCAGGCGCGCCTCGTCGAGGTCAACGGCCGTCCGGCGCTGTGGACGCGCGTGGGGGGCAACGACCAGCTCATCGCCCTCGACGTGCGCGACGGCCGGATCCAGGAGCTCTACGGCTTGTCCAATCCGGACAAGCTGGCCCGGGTGCGGCCGAGTTGATCGGCCCGTCACTATAGTCGCCTTATGGATCTCGGCATCTCGGGCAAGGTCGCCCTGGTCACCGGTGGCAGCGCGGGCATCGGCCTGGCCGCCGCCAAGAGCCTCGCGCGCGAGGGCTGCGACGTGTGCGTCAGCGCCCGCAACCCCGAACGGCTCGCGGACGCCGTGGTGGAGCTGCAGCAGTTCGGCGGCGTGGTGCACGCCGTACTGGCCGACGTGGAGGACCCGGCCGCGGCTCAGCACGTGGTCGAGGAGACCCGCGACGTGCTCGGCCCGGTCGACATCCTGGTGGCCAACGCGGGCGGCCCGCCCACGGGCCGTTCCGACGAGGTCGACCTCAAGGACTGGGACGTCGCGGTGCAGCGCAACCTGCTCGGCACGGTCCGGCTGATCCAGGCGGTGCTGCCCGAGATGCGCTCACGCGGCTGGGGCCGGGTCGTCACCGTCACCAGCTCGTCGGTCCGCGAGGCGATCGACGGGCTCGCGCTGTCCAACGCCATGCGCCCGGCCGTCGCCGGGATCGTGCGCACGCTGGCCCGCGAGGTGGGCGGCGACGGCGTGCTGGTCAACAACGTGCTGCCGGGGCCGATCGACACCGAGCGCCTGCGCGGGATGTCCGGCGGCGACGACGACGTCGTGGCGGCGCGCGGCCGGGCCGTGCCCGTCGGGCGCGTCGGTCAGGCCGAGGAGGTCGGGGACGTGATCGCGTCCCTGGCCAGCGAGCGGGCCTCGTACGTGAACGGGGTCTCGATGCTGGTCGACGGCGGCCACAGCCGGGTCATCGCCTGAGCACGGCGGCGACGACGCCGGCCGCCCAGTCCTCGTCCTTGTCGGGCGGGTCGACGAAGTAGGACAGGTTGGCCCGGTGGTAGCAGGCGCCCATCAGCAGGGAGGCCGCCGCGCCGGGGTCGAGGCCCGGGTCGGTGCGGCCCGCGCGCCGCTCGGCGGCCAGGATCTCGGCCAGCGACAGGATCGGCATGTGGGGGCCGGTGTTCGTGGTGGCCAGCATGTGCCTGAACCTGGCCAGCAGCGAGGGGTCGGCCAGCATGCCGGAGGCGATCGTGGCGGCCCTGGTGTAGAACTCCAGCGTGGCCAGGACGAACCGGGTCAGGTCGGCCGCCAGGTCGCCCTGACCGGCGGCCAGCCGCAGCCGGGCCAGCGCAGGGGCGAGCGCGGGCATACGTTCGAGCAGCACCGCGAGGAAGAGGGCTTCCTTGCCGTCGAAGTGCTTGTAGAGCAGGGCCTCGGAGCAGCCGGCCGCCCGTGCGATGCGCTTGGTCGTCGCGCCGGAGATGCCGAACTCGCGAATGGCCTGCTCGGCGGCGTCGACGATGCGCTCGCGGGTGCTCATCCGACCATGATATGAGCGAGTGCTTCCACACCCGTGCGTGCATGACATCCTTCCCTTAGGGACCATTGGGGAGAAGGTAGGGGAATGGACAAGCCGGTCATCGTGACGGTCGACGACGATCCGGGGGTGTCCCGGGCGGTGGCCCGTGACCTCCGGCGCCGGTACGGCCATGAGTACAGGATTGTCCGCGCCGAGACGGCCCACGACGGCATCGAGGCGGTCAAGGAGATGCGGCTGCGCGGGGACGAGGTGGCGGCGATCCTGGCCGACTACCGGATGCCCCAGATGAACGGCGTGCAGTTCCTGGAGGCCGCCATGGACATGTATCCGTACGCGCGCCGGGTGTTGCTGACCGCCTATGCCGACACCGACGCCGCGATCCAGGCGATCAACGTGGTCGACCTCGACCACTATCTGCTCAAGCCGTGGGACCCGCCGGACGAGAAGTTCTACCCGGTGATCGACGGCCAGCTCGACGCCTGGATGCGGACCGACCGTACGGCTCGTCCTGAGTTGCGCGTGGTGGGCGACCGGTGGTCGGCGCGTTCGTACCAGGTACGGGACTTCCTGGCCCGCAACCATGTGCCGTACCAGTGGATGCTGGCCGAGGACCCCGAGGGCGCGCAGCTGGTGAAGGCCGCGGGCGAGGGTTGTCACCTGCCGCTGGTCGTCACCGAGGACGGCACCACTCTGGAGTCCCCCGACCACGCCACGCTGGCCACGGCCGTCGGCCTGTCCACCACGCCGGCCACCGACTTCTACGACCTGATCGTGGTCGACGGCGGGCCCGCGGGCCTCGGCGCGGCGGTCTACGGCGCCTCGGAGGGCCTGAAGACGGTGCTGGTCGAGGCGCACGCCTCGGGCGGCCAGGCGGGCCAGAGCTCCAGGATCGAGAACTACCTGGGCTTCCCCGACGGCGTGTCCGGGCAGCAGCTCGCCGACCGGGCCCGCCGGCAGGCGCTGAAGTTCGGGGCCGAGCTGCTGAGCGCGCGCAAGGTCACCCATCTGGAGCCGCGCGGCCAGGCGCGGGTGATCGGGTTCAAGGACGGCGGCGAGATCGCCGCCCACGCGGTCATCCTGGCCACCGGCGTCACCTATCGCCGGCTGGAGGCGCCCGGCCTCGACGAGTTCGTCGGCAGGGGCGTCTTCTACGGCGCCGCGCTGACCGAGGCGCCCGCGTGCAAGGACAACGAGGTCTACATCGTCGGCGCGGCCAATTCGGCGGGTCAGGCGGCCGTCTACCTGGCGGGATTCGCGAGCAAGGTCCATTTGTTGGTGAGGAGTGATGGTTTGGAGAAGTCCATGTCCCACTACCTCATCGAGCAGATCCACGCGCTCGGCAACATCGAGGTCCACCTCCTGACCGAGGTCGTCGCCGGCGCCGGTGACAGCCACCTCGAACGCATCACGTTGTCGACCAAGGGCGAGGAGCGCACGGTCGACGCCCAGTACCTGTTCGTGTTCATCGGGGCCGAGCCGTACACGTCGTGGCTGGGCGAGACGATCGAGCGGGACGCGAAGGGGTTCGTGCTGACCGGGCCCGACCTGGTGCAGGGCGGGCGGCGGCCGCGCAACTGGACGCTGCGCCGCGAGCCCTACTACCTGGAGACCAACGTGCCGGGCGTGCTGGCCGCCGGAGACGTACGGGCCGAGTCGATCAAGAGGGTGGCCTCGGCCGTCGGTGAGGGCGCGATGGCCGTCGCGCTGGTGCATCGTTACCTGGAGAAGCAATGACCGAGACCGCCGTCGACATCGACGAACTACGCAAGCTCTTCCTGTTCGAGCGGCTGACCGACGAGCAGCTCACCAAACTCGCCACCAGCGGCCGGGTACGCGCCTTCGCCCAGGACGAGGACATCGTCCGGCAGGGCGAGCCGGCCGAGTGCTTCGCCGTGCTGCTGGAGGGCGAGGTGCAGATGATCAACGAGACGGTCAGCGCCGGCACCGTCGCCATGCCGCGCGCCTCCCAGCCGGGCGTCTACGGCGGCGCCACCTCGGCGTACCTGGGCGACCGGGCGCCGGAGACGTACCAGCACACGTTGCGCGCGACCGCGCCCTCGCGGATCTTCCTGCTGCCGGCCAAGAAGTTCGCCTACATCGTGGCCGAGTGGTTCCCGATGGCGATGCACCTGCTCGACGGCATGATGTCGGGCGGGCGTATGCAGCGGGAGATCATCGACCGGCGGCAGCGGCTGACCGCGCTCGGCACGATCACGGCCGGGCTCACGCACGAGCTCAACAACCCGGCCGCGGCCGCCGTGCGCGCGGTGAGCGAGCTGCGCTCGCTGATCAAGGCGTCCCGCATCCAGCTCGCCCAGCTCGCCGAGGACGGCATCCCGCCGGAGAAGCTGCGCACGCTGATCGAGGCGCAGGAGGCGTGCACGAGCAACCTGGGCAACCAGCCGCAGCGCTCGCCGCTGGAGATCTCCGACGCCGAGGACGAACTGGGCGACGCGCTGGAGGAGGTCGGCGTCGAGGACGCGTGGGAGCTGGCTCCCGCGCTGGTCAACGCCGGGTTCAGCGCCGAGTACCTGCAGAAGATCCGCGGCAAGGTGGGCGAGGAGCACACCCCGGCCGCGCTCCACTGGCTGGCCGAGGCCATCGAGATCTCGCAGATGCTGAACGAGGTCACCGAGGCCACCGAGCGCATCACCTCGCTGATCCGCTCGGCCAAGCAGTACTCGCAGATGGACCGCGCGCCGTTCCAGATGATCGACGTGCACGACCTGCTCGACAGCACGATCGCCATCTTCCGCGGCAAGATCGCGCCGGGCGTCAGCGTGGTCACCGACTACGACCGCACGCTGCCGCTCATCCCCTGCTACGCCGGCGAGCTCAACCAGGTGTGGACGAACCTCATCCACAACGCGCTCGACGCCATGGGCGACGAGGGCACCCTGACCGTACGCACGGCCCACGACGAGGACGAGGCCATCATCGAGATCGGCGACACCGGCCCCGGCGTGCCCGACGCGATCAAGGACCGGATCTTCGAGCCGTTCTTCACCACCAAGAGCGTCGGCGAGGGCACCGGACTCGGCCTGGACATCTCCTACCGCATCGTGGCCGGACGGCACGGCGGCGAGATCAAGGTGCGTTCGGTGCCGGGCGAGACGTGGTTCGAGGTACGCCTGCCGCTGCGCGAGCCGGTCGCGCAGCAGTGAGCCCCGCGGCGCGGGTCACCAGACGTGGTCCCGCGCCGCGTCGAGTGCCGTCAGCACGGCCCCCTGCAACACCGCGTTGCCCTCGACCCGGGTGGCCCTGACCTCGGTGGGAGCGGGCGACAGGTCCCGCAGCCGGGCGGCGACCTGCTCGGCCAGTTCGTCGCCGCCCTCGTGGCCCATGGCCCCGCCGAGCACGACCAGGCCGGGGTCGAGCAGGGTGACGAACGCGAAGGCGCCCTTGGCGACCCGGCGCACCCACTCCTCGCGCCGGGTCTCGGCCTGGAGCAGCAGGCAGAGCGCCGTGCCCTCCACCTCAAGGAAGCCGATCTCCCCCGCCCCGCCGGACGCGCCGCGGCGCAGCCGTCCGCCGAGGACGACCGCGGCGCCGAGGCCGTCGTCCAGCCAGAGCAGCACGAAGTCGTCACTGCCCTGGGCCGCGCCGGTACGCAGTTCGGCCACGGCGGCCAGATTGACCTCGTTCTCCAGGACGACCGGCACGCCCAGCCGCTCGCGTACGGCGCTCACCAGGCCGGGCCGCCACCCGGGCACGTCGTTGGCCACCGTCAGCTCGCCGTCCTTGGGCTTGACCAGGCCGGGCGCGCCGATGACCACGTTGTCGAGCGGGCGGCCCGCGGCGGCCTCGGCGACCGCCGCCTCGATCAGGCCGACCAGGTCGCCGGCGATCTCGCGGACGGCCGAGCCGACCAGGCGGCCGGTCAGGTCGGCGACCGTGACGTGGATCGCGGTGCGCCGCAGGTCGACCCCGGCCACGTGGGCCCGGCCGGCGACCAGCGCGTAGAGGCGGGCGTTGGGGCCGCGGCGGTCCTCGCCGCATTCGCCGGCCTCCTCGATGAGGCCGCCGCCCTTGAGCCGTTCGATCAGGTCGGAGACGGTGGGCCGGGACAGGCCGGTCAGCTCGCGCAACTGCGGGGCGGTCAGCGGACCGTGCTCCAGCAGCAGGTCGAGGGCGAGCCGATCGTTGATCGCACGGGCCATGGACGGGGTCGCGGTCTTCACGCCGCCCATAATAGTCAGGAAGCCTCCCTGATAGGTCTTTTCATCAGGAAGGTTGCCTGATAGTTTCCCGGTCATGAATCATCACCGCGCCATCGCGGCCGTCTTCGCCGCGCACGGCGCCGTCGCCGGCAGCCTGGCCACCCGGATCCCGTGGATCCAGGAGCACGTCCACCTCAGCGCGGGCCTGCTCGGGTTCGCGCTGCTCTGCCCGTCGATCGGGGCGTTCGTCGGGATGCCGCTGGCCAGCCGGCTGGCCCACCGGTTCGGCAGCCGGGCCAGCACGCGCCTGCTGCTCGCGTTGTGGTGCGCCGGCCTCGCCCTGCCCGCGCTCGCCCCCACCCCCGTGTGGCTGTTCGCCACCTTCCTGCTGTACGGCGCGACGGCGGGCATGTGCGACGTCGTCATGAACGCCCACGGCGTCACGCTCGAACGACACCTGAACAAGCCGATCATCTCCGGCCTGCACGGCATGTGGGCCGTCGGGAGCCTGGCGGCGGGCGGCCTCGGCACCCTGGCCGCGCAGGCGGGCATCGACGCCCGCCTGCACCTCGGGGTCGTCGCGGCCACGCTGATGGTCCTGGGCGCGATCGCCGGGCGCGGCCTGCTGCCCGACGGCCCGCAGGCCGCCGACGCGCCCGCGCCGCGCCGGTTCGCGCTGCCCGGGCGCGGCATCCTGGCCATCGGGCTGGTCGGCTTCTGCGGCACGTTCGCCGAGGGGGCCAGCTCGAACTGGGCGGCGGTCTACCTCACCAACGTGGCCGACGCCGGGCCCGGGGTCGCCGCCGCCGGATACACGATCTTCATGCTCTGCATGGCCGGGGCCCGGCTCGCGGGCGACCGGGTGGTACGGGTGACCGGTCCCGCGCGGGCGGTGCGGACCGGCGGGCTCGTGGCGGTCGCCGGCGGCGTGCTGGTGGTCCTGGCCCGTACGCCGGCGCTGGGCATCACCGGGTTCGCGCTGGTCGGGCTGGGGGTGGCGATCATCGTGCCGCTGGTGTTCGCGGCGGCGGGGCGGGCGGGGCGTACGCCGGGCGAGGGGGTCGCGGGGGTCGCGACGATCACGTACCTGTCGGGGCTGACCGCGCCGGCGGTGACCGGGTGGGTGGCCGACAGCGTGTCGTACCCGGCGGCGTTCGCGCTGATCACGGGGATCCTGGTGGCGCTCACCCTGCTCGCGCCGGTGTTGCGGCAGCGCGAGACCGCGCCCGAGAGGGTCCTGGAGCGGCATCCGGCGTGATACGCTCCCAAGCGAGCGCTTGGTTTATCAGCTGAGAGGCCGCCGCATGAAGTTCTCGACCTTCCACCTCTTCCACCGCTTCGACGGGCAGAGCTTCAAGGACGTCTACGACTACCATCTGGAGCTCATCGAGCTGGCCGAGGAGCTGGGCTTCAACGGGGTACGGCTGGCCGAGCACCACTTCCGCGACTACGGCGTCGTGCCCAACCTGTTCACCATGCTCGCCCACGCCGCCGCCCGCACCTCCCGGATCAGGCTCGGCACCGGCATCGTGGTGTTGCCGCTGCACAACCCGATCCACGTGGCCGAGGAGGCCGCGCAGGTGGACGTGCTCTCCGGCGGGCGGCTCGACCTGGGCATCGGCCGGGGTTACCAGAGCTACGAGTTCGAGGGCTTCGGCATCGACCTGGCCGAGGCGCGGGACCGGTTCAACGAGGCGCTGGAGGTGATCCTCGGGCTGTGGACGCGGGAGTCGTACCAGCATGAGGGGAAGTTCTACCGGACCGGCGCGGAGGTCTCGCTCGCGCCGCGCCCGCTCCAGACCCCCCACCCGCCGCTGCACGTGGCCGCCGTCTCCCCCGAGACCGTCACTATGTACGCCGAGCGCGGCCTGCCCGTCCTGGCCGATCCCGCGGCCACGTTCCGCAAGGTCGTCAAGGCGGCCGAGACCTGGCGGGAGACGGCCGCGCGGGCCGGCCACCCGGCGGGCGCGGACCTCGTGGTGGCCCGCAGCGTGTACGTCGCCCCCACCCTGGAACGGGCCCGCGAGGACCAGACCAGGTTCGAGGCGTCGTTCGACCGCTCGCGCATCTTCAACGAGCGCAGCGCCCCCATCGACCCGAGGACCGGCAAGGCCGCCCAGGGTTTCGAGTACTACCAGGACCGCTACCTCAAGGGCGGCTCGGTCTCGCCGGACTTCCGCTGGGAGCAACTGGAGGTCATCGGCGACCCCGCCCGGGTCGTCGAGCAGATCTCGTTGCTCAGGGACGCCGGCTTCACCGATCTCCTGTGCGACTTCGGCAGCACCAGGCCCATGCCGCTGGAGGACATGAAGCGGGTCATGCGTTTCTTCGCCGCCGAGGTCATGCCGGCCTTCGCCCCCGCAGGAGGATGACGATGATCCACAGCCTGACCCTGTCCGAAGTCCTCGCCGACCACGCCCGCAGCCGCCCCCAGGTCACCGCCGTGGTGGACGGGGACGTGCGGCTCACCTACCCCGAGCTCGACGCCCGCGTGACGCGGCTGGCCGACGCCCTGGCCGGGCGCGACCTCGTCGCCGGCGACCGGGTGATGTGGCTCGGCCAGAACTCGTACGCGGTGCTGGAGCTGCTGCTGGCCTGCTCCCGCCTGGGCGCGGTCCTGTGCCCGGCCAACTGGCGGCAGTCGCGGGACGAACTGCGCTTCGTCCTGTCCGACCTGGCGCCCAGGGTCGTCGTCTGGGAGCCCTCCGACCAGGCCGCCGAACTGGCGGACGAGGCGACATGGGTGCGCGCCGGCGGCGCGTACGAGGAGCTGGTCGCGGGCGGCTCGCCGAGGGAGTTCCCGCAGGTGGACGATGCCGAGCCGGTGCTCGCGCTCTACACCGCCGCCTTCGCCGGCCGGCCCTGCGCCGCCCTGCTCAGCAGCGCGGCCCTGGTCGCCCACAGCACCACGCTGCTCGTCGTACGGCAGATGGAACCGGGCTTCACCTTCCTCAACGACGGGCCGCTCTTCCACGTCGGGACGATGATGTTCTGCCTGGCCACCCTCCAGATCGGCGGCACGAACGTGTTCACGCCCGCCTTCGACGCCGAGGAGGTCTGCCGGCTGGTCGACGCCGAACGGGTGACGCAGGCGTTCCTGTTCGGGCCGATGATCGACGCCGTCGCGGCGGCGAACGCGGGCGGCAAGTACGACCTGTCCTCGCTGCGCTTCGTCGCCCACTCCGCCGAGTGGGACGACATGATCACCGTGGACGACTCGCCCTGGTGCCGCTCGAAGATGGGCGGGTACGGGCAGACCGAGGTGGGCGGCATGCTCACCTTCCTCGGGCTGGCCGAGGGCGGGGCGGGGTTCGCGGGACGGCCTTCGCCGCTGGTCCAGGTACGCATCCTGGATCCGGAGGGCGTGGAGGTGCCGGCGGGCGAGGTGGGCGAGATCTGCGCGAGGGGCAAGACCCTCTTTTCCGGATATTTCGCCCGACCCGACTTAAATGAGGTGAAGTCGCGGTACGGCTGGCATCACACCGGCGACCTCGGCCGCCGCGAACCCGACGGCACCATCACCTTCATCGGCCCCCGCCTCCGCATGATCAAGTCGGGCGCCGAGAACGTCTACCCCGCCGAGGTCGAGCGGGCGCTCAAGACCCACCCGGCCGTCGCGGACGCGGCGGTGATCGGCGTGCCCGACCCCTCCTGGCACCAGGCGGTCAAGGCGGTCGTGGTGCTCAGGCCGGACGCCGCCGTCTCGGCGGAGGACCTGGTCACGCACGTCAGAGGGGAGCTGGCGGCGTACAAGAGGCCGCGCGAGGTGGTGTTCGCCGACGCCATCCCGAAGCAGGGCTTCACCCCCGACTACGACGCCCTCGACGCCGCGTACGGCGGCGGCAACTACCCGGGCGCCTGAGCTACAGCGGGAGCCCGGCCTCCAGGTGCGCGAGCGCCTTGTCCAGCTCGGCGGGGCCGTCCATGGCCGGGTTCCGCGTCCACTCGAACCACAGGGCCACCATCACGCCCGTGACGGCCCCGGTGACGTTCCTGATCTCGGGGTCGTCCACGCTGCGGCCCTCGCGCGCGGCGAGCTCCTCCCGCAGCGTCCCCAGCACGCCGGTGACGTTCTCCAGGCCGGCCGCCCACAACTCGGGAACGGTGAGCATGAGCATCTCCCGTTCCATGCCGTCGGCGATCTCCTCCCGCGTCTGAGCGTCGTTCACCGCCCGCATGGCCGCGCGTACGGCCTGGACGGGCCCGACGCCGGCGGGCACGGCCCTGAGCGCCTCCAGGAAGGGCGGGAACTGGTCGACCAGCACCAGGTCCTCCTTCGTCGGGAAATAGCGGAAGACGGTGCTGGGCGCGACCTCCGCCGCCTCGGCGACCTGCTCGACGGTCGTCTGCGCGTATCCCTGCTCGCGGAACAGCCGCAGTGCCGCCTTCTGGATCAGCGCCCTGGTCCTGGCCTTCTTCCGTTCGCGCAGGCCCTGGGCCGGTCGCTCGCTCATGCCACCGCATTCTCCGGGCTGCCGCCGCGCAAGTCCACCCATCGGAGATCACTTTGAATCGCTATACAACTCTTATTTAAGAGTCTACTCTCACAATTATGCGACTTCCCACCGAACGCCCCGCGGAATGCCCCTTCGACCCTCCGGCCGGGCTGGCCGGCCTTCCGGCGATGAGCCGCCTGGAGTTCGCCGACGGCCATCTCGGCGGGCTGGCCACCACCGCCGAGGCCGCCCGCGCGGTGCTGGGCGATCCCCGGTTCAGCGCCAGGCAGGAGCTCAAGCACGCGGCCGTCCACGCCGTACCCGCCGGCGGGCCGGGCAGGGCGGCGCCGCCGGGCTTCTTCGCCGCCACCGATCCGCCGGAGCACACCCGCTACCGGCGCCTGCTCACCGGGCAGTTCACGCTGCGCAGGATGCGCCTGCTCGAAGCGCGGATCGAGCGCATCGCCGCCGACCACCTCGACGCCATGGCCGCCGCCGGGCCGCCGGCCGACCTGGTGACGGCGTACGCGCTGCCGATCCCGTCGCTGGTCATCTGCGAGCTGCTCGGCGTCCCGTACGCCGACCACGGACTGTTCCAGGAGCTCAGCGCGCGGCTCGTCACCTTCGGCGACGGGGGCGCGGGGGCGCTGGGCGCGCTGATCGCCTACCTCCGCGAGCTGGTCCGCGGCAAACGCGCGAAGCCGGACGACGACCTGCTCAGCGGCCTGACCGGCGAGCTGTCGGACGAGGAGCTGGCCAACCTCGGGGTGATCCTGCTCGTCGCCGGGCACGAGACCACGGCCAACATGCTCGCCCTGGGCGTGTTCGCGCTGCTGGAGCGCGGGTGCGCGTACGAGGAGGGGGCGGTCGAGGAACTGCTGCGCTGGTTGTCGATCCTGCATCTCGGCGCGCCCTCCAGAGCCGCCCTGGAGGACGTGGAGGTGGCGGGCGTGACGGTCAGGGCGGGCGAGACCGTGGCCCTGTCCCTGCCCGTGATCAACCGCGACCCGGCCGTGTACGCCGACCCCGACCGCTTACTGCCCGGCCGCCCGGAGGCCCGCCGCCACCTGGCCTTCGGGCACGGCGTGCATCAGTGCCTCGGCCAGCAGCTCGCCAGGATCGAGTTGCGCATCGGCTACCGGGCGCTGTTCGAGCGGTTCCCCGGCCTGCGGCTGGCCGTGCCGGCCACCGAGGTCCCGGTCAAGCACGACGCCGCCGTCTACGGCGTCAGGAGCCTGCCCGTCACCTGGTGACCGGCCCGTTCACAGGATGGCGAGCGGGGTGACCGGGCTGCCGGTGCCGCCCTCGATGCGCAGCGGCGCGGCCACGAACACGAACTCCGTACGGCCGGCCGCGCCCAGCTCTTCGAGCCAGAGCATCTCGATCAGGTGGATCCCGTGCCGGTGGAGCAGGATGAGGTGCAGGTCGTCGGCCGCGGGCTCGTCGGCCAGCTGGTGGGCGTTCAGTCCGCCGATGGCCGCGTTGTCCGAGGCCACCGCCGACACGTCCAGCCCGGCCAGCCAGGCGCCCGCCTCCGCCGACAGGCCCGGCTGGCCCGCCCAGTACTCCTCCCGCGAACGCTCCCACGCCAGCGGCCATCCCGTACGGATCACCGCGACGTCCCCCGGGCGCGGCGTGGCGATCTCGCGCAGCAGCCCGGCCGGGATCCGGAAGTCGGCGGGCAGGTGGTCGAGCCCGAGGTGCCGGGGCACGTCGAACAGCACCCCCCTGGCCACCACGCCGCCCACGTGCTCGATCCCGCACCTGGTCGCGCCGTAGGAGCGGACGCGGGCGGCCGGGTGGCCGTTGTAGAGCTCGTCGCCGGTCCACATGTGGCACAGCGCGTCCATGTGGGTGGTGGTGCCGTGGTGGGTGACGAGCAGGGCGTCGTCGGCCACGCGCAGGCCGTCGCCGACGGGCCGGGCGCCCGCGGCGTAGTCGCCGCCGTCCACGGACATGAAGTGTTGCGGCAGCGGGCGGCCCCGCAGGTGGGGGACCGTCGTGGGGGCGGCCGAGGAGGTGGCGCCCCTGATCGGCATGGCCAGGCTCAGCACCTCGCCGGTGACGGCGCTGCGCAGGGCCTCCAGGACCAGGGCGGGGGTGAGCAGGTTGAGGGTTCCGCGCTGATCGTCTGGGCCGAATCGTCCCCAGTTGTTAGGCTCGTGCACCAAGTAAGCGCTTCCTTTCCTGCGGAGGTCTGATGTACTGCGATCCCCGGTTCTCCCGCGTGCGCGAGGCGTTCGAGCGGAACTTCGCCGAGGGCGAGGAGCTGGGCGCGGCCGTCGCCGTCTACCAGGACGGCGAGCTGGTCGTGGACCTGTGGGACGGCGTCGCCGACCGGCACACGGGCCGCCCCTGGGAGGCGGACACCCCGGCCTTCGCGTACTCGTGCACGAAGGCCGTCGCGGCCACCGTGCTGCTGCGGCTGGCCGAGCGCGGGCTGGTGGACGTGGCGGCGCCGGTCGCGGACGTGTGGCCGGAGTTCGCCGCCGGGGGCAAGCAGAGGGTCACGGTCGAGCACGTGCTGACGCACTCCTGCGGGCTGCCGGTGATCGAGACGCCGGTGCCCGTGACGGAGTTCGAGGACCAGCCGGCCATCGCCGCCCGGCTCGCCGGTCAGACGCCTCTGTGGGAGCCGGGGACGGCGCACGGGTACCACGCGCTGACGTACGGCTTCCTGGTCGGGGAGGTGGTGCGGCGGGTCACGGGCAAGTCGGTGGGCGAGCTGGTGGCCGCGGAGATCGCCGGGCCGCTGGGGCTGGACCTCTGGGTCGGGGCCCCCGACGACGTGATCGCCCGCGCCGCCCGCCTCAAGGCCCCCTCCCGCCCGGCCCCCGCAGCCCCCGAAACCCCGGCTCCCGAGAACGCGGACAGCCCGGCGGGCGGGGGGCGGGACCTGTTGGCCGAGATGAGCAGGGCGGTGCTCGACCCCGGCAGCCTGATGAACCGGGCGCTCGGCAACCCCGCCATCCGCCTGTTGGAAGGCGGCGCGAACAACCCGGTGATCCTGCGCGCCGGCTGGCCCGCCGCCGGGGTCGTCACCACCGCCAAGGGGCTGGCCGGGTTCTACCGCGCGCTGGTCGGCGGCGACGTCCTGGCCTCCGCGACCCTCCAGGACGCCCTGCGCCCCCGCGTCAGCGGCCCCGACCGCGTGTTGTTCATGGACACCACGTTCGGGCTCGGCTACATGCGTCCCTCGTTCACCTTCCCGATGCCGTCGAAGACCGCGTTCGGCCACTCGGGCATGGGTGGCTCGCTCGGCATGGGCGACCCCGACCGCCGGCTGGCCTTCGGGTACGTGATGAACAGGATGGCCGACAGCCTCACCGGCAACCTGCGCGGCCTGCGCCTCGTCGAGGCGGTCCACCGCTCCCTGTGACCCGCGCGTCACTGCATGGTCACGCCGCCGCTCACCGACAGCGTCTGCCCGGTGATGTAGGCGGCCCGGTCGGTGCACAGGTACGCGATCAGCCCCGCCACGTCGGCGGGCGTGCCGAGGCGGCGCAGCGGGATGCCCCGGGCGATCTTGTCCACGAGTCCCGGCTCGGCCTCGGACACCCGCCGGAGCATGGGCGTGTCGGTCGGCCCCGGGCAGACCACGTTCGAGGTCACCCCGCCCTTGGCGGCCTCGCGGGCCAGCGTCTTGGCCAGGCCGAACAGGGCCGCCTTGGTGGCCGCGTACGCCCCCTCGCCGCCCGACCCGGCCCTGGCCCCATCTGAGGAGACGAACACCAGCCGCCCCCATCCCCTGGCCGTCATCCCGGGCAGGAGCAGCTTGGTCATGAGCATCGGCCCGCGCAGGTTGACCTGCCACATGAGGTCCCAGTCGGCCGGGTCGCTCGCCGTGAACGGCCCCACGACCGACACCCCGGCGTTGTGCACGAGCACGTCCACGGGCCCCGCCTCGGCGCAGAACGCCTCGACGGAGGCGGGCGAGGCCAGGTCCACGGGCAGCGCCCGCGCCCCGGGCAGGGCGGCGGCCGTGCGGCGGGCGTTCGGCAGGTCCACGTCGGCGACGGTCACGCGGGCGCCGAGCGCGGCCAGGTCGGCGGCGATCGCCGTGCCGATGGCGCCGGCTCCCCCGGTCACGACGGCGGCGCGGCCGTCGAGGCGCAGGCCGTCCATCACGTCCACGCCCCGACGAGGTCGGCCGCGGCGACGCGGGTGGCGAGCAGGCCGATCGTGTTGCGCAGGACGGCCTTCGCGTAGTCCTCGGGGATGCCGGCCACGGCGTCCTTCACCACCGTGACCCGGTATCCCAGGTTGACCGCCTCCAGTGCCAGCCCCGGGATGCCCAGGTTGAGCGAGACCCCCATCGCGACCACGGACGTGACGCCGAGGGAGCGCAGCGTCATGTCGAGCGAGGTGCCGGTGAACGGCGAGAACCCGTGGTGGCGGCGGCTCTCCAGGTCGCCGTCCTCGCGCAGCTCGGGCAGGACTTCCACGGCGGGGGTGCCCTCCAGCATGTGCGCGGGGTCCTTGAGCAGGGAGATGATGAACGGGCAGTTGCCGGTGTGGGAGCCTGCCCGGTCGGGCCGGAAGGCGGCGGTGCAGTGGATCACGGGGAGTCCGGCCGCCCTGGCCGCGTTCAGGACGCGGGCGGCGTTGGGGACGACGTCGTGGCGGGTGCAGGCCGCCACCAATTCCGGAAATTTCGTGAGATCGCCGACGACCCCTCGCTGCATCTCCATCACCAGTACGGCCGGCCGCTCCACCCGCACCCTCCATAATTTAGCCGAGCGCTTGCTTGGGCAAGCTCAGCATAACACCGCCCCCCACAGCCCCACCCATCACCACATGAGGCGAAATTTCTCCAGACGTGACAACCCACACCCCGGGTGAGACCGTCGAATGCACGACGGCATGCCTGATGGGGGTTGGACTTGGTCCCTGGTTACCGTGAAGTTCGCCAGCTCGGCGCGGGCCGTACCGGCCGCGTGTTCCTCGCCACCTACCAGTCCACCGGCGCCTACGTGGCGATCAAGTACCTGAACGCCACCCTGCGCAGGGACGCCGAGTTCATGGAGCGCTTCAGGGCCGACACCCACCGCCTCGTCGAGCTCGACGACCCCGGCGTCGTCCGCCTCTACGAGTACGTCGAGACCCCGGCCAGGGCCGCCCTCGTCATGGAGCTCGTGGACGGCGTGTCGCTGCGCACACTGCTGGCCGAGCACGGCCGGACCTCGCCGGAGGCGGCCCTCGTGCTGCTCAAGGGCATCCTGGCCGCCCTGGCCGCCGCGCACGAGAAGGGCGTGCCACACCGGGACGTCAAGCCGGAGAACGTCCTGGTCCAGGCGGACGGCACCGGCAAGCTGGCCGACTTCGGCGTGGTCGTGCACGCCGAGGAGCCGGGGGTGCCCGCGGGGAGCCCGGCGTACATGTCGCCCGAGTTGTGGACGCAGGGACGGGCGGGGCCGCCGGCCGACCTGTACGCGGCGGCCTGCGTGTTGTTCGAGGCGGTCAGGGGGCGGCCGCCGTACCGGGCGTACAAGGAGGGCACGGGCGGCGAGCAGGACGTCCTGGCGCTGCGTGACCTGCACCTGATGGAGCCGGTGCCGCTGGAGGTGGTCCCGGACGCCCTGCGCGACCTGCTCAGGCGCGGGCTGGCCAAGGATCCGGCGCTCAGGTACGCCTCGGCCCGGCAGTTCGCGGCCGAGCTGGAGGAGGACGCGGTCGCCGCGTACGGACCGGACTGGGAGCAGCGGGGCCGACGCCGGCTCGCCGAGCTGGCCACGCTGCTCGCGCTGCGCTTCCCGCTGGCGGCCAGGACCGAGCAGGTGAGGCGGGCCTCGGCCGGGAGCCGCGGACGGGCGGTCAGGCTGCCCGCGCTGCCGCCGCACCTGTGGGTGGCCGGCGCGACGGTGGTCGCGGTGGCGATCGCCCTCGTGCTCTCCGGGGGGCGGTGGTCGCCGGGCGCGGGCACGATCCTGATGCCGCAGCCGAAGCCGTCGGGCGAGCTGAACCCCGCGCCGGTCGACGCGCACACGCCGACACCCAGGAGGAGCGTGCCCGTCTCCGCCCGCGGCAGCGCGCGCCCGACCACACCGCCCGTGTCCACCGGCGCGCCGCCCGTGCCGCCGGTGTCCACCGGGGGGCCGGTGCCGACGCCGGCGCAGAGCGGGAGCGCGGTGCCGCCGCCCTCGGTACGGGAGGCCAGCATCGCCCGGTGGAGTGGTTCGGCGGGCGCGATCAGGGTGTCCGCGGACGGCACGGGGCCGGTACGGCTGAGCATCGCCTACACCCGGCGGCTCGACGGCGGCCCGGTCAGCACCGTACGGCGGGAGACCCGCACCCTGCGCGGCAGCACCGCCTACACCAGCGGCGTGCGGCAGGACCCCGGGAGCGTGAGCTGCGGGACGCGGGCCTACCTCGGGATCGTCGTCATGACCGAGCCGGCGGCGGTCAACGGGCCGCAGGTCAGCGAGGTCGCGGTGGACGGGCCCGCGTGCCCCTCGCCGTCGGCCACGCCCACGCCGTCCCAGGCCCCCTCGGCCACCCCCTCGGGGGCGACGCCCACGGCGACCGGCGCGCCCGTCGCGCGTCCCAGCTCGGACGCGACGCCCCCGGCGCCCGGCTACTCCGGCGAGGGCGCCCTTCCGGATGCCACGGACGAGCCCACGGCGGAGCGCGGCGGCCTGGTCGAGGGCTACTAGCGGGGGCGGGGACCTTGTCCGGTAACCAAGCGTGCGCTAGCTTGGCAGCGATGAGCGGTGACACCTCCCCCACCGGCGCCCCCGGGCCGCACGGCGAGCTGGTGATCCGGCGCTGCGTGTCCTGCGGCCGCCGCGCCTGGCTGCCCGAGCCGTCGTGCCCGTCGTGCGGCGGCGGCGAGCACGCCGTCGAGCCCGCCGCGGGCACGGGCACGGTGCACACGTTCACCGTCGTGCACCGGTCGTTCGCGCCCGGCTACCGGGGGCGGGAGCCGTACGTGCCGGCGTGGGTGGACCTGGAGGAGGGTGTGCGCGCGTTCGGGCACGTGGTGGGGTGCGCGCCGGAGGAGGTCCGCGTCGGGATGCCGGTGCGGGTGACGTTCGTGGACGATCTACCGCATTGGAGGCCCGTGTGAAGCTCGGCAACGTGCTCATCCCCGTCGCCGACCTGGACGAGGCGATCGCCTTCTACGGGCTGCCGGTGAAGTTCAGGGACGGCGACAGGTTCGCCGCGCTGGACGGCGGCGGCGTCACCGTGGCGCTGGCCGGTCCCGAGGAGCACGTCACCGCGTCGGCGGCGCCGTCGTACAAGGTGGACGACGTGGCGGCGGCGGTGCGGGAGATGGCGGCGCGGGGGGCCGAGGTGGTGCGCGCGCCCGAGGACGGGCCGCACGAGAGGCGGGCCGTGTTGCGCGACCCCTCAGGAAACACGTTCGTGCTCTACTCGCCCCTCTGACCTGGAGGCACCCCCATGGCGCGATCACCCTACGGCAACTACGGCCACGCGATCCTGACCGCGGGAGCGCTGCGCACGCCCGACCGGGTGGCGCTGACGTACTGCGGCGAGCGCGGTTTCACCTACGACGAGCTGAACCGGGTCGTCAACCGCCGCGCGAACGCCCTGCTCGCGGCCGGGATCACCCCGGGGCAGCGGGTGGCGGCGCTGCTCAACGAGACGCTGCGGGTCGCCGAGGTCTACCTCGCGCAGGCCAAGATCGGGGCGGTGACGGCGGCACTCAACCCGTACTGGCCGGTCGAGACACTGCGGGCGGTGGTGGCCGCCTCCGGCTGCACGGCCTTCGTGTACGACTCCACGGTCGCCGACGTCGTCGGCCAGATCAGGGACTCGCTCCCGGACGTCACCACCTGGATCGACGCCGGGGAGCTGACCGACGGCCCGGACGAGGAACCCCCACTGGCCGGCTTCCACGACGACCCGCTGGCCCTCTACTACACCTCGGGCACGACCGGCCTGCCCAAGGCCGTCGTGCACACCCACGCCTCCTCCCTGGCGACGGCCCAGATCTGGCTGGACGTGCCGCGCGGCCCCGGCTCGGTGTTCGGCACCGGGGCGATCATCTGGGGCATCGGCTTCCCGGCCATCGTCGGCCCCGCCCTGTACGCGGGCATGCGCCTGGTGCTGGAGCAGGACTGGGGGCCGGCGAACTTCCTGCGCGTGGTGCCGCGCGAACGGGTCACGCACGTGTCGCAGATCCCGTCGTTCTACGCGGCGCTGCTGGGGTCGTCCGAGCACGAGGGCGTGGACCTGTCGTCGATCCAGGTGATCATGCTGGGCGGCGAGCCGCTGACCGCGACGATGCTGGAACGGATCAAGGGCAGGCTGCCCGGGGCCGGGGTGTACTCGTACTACGGGCAGACCGAGGCGCCGTACACGTGCATGGGCCGGGTGGACGACGGCTCGACGCCGCTCGGCTCCTCCGGCCGGGCCCGTACGGGCAACGCCGTACGGATCACCGACCCGGCCGGCGCCCCCGTGGTCGGCGCGGTCGGCGAGATCAACCTGGCCGGGCCCCACCGCATGGCGGGCTACGACGGGACGGACGACTCGGGCGTCCTGCGCGGCGACTGGTACGTGGGCGGCGACCTCGGGACGTTGTCGGCCGACGGCGTGCTGCGTGTCCTCGGCCGCCGCGAGGACGCCATTCTCAAACACGGCCTATGGACGCAACCCGCCACGATCGAGGAGGCCGTCTCCGCCCTGGACGGCGTGGCCGAGGCCGGCGCGGTGGGCGTCCCCGAGGGGGCGGACGAGCAGCGGGTGCTGCTGGCGGTCGTACCGCGGGCCGGGCACTCGCTGGAGGCCGCCAAGCTGTCGCTCGCGCTGGCCGACACGCTGCCCGCGCACCAGCGCCCCGACCACATCGTGGTGACCGGCGAGCTGCCGCACTCCCAGGACGCCTCCGGCGGGCCGGGCAAGCTGCTGCGCCGGCAGATCCGCGAGCAGCACGGGCACCTGCTCGGGTGAGCGGCGGCGAGGTTCGTGCCGCCCTCCGCGAGCACGAGGTCAAGGCGATGGTCGCGGCGGCCGGCGTGCCGGTGCCACGCGGGGTGGTGGTGCGCGAATCGGACGTGGCCGGCGCCCGCGAATCGGACTTCGCGGTGGCGCGGGGGCTGGCCGAGCCGTTGGTGTTGAAGGCGTTCGGCCCCGGGCTGGTGCACAAATCGGACGCCGGGGCCGTACGGCTCGGGCTGCGGGCGGACGAGCTGGCGGCGGCGGCCGGGGAGATGCGTGCCCGGCTCGACGGGCTTCTCGTCGAGGGGTTCCTCGTCGAGGAGCAGGCGCCCGCGGGCGTGGAGCTGATCGTGGGGCTGGTCGGCGATCCGGGGTTCGGCCCGGTGCTGCTGGTCGGGCTGGGCGGCATCTGGACGGAGGCGATGCGCGACACGGCGCTGCGCCTCTGCCCGATCTCCGAACGGGACGCGCGGCTCATGCTGGACTCGCTGCGCGGCTCGGCGCTCCTGCGCGGCCACCGCGGCCGGCCGCCCGTGGACCTGGACGCCGTGGTCAAGCTGCTCATGACGGTCGGCGGCCCCGGAGGGCTGTGGGAACGGCTGGAACTGGGCGAGTTCGAGCTGAACCCGGTCATCGCCACCCCTTCGGGCGTGACCGCCGTGGACGCCCGCCACCTGCCGGGCCCGGCCGCGCCGCGCCCGTCCGTCCCCCGCGAGCCGGCGGACTTCCTGCCGCTCTTCGAGCCCCGCGCGGTGGCCGTCGTCGGCGCCTCCGCCACCAGGCCGAACTTCGGGAACATGTTCCTCGACTTCTACCGGGCCGCCGGCGTCCCGCTCGTGGCCGTGCACCCGACGGCGGCCGAGGTGGCGGGGGTGCCCGCCGTACCGTCGCTGGCCGCCGCCGAGGTGGACTACGCGCTGGTGGCGGTGCCCGCCGACCGGTGCGCGGAGGTGGTCCGGCAGGCGTCGGGCATCCCGTACGTGCAGGTGATGAGCGGCGGGTTCGGCGAGGCGGGGCGTACGGACCTGGAACGCGGGCTGGCCGAGGCCGCGCGCGCGGCGGGCACGCGGCTGGTCGGGCCCAACTGCATGGGCGTGTACTGCCCGCGCGGGCGGCAGACGTTCGTCGGCGGCGGGATCGGGCCGGCGGGCTCGGTCGCGCTGATCTCCCAGAGCGGCGGGCTCGCGGGCGAGGTGATCAAGGTCGGGGAGCGGCGCGGCCTCGCGTTCAGCCGGGTCGTCACCGTGGGGAACTCGGCCGACGTGACCCCCGCCGAACTGCTGTCCTGGCTGGCCCGCGACACCGAGACCCGGGCCGTCGGGCTCTACCTGGAGGACCCGCGCGGCGGCCGGGAGCTGTACGAGGCGCTGGGCGCGGCCGGGCTCCCGGTGGCGCTGCTGGTCGGCGGGCGCAGCTCGCAGGGGCGGCGGGCGGCGCTCTCGCACACCGGCGGCCTGGTCGGCGACCTGCGGGTGTGGGAGGCGGTCGCGGCCCAGACGGGGACGGCGCTGGTGTCCTCGCAGGACGACCTGATCGGCGTGCTGGCCTTCTTCCAGGCGCACGGCTCGCGGGTGACGGACGGCGACGGGGTGCTGGTGATCGGGCCGAGCGGGGGCGCGGGCGTGCTGGCGGCCGACGCGTTCGACCGGGCGGGGGTGCGGCTCGACCCGCTGCCGGAGGGCGTGCTCGACGGGCTCGGCGCCGCCGCCCCCGGGAACCCGCTGGAGGTGCCGGTGGGGCCGCGCGGGCGTCCCGGGCTGGTGCCGGAGGTGATCGAGGCGGTCGTCCGGCGGCGGCCGTACGGGGACGTGGTCGCCCATGTGAACGTCCAGAGCTTCTTCACCTACGGCGACGCGGCCGAGCCCCTGTACGCCTACGCGCGGGCCCTGGCCGGCGCGCAGGAGGCGCTGCCGCGCGTCAGGATCACACTGGTCACCAGGAACGGCGAGTGCGCGCCCCCGGGCGTCGAGGACGAGGTACGGCGAATCGCGGCGGCGGCGGGCATCCCCGTCTACCGCACCATGGAGGCGGCCGCGGTGGCCGTCGCGGCAGGAGGTCGACGTGGGGCTGCTTGACGGCAAGGTCGCGCTGATCACGGGCGGGGCCAGGGGCATGGGCGAGTCGCACGTGCGGCTGTTCCTCGAAGAGGGCGCGCGGGTGGTCTTCGGCGACGTGCTGGAGGAGGAGGGCAAGGCGCTGGCGGCCGAGACCGGCGCCGCGTACGTGCGCCACGACGTACGCAGCCCCGCCGAGTGGCGGCGGGCCGTGGACACGGCCACGGAGCTGCACGGACGGCTCGACGTCCTGGTGAACAACGCCGGCATCCTCACCTACGGCCGCATTCAGGACATGGAACCCGAGGACTTCGACCGGGTGATCGACGTGAACCTCAAGGGCACCTGGCTCGGGGTCAAGTCGGTGATCGACCCCATGAAGGCGGCCGGGCGCGGCGCGATCGTGAACATCTCCTCGATCGAGGGCTTCGTCGGGGCGGAGGGGTTGTCGGCGTACGCGGCGTCGAAGTTCGCCGTCCGGGGGCTGACGAAGTCGGCCGCGCGGGAGCTGGCCCGGTTCAAGATCCGGGTGAACTCGGTGCATCCCGGGGCGATCAACACGGCGATGGCGGTGAACCCGGACCTGATGGCCGAGGTGGACGTGGAGGCGTTCGTGAAGTCGATGGTGATCAAGCGGTTCGCCAAGCCGGTGGAGGTCTCGCACGTGGTGGCGTTCCTGGCCTCGGACCGGGCCAGCTACTGCACCGGCAGCGAGTTCACCGTGGACGGGGGCCTGCTGACGGGCGCGGGCTACTGAGGTCTGCCGCGAAGTGCTGATCAACGGCGTGTCGTAGCCGGACACGGATGCCACATCCGGTGACTCCGCCCGCGACCACAACTGCCTGGTGAGCTTCTTCACCAACGCCCGCTTCCGCTCCTCGCTGTCCCACTGGGAGGACGCGGCCGAGGGTGTCAAGGTCGTCCACACACCGGAGACCGGTGAGCCGATCTTCGAGTACCGGTCACTGTCGTTGCCCGACCGGCCAGGACACCGGCTGATGCTGCACACGCCGCAGCCGGGCACCGCCACCGGGGCGCGGCTGTCCGAGCTGATGGCAAGCGCCTGAAGGTGGCGGTGCCAGTGGCATGGGCTTCGCCACCGCGCAGAGACTGCTGGACGAAGGCGCGTACGTCGTCATCAGCGGACGCGACCAGGTCCGTCTCGACACCGCGGCCGCCCGCTTGACGGACGCCCTGCCGGAGTCCGGCTCGGGCCGGGTGCTCGCGGTTCGAGCCGACGTCGCCTCCCCGGCGGACCTCGACCTTCTGATGCGGCGGATCGAGACCTGGCACGGCGGCCTGGACGCGGTCTTCGCGAACGCCGGCGTGGGCGTGTTCAAGCCGAGCGCCGAGATCACCGAGGCGGAGTTCGACCACACCGTCGGCGTCAACTTCAAGGGCGTCTTCTTCACCGTCCAGAAGGCGCTGCCGCTGATGCGGGACGGCGGCGCGATCGTCATCAACACGTCCTGGACGCTGTATCGCGGGCTGTCCGTCGCCTCCGTGTACTCCGCCAGCAAGGCAGCCGTCCACAACCTCGCCCGGACGCTGGGCGCCGACCTCGCGCCGCGCGGCATCAGGGTCAACTCGGTCAGCCCGGGTTACATCGACACCGAGATGTACCGCGACGCCAACCCCGCCCCGGAGAGCGCGGCGCACAACTCGGCCCAGGTACCGCTCGGCGCCCTCGGTCACGCCGACAACGTCGCGGCGGCGGTGGCGTTCGAGCCGGTTGATACCGCACTCGACGACTGAGCGGGCGTGATGGCCGGCCGGGCCGAACGTCGGCGGGCGGCCACCGCGACCGCCCCGCCGCCGCCGGGCGGCCCGGTCCCAGCCGGGCTCTGGGCCCACGGCTGCCGGGCGCGGTGTGACGGGTGGCTCTTTTCTTCTTAAATCGCCGGTTCCAGACAGTCCCGGTGGCGGGGCTGAACTGGGATTATGCGCCTGGTGGTGTCTTTGCCCTCTCTTGGGGTGTGCTTGACCTTGGTCACGAAGCGGTAACCTCGCTCAGCACGGAAGACAACAGGTCTCCGGCTTTGTCGCATGTATCCCGGGTTACCCCGCCGTACCCCGGTATGCGTGGATAAATCCGGATCTTGCCCGGAAGGTTCCCCCATACTTCCATGACGCCAGAGATGCAGAAGTACATCGACCTGCTCGAAAGCCAGCTGGGCTACTCCGAGAAGGCCGGCGCGTACACCAAGTTCGGCGACTGGTACGGAAAGACCGTCGAGTTCGACGCCGACTACTCCGCCGCACCCTGGTGTGACATGTACCTCTCCTGGGCCGCGCACAAGCTCGGCTACCAGGAATGGATCGGGCAGTTCGCCTGGACCGTACGGCACGCCGAATGGTTCAAGGCACAGGGGGCCTGGGGCAAGACGCCCAAGCCAGGCGCTTTCGTCTTCTACGACTGGAGCGGGTCCGGCGAGATCGACGGCATCGACCACGTCGGCATCGTCACCGCGGTCCGGGGCGACAAGATCCTCACCATCGAGGGCAACATCGACGGGGGCGTCGCCAAGCGCAAGGAACGCGACACCAGCAAGGTCGTCGGCTACGGCTACCCCGAGCGCATCAAGGCCCGTCTGGAGGAGGAGGCGGCCCAGAAGCGGGCCGACGAGCAGGCGGCGATGCCCGCCAGGCCCGGCACCGACGTCGGAACGCTCCAACTCCCCGAGGACTCCCTCAGCTCCCTCATCCCGCACGTCGAGCAGGAACGTCCGGCCTCGGCCCCGCTGGCCGCCCGTCCGAAGAGCACCGCCGAGCGGCCCGCCAAGGCCACGGCGACCTCGCCTTCCGGGTCTCCCGCCGTACCCTCGCCGGCCGCCTCGCCCGAGACGGCGGCGGCGCCCGTACCGACGGCGGCGGCCGGGCGGTCGGGGCAGAAGTCCAAGCACGCGAAGGCGACGACCGCCGACACCACGGCCGCCACCGCCGAGCCCCTCCCCACCCTCGTGGACGCCTCCTCGTCCGGCTCGCTGTCCACGATCGGCTCGCCGACGCTGGTCGGCTCGGCCCTGATCGCCGCCCTGGCCCTCCTCGCCCTCGCCAAGACCCGCCAATCCCGCCTTCGCCCCGCCAACGCCTCCCTGAAGCTCACCCCACCCCCGGCCCGCTTGAGAACCGCCACAACCGCGCCCGCCCCGACCCCCACCGTCGCGGGCCTCACCATCGGCACGGACACCACCGCGGGCACCACCGCGGGCACCACCGCGGGCCTCACCATCGGCGTGGGCACCACTTCAGCGGGCGAACTCAGGGTGCGCGACGCCTTGGGTGTCATCTCCTCGGAGCCTGGCCTCTCGGGCAGGGGTTCCGGAGAGGGCCGTCGTACCGGCGGCGCGGTCCCCGCGCCCGGCTCACGTCGCAGGCGTGGCTCCCACGCCGCAGGCGCCCGCCGCCGCCCCTCGAAGGCACACCCCGAGCACCCCCACCCGGCCCCCCTCCGCCTCACCGCCGCCAACCCCTCCGAGGAGGGGTTCGAAGCGTTCAGTGATCCGATGGCGCCGCCGCGGCGGTTGGACAGCGCGGCGTTCCGGCCCGCGCCCGACACCGCGCCCTTCGAGCCCACCTTCGACACCGGCCCGCTGGTCCCGATCTCGCTTCCCCCGGCGTCCAGCAGCTTCAGCGCCTTCTCCCCCGCCCCTCGTACGAGGGCGACGCCGCGTTCCGCCGAGGCGTCCGGGATCGGGGCGACCTACCGGGGCCGTCGCCGCCGCCCCGAGGCACCCACCGACCCGTACGTCCCCGAGCCCACCCCCTGCTGGGACGACCTCGCCCCGCGCGGCCGCCGCCACCGGCGCGCCACGACCGCCACCTCGCAGACGGTCACCGTCGAGACCTTCGTCCAGGACGCCCCCCTCAGGGGCCGCCGCCACCGCACCCGCGAAGTCCTCACCACACCCGACTGGGGACGCCAACCGGCCTGACCCGGCGGACACCGCCGCCGTCAGCCCACTCCGTACTCCGCGGCGAAGGCGGCCAGGCGGGTGACCGCGTCGCGGCTGCGCGTCCATGGGCGGACAATGAGCCGTTCCACCCCCAGCTCCACCCAGTCGGCCACCTCCCGGGGAGAGGCCAGCGCGTACGCGTGGGCGGTGACCGGCACCCCCGCCCCCAGCCGCGCCACCTGCGGCCTGATCGACTCGATCGTGTGCGGCATGCTGATCCACCCGTCGCACAGCCGGGCCGCCCGGCGCAGCGCCGCGGCCGACTCCCCGCCGGCCAGCACCGGCAGCCGCCCCTGTACGGGCTTGGGCTCGAAGGCGACCTCGGGAAACCGGTAGAACCGCCCTGAGTGCGCGACGACGGGTTCGGTCCAGAGCCGCCTGATCACCTCGATGGCCTCGGGCGGCCGGGCGCCGCGGGTCTCGAAGGGCAGCCCGGCCGCCGTCCACTCCCCCTGGTACCAGCCGGCGCCGACCCCGCAGACGGCCCGCCCGCCGGAGAGCACGTCCAGGGTGGCGAACGCGCGGGCCACGGCGAACGGGTGGCGCAGGGCGGGCAGGTACACGGCGGTGCCCAGCCGGACGCGGGTGGTGAGCCCGGCCAGCCAGCACAGGTAGGCCGGGGCGTCGAACAGCGGCGTCGTCGGCTTGATGCCGGGATCCTCGGTCCCGGGGTAGACCGCGAGCGACAGGTCGGTGGCGAACACCAGGTGCTCGGGCAGCCACACCGACTCGAACCCCAGCTCGTCGGCGGCCACGGCCACGTCCTTCCAGGCGTCCGGGTGCAGCAGGCCGAGCGGGACGCCGTACTTCACGGGTTCCTCCGCAGGTCGCCGCCGAACAGGGAGGCGCGCACGCGTTCGCGGTGGAGGGCGGCGCCGCCGTACGCGGCCGACAGCGACCAGGCGCGCGCGAGCCAGAACCGCAGGTCCAGCTCCTCGGTGTAGCCGATCGCCCCGTGGGTCTGGAGCGCGACCCGGGCGGCCAGCGTCGCCGCCTCGCCGGCCGCGGCCTTGGCGGCGCTGACGTCCCGTTCGGCGGTGGGCGCGGACCGATCCACGGACAGCGCCGCCCGGTGCACCAGCGGCGCGGCGAACTCGACGGCCACCGCCACGTCGGCGAGCTTGTGCCGGACGGCCTGGAAGGACCCGATCGCCGCCCCGAACTGCCTCCTGACCCGCGCGTACGACACCGAGACCCCGAGCAGCTCCCGCGCGACCCCGACGAGCTGGGCGGCGGTCGCGACCGTGACGGCCCGCGCCGCGAGCGCGACCCGGTCCGCGCCGGGCGCCGCGAGGTCGTCCTGGCCGGACGGCTCCACGGCGACGTAGACCAGCGGCCGGCACGGGTCCACCCCCGGCCTGGCCGCGAGCCGCGCCGCGTGCCCGGGAAACACCCGGGCCGCACTCCCGGTACGCGCCACGACGAGCACGTCGGCGAGATCGGCGTCGGCCGCGTACGTCTCCCCCGGCAACAACACGCCCACGCACACCGCCCCCGAGGCGAGCTTGGGGACGCGCGGCACCAGGAACGCCGCCGCCACGGCGGTCTGCACGACCGGCCCCGGCAGGCACGCCCGCCCGGTCTCCTCGACGGCTGGCAGCACGTCGGTCAGGCCGAGCCCGAGCCCGTCGAGCTCCGGCGGCAGGAGCAGCCCGAAGAAGCCCAGCTCGGCGAGCTGGTCCCA
Organism: Nonomuraea sp. WAC 01424; assembly: GCF_003947315.1. Lineage (NCBI taxonomy): Bacteria > Bacillati > Actinomycetota > Actinomycetes > Streptosporangiales > Streptosporangiaceae > Nonomuraea > Nonomuraea sp. WAC 01424. The sequence goes on from NZ_QHHZ01000025.1 coordinate 125,737, forward strand.
GGCGGGACGGCGTTCGGTCCGCAGCGCGCCGGGCGGGCAGTGCGCCCGCAGCACGTCGCGTACGGTCGCGCCCAGGGCGAGTTGCTCGTCGGTGAAGGCGAAGTGCATGAGGGCGACTCCAGAGGACTCAGCGGGGCAGGCCCAGGACACGCTCGGCGATGATGTTGCGCTGGATCTCGTTCGTGCCCGCGTAGATGGGCCCGGCCAGCGAGAACAGGAAGCCGTCCAGCCAGTCCGTGCCGCCCGCGCGGTCGCCGAGCAGTTCCATGGCCAGCTCGTGCATGCGCAGGTCCAGCTCCGACCAGAAGACCTTGCCCATGCTGGCCGCGGCCCCGATCTCGGCCCCGGCCATGATCCGGCGGGCGGTGGCGAAGGTGTGCAGCCGGTACGCCTCGGCCGCCGTCCAGCAGCGCGCGGCCTGGTCGGCAAGGGCGGGGTCGGCGAGGCCGGGGTCGGCGTCCCTGGCCAGCTCGACGAGCCGGTCGGCGGTGGCCAGGAAGCGGCCGGGGCTGCGCAGGGTCAGGCCGCGTTCGGAGGAGGTGGTGGCCATCGCGATCCGCCAGCCGTCGCCGGGTTCGCCGAGCACCATGGAGTCGTCCGCGAACACGCCGTCGAAGTGCAGCTCGGCGAACCCGGGCAGGCCGTCGAGCTGCGCGATCGGCCGTACGGCGACCTCGTCCAGGGGGAACAGGAAGTACGTCAGGCCCTTGTGCCGCGCGCCGGAGGTGCGGAAGAGGCCGAAGCCGTGGGAGGCGTGGGCGGCCCGGGAGCTCCAGGTCTTGTGGCCGTACAGGCGCCAGCCGCCGTCGACGCGCTCGGCGCGGGCGGTGAGCGCGGCGAGGTCGCTGCCGGCCTCGGGTTCGGACCACGCCTGCGCCCAGACGTCCTCGGCCGCCGCCATCCGGGGCAGCCAGCGTCGCCGCTGCTCGGGGGTGCCGAACCGCATGAGGCTCGGGGCGAGGAGGAAGATGCCGTTCTGGCTGACGCGGGCGGGGGCTCCGGCGGCCCAGTACTCCTCCTCGAAGATCAGCCATTCGATCAGGGACGCGCCGCGGCCGCCGTACTCGCGGGGCCAGGAGACGACCGACAGCCGCTCGCCGGCCAGCAGCGCCTCCCAGGCGCGGTGCGCCTCGAAGCCCTCGGGGCCGTCCATGGGCGGGAGCCGTTCCGGCACGTGGGCGGCCAGCCAGTCGCGAACCTCGGCGCGGAAGTCCAGCTCGGCCGGGGAGAAGTCGAGATCCACGAAACCAACCTAGCGCACGCTTGGTCGCCTGGCCAGGCCGCCGCCCGCGCGCATATTGTGAGGGGCGTGCAGGGTCTTCTGCTCCGGCTGTCCACGCTCGACGCCGACGCCGAGAGCGCGGTCCGGGTCATCGCCTACTTCGACTCGCTGGTGCGCGATCACGTGACCGTGCCGGTGCTGCTCGCGGCCACCGCGCGGCTGGCGCAGTGTCCGGCCGGCCTGTTCGACGCCGCCGCCGGCGAGCGCGTCAGGGTCGCGCCCGACGGCCGGCCCGCCCCGCCCGAGGGCGGCGCGTCGCAGGTCAGGGAGCTGAGCGGCGGGCTGGGCAGCGTGTGGATGGAACGCGAGGGCGCCGCGCACGGCCTCGACGAGATCGTGCTCGAACGGTTCGCCGCGGCGGCCGAGCTGACCTTGGAGCGCGCCGCCGCGCAGGCCCGCGAGGGTCAGGACCCGGCGCTGGTCGAGCTGGTGCTCTCGGCCGAGACCGGCGAGGCGGAGCGGGCGCGGGCGCTGCGGCTGCTCGGGTTCGCCCCGTCCGCCCCGCTCCAGGCCCTGGCCTTCGCCTCCCCCCACGTCCCGCCCCCGAACCTCCCCCACACCCCGCCCCAGGGGCTTCCCCGTGATCCGGTCGCGGGCGGGCTGCGGGCCATGGGCCATCGTGTACGCGCCGCCAGGATCGGCGACACCCAGGCCGTACTGGTGGCCACCCCCCTCGACGGCGAGCTGCCCGAGGGCTCGCGCGTGGGCATCGGCCCCGAGCTGCCCGGTTCGCACGCCGCCGAGTCGTGGGCCAAGGCCCGCACCGCGCTGCGTTTCACCGGCCCGTACGACCGGGTGGTGCGCTGGACCGACCTCGGGGCCCTCGCGCTATTCGCCGACCTGCCCGGCGCGGCCGTCGCGGAGCTGGCCGACGTGCGGGCGATGGCCAGGCTGGGCGAGGATCACCTGCTCGCGGTGCGCGCGCTGTGCGCGGCCGGGTCGGTACGCGCCGCCGCCGCCGAGGTGCACCTGCACCACAGCTCGATGGCCGGCCGCATCGCGCGGGCGGAGTCGGTGCTCGGCTTCTCCCTCGCCGGCCCCGCCGGCCGCCTGCGCGCGCACCTCGCCCTCGCCCTGGTACGCCTGCTCGCGAACGCTACAACCGGTACGCCCGCCTGAGCGCGGCCAGCCGGCCCTCCCGCGCCCGCCTGCTCAGCGCGGTGTCCGGCACCATGATGTCGAACCCGTGGAAGGCCCCGGGGTAGAGGTGGAACTCGGTGGACACCCCGGCGCGCGAGAGCCGCTGGGCGTAGTCGATGTCCTCGTCCCTGAACACTTCCAGCTCGCCCACGTCGATGAACGCGGGCGGCAATCCCGACAGGTCCTCGGCCCGCGAGGGCGCCGCGTACGGCGGGACGTCCGCGCCGCCCGCCCGGTCGCCGAGCAGGGCGGACCAGCCGAAGAGGTTCGCGGCCCGGTCCCAGACGACGGCCTCGGTGAACTCCCGGCTCGACGGCGTGTTGTTGCGGTCGTCGAGCATCGGGCAGATCAGGAGCTGGAAGACCACCTCGGGCCCGCCCCGGTCACGGGCGAGCAACACGGTCGCGGCGGCCAGCCCGCCACCCGCGCTGGCCCCGCCGACGGCCAGCCTGGCGGGGTCGAGGCCCAGTTCCTCCGCGTTCTTGGCGGTCCACACCAGGCCCGCGTAGCAGTCCTCGACCGGCGCGGGATGCGGGTGATCGGGCGCCAGGCGGTAGTCGACGGAGACCACCACGACGCCGAGCCGCTCGACGTAGTCGATCATCACGGCCTCGTCGACCTCGGGCACGCCGAAGATCATGCCGCCGCCGTGTATCCAGTAGAGGCCGGGCCCGCCGGTTCCCCCCTCGGCCGGACGGTAGATCCGGACCCGTACGTCCGGCTCGCCGTCGGGGCCGGGGACGTGGCGGTTCTCGATCAGGACGTCGGTCTCGGCGGGCGGCGCCGCGGCCAGCATCGCGTTCATCTGCGCCCGCTGCCCGGCCAGATCCTCCGGTGACAGGGCCGTCACGTCGAAGGCCGGGAACGGCGCGAGTTCGAGCGCGGTACGCAGCTCCGGATCGAGATTGGGGTGGAACGCCATGCGGACTTCCTTCCACGGGGTGTGGCCTGCCGTACCCCTCGATCGTCGGCTCCCGCGCGAGGGTGCGGCAACCGCCATCCGGCTGCCGTTGCGCGTACCGCGCCCGCCGGTCGGCGAGGTCAGGCGAGCAGGCCGACCACCCGTTCGGCCAGGGGCGCGGCGCTGGCCGGGTTCTGGCCGGTGACCAGGCGGCCGTCCACCACGACGTGGGCCTGCCAGTTCGGGGCGGGCTCGTGCCGGGCGCCCCGCTCGGTCAGCGCGTCGGCCAGCAGGAACGGCACCACCTCCGCCACTCCCCGCGCGGTCTCCTCGCTGTTGGTGAACGCGGCCACCCGCTTGCCGTCCACCAGGTGGGAGCCGTCCGACAGGGTCAGGCCGACCAGCGCCGAGGGGCCGTGGCAGACGGCCGCCACCACGCCGCCGCGCTCGTAGATCTCCCGGCCGACGCGGGCGACGTCGGGGTCGCCGGGGAAGTCCCACATGGTGCCGTGGCCGCCGGCGTACAGGACGGCGTCGTAGGCGGAGGCGTCCACACCGGCCAGGCGGGCGGTGTCGCGGTGCAGTCCGGCGGCGAGGAAGGCGGCCTGGACGTGGTCGTCCGGGTCGTAGCCGTCCCGCGCCTGCGCGCCGCCCGCGACGCTGGCGACGTCCACCTCGAAGCCCGCCTTGGTGAAGATCTCCCAGGGGTGGGCCGCCTCGGGCACGTAATATCCGGTACGTTCCACGCCGCCGAGGTCGTCATGGCTGGTCAGCACGATCAGAATGCGCTTGCTCATACGTCCAGGATCGCCGTGCGCCGCCATCAGCCGCAAATAGCGAAATATTAGTCTTGCCATCAGAATGGTGATATGTCGCCACTCTCGTTGGACCTGCTGCGGACCTTCCTCGCCGTCCACCGCACCGGCTCCATCACGGCCGCCGCGCAGACGCTCGGCCTGTCACAGCCCGCGGTGACCGCCCAGGTCAAGACGCTGGAGGCGACGCTCGACCGGCCGCTGTTCGACCGGCTGCCACGCGGTGTCGCGCCCACCCCCGCGGCCGCCGAGCTGGCCCGCCGGATCGCCCCCGCCCTCGACGCGCTGGACGAGGTGGCCGGGTCGGAGCTGCCCTCGGACGAGGCCGTGCACCTGGGCGGCCCGGCCGAGTTCCTGTGCGAGGTGGTGATGCCGATGCTCGCCCCGCTCGTACGGGACGGGCTGCGGCTGCGCACCACCCTCGGCCTGGCCGACGACCTGCTGGCCGACCTCGCGGCCGGACGGCTCGACCTGGTGTTGTCCACGATCCGGCCCCGGGTGCGCGGCGTGCGGGCGGACCCGGTGTACGACGAGGAGTTCGTCCTGGTCGCGGCGCCGTCCCTGGCCGCCACGCTGCCGCCTGGCCGGGTCGGGCCCAAGGAGCTGGCCACGGTCCCGATGGTGGCCTACGCCGAGGACCTGCCCATCGTGCGCCGCTACTGGCGGACCGTCTTCGGGCGGCGGCCGTCGATGGCCGCGCAGGTCGTCATCCCCGACCTGCGCGGCGTGCTGAGCGCGGTACGGGCCGGGACGGGCGTCTCGGTCCTGCCCGCGTACCTGTGCCGGCGCGACCTGGCCGAGGGCACGCTGGTCGTGCTGGCCGAACCGGCGGAGCCGCCGATCAACACCGGCTACCTGGCCGTACGGTCGGGGGCGCTGGCCAGGACGGCCGTGGCACGAGTACGGGCCCACCTGCTGGAGGCGTTCCGGGCGGCGCCGCCGTACTGAGGGCGAAATCAGATGGTGGACGATCACCTTGGGGCATGCTGGGCACATGTGTCATTCCACCGACAGCCGACCGCCCGCCCCGCCGATCCAGGGCGAGGTGGCCGCGCACGAGCAGATCACCCTGACCTCCGCCGACGGCACCCGGTTCATGGCCTACCGGGCCGACCCGGCCGAGCCGAACGGCCGCGGTGTGGTGATCATGCCGGACGTGCGCGGCCTGCACCCGTTCTACCGCGACCTCGCGATGCGCTTCGCCGAGGCGGGGTTCCGTACGATCGCGATCGACTACTTCGGCCGTACCGAGGAGAGCGGCGACCGCGGCGACGACTTCGACTACCTGCCCCACGTCAACCAGCTCAAGCTCGACCAGGTGCAGGCCGACGCGGCGGCGGCCACCGCCGAGCTGGCCGGTGACGGCCCGGTGTTCACGGTGGGCTTCTGCATGGGCGGCGCGCTGTCGTGGCGTCAGGGCGCCGAGGGCAACGGCCTGGCCGGGAGCATCGGCTTCTACGGCGCGCTGCGCTTCATCGACGAGCCCACGACCGGGCCGGGCGCGCCGCTGCTGCTGCTCAGGGGCGGCGCGGACACGGTGTCGAGCCCCGAGGAGTTCGACGCCTACACCGCGGCGCTCGACCGGGTGGGCACCGAGCACGAGACCCACGTCTACGAGGGCGCGCCCCACTCCTTCTTCGACCGCTCGTTCAAGGAGTGGGACGGGGTCTGCCAGGACGCCTGGCGCCGCGTCCTGTCCTTCACCGAGCGGCACTCAGCCTAGGTACGCGGCCCGCACCACCGGATCGTCGCGCACCTGCGCGGGCGTCCCGGACGCGATCACCCGGCCGAGGTCCAGCACGACGATCCGGTCGCAGATGTCCATGACGAAGCCCATGTCGTGCTCGACCAGCAGCACGGTCGTGTCCAGGGTCCTGACGACCTCGGCGAGCCGGGCGGTCTGGGCGGCGTCCAGGCCGGAGGTGGGCTCGTCCAGCAGCAGGAGTCTCGGGCGGTCGGCGAGCGCCCGGGCCAGCTCGACCAGGCGGCGCTGCCCGACCGGCAGCGCGGCGGCGTACGCGTCGCGCAGCGGCGTGAGCCCGCACAGGTCGAGCACCTCCGCCACACGCGTGCCGCGTTCGCGCTCGATCCGCCGCCGGCCCGGCCAGCCGGCCAGGTCGGCGGCCAGCCCGCCGCCACCGCCGTGCCAGTCGAGCGCGGCCAGCACGTTCTGGGCCACGGTGAGCCGGCCGAAGACCTGGGTGCGCTGGAACGTCCTGCGCACCCCGGCCCTGGCCCGCCGGACCGCCGGCATGCCGGTCACGTCCCGCCCGGCCAGCCTGACCCGGCCCGCGACCGGTCTGCGCAACCCGGACACGACGTCGAACAACGTGGTCTTGCCCGCGCCGTTCGGGCCGATCACGCCGCAGACCTGGCCCGGCCCGGCCTCGAACGTCACCCCGTCCAGCGCCCTGACCCCGCCGAAGGCCACGGACACGCCCTCCACCGCGAGCATTCACCTCACCCCCAGGTAGGCGGCGGTCAGCCGGTCGCCGTCCACCTCCGAACGCGGGCCCGTCCAGGTGACGCCGCCCAACCGCATGAACGCGACCCGGTCGGCGACGGCCAGCGCCTCGGTGGCCTTCTCCTCGACCAGCAGCAACGCCACACCCCGGTCGCGCAGCTCGGCGAAGACGTCGAACACCTGCCGTACCACGAGGGGCGCGAGGCCGAGCGACGGCTCGTCGGCGATCAGCACGCGCGGCGGGCGCACCAGGGCCGGGGCCAGCGTGAGGAGCTGCTGCTCGCCGCCCGACAACGCGCCCGCCGCCACCGTACGGCGGGCCGCGAGCTGCGGCAGACGGTCGTAGACCGGCCCGGGATCCACCAGCCAGGTACGCAGGTTCTCCTCCACGGTGAGCCCCGGGAACACGCCCCGGCCCTCGGGGGCCAGCAGGACGCCCGCGCGGGCCCGCCGGTGCGCGGGCCAGGCGGTGACGTCCACGCCGTCGAGCAGGACGCGTCCGCCGGTCGCGGGCAGGTCCCCGGCGGCGACGGCGCACGTGGTGGACTTGCCCGCGCCGTTCGCGCCGAGCAGCGCCACCACCTCGCCGGGCCGCACCTCCAGCGTCACCCCGCGCAGCACGGTGCAGTCGGCGTAGCCGGCCACGACGTCCTCCAGCACGAACAGCGGCGAGCCGCCCCCGCCCGGCGCGGCCCGCCGTGGCACGGCGGCGCGGACGTCCGCCACGACCGACGGGACCGGCGCGACCAACCCGACCGGCGCGACGGCGGCGGTGCGACGGCGGTGCCGGGCCTCGGCGAACTGGGCGAGCACGCCGTCCGGATGCCGGGCCAGGATCATGCCGCCGGCCCCGAACAGGATCGACCCGACGTGCGCGGACACCCCCCAGGTCGCCAGCAGCTCCGGCACGGCCACCGCGACCAGCCCGCCGAGCACCGCCCCGCCGATCCTGCGCACGCCCTGCAGCACCACCACGGCCAGCCACACGAACCCGGAGAACGCGGGCAGGTCGGTGGCGGTGATCGACCCCTTGGAGATCGCGAACAACACCCCGCCGAGCCCCGCGATGCCCGACGCCAGCACGAACAACACGATCTTGGCGCGCGGCGCCGACAACCCGGAGGTGACGGCCGCCGCGGGCGCGGACCGTACGGCGAGGACGGCCCGCCCGGACGCCGACCGCTCCAGATTGCGTACCAGCAGCGCCACCAGCCCGATCAGGGCCAGCAGCACGGCCACCCGCACCCGCGGGTCGGAGGTGTCGGCGAAGCCGAGCCCGAGCGCGGGCAGCGTCCACCCGATCGTCCCGTTGCTGAAGGCGTCCACCTGGAACAGCACCTGGTCGGCCAGCAGCGCCAGGGCCAGCGTGGCCAGCGTCAGCACCCTCCCGCCCAGCCGCAGCGCGGGCAGCGCCACCACCAGGCCGACCGCCCCCGCGGCGAGCACCCCCAGCAGGATCGCCAGGGCGAACGGCAACCCGGAGGCGAAGGCCCATCCGCAGGTCAGGGCCGCCATGGCGGCGAAGGCGGCCTGCGCCAGGTTCACCATGCCGCCGATCCCGGTCACCACCACGAACGAGCAGAAGATCAGCGCGAGCACCAGCCCCTGGGCCGCGACGCCCACGTAGTACTGCGGCCCGAGCAGCGCGAAGGCCGCCAGCACGACCAGGCCCGCCGCCCACGGCAGCCGCCTGCGCCAGACGGGCACCCCGGCCAGCCGGTCGGGCGGCGGGACGTCCTCGGCGGCGCTGCCCGCCACCCGCTCCCGCGACCGGTTCAGCAACACCAGCCCGGCGAACAGCAGGATCACCGGTACGGCGGTCCGCAACCCGGTGACCTCCTCCAGGAAGTCGGTGTACCCGGCGACCAGGTTCTGCACGACCCCGAGCGCGAGCCCGGCCGCGAACGTCCAGGGGATCGAGCGCAGCCGTCCGAACACCGCCGCCGTCGCCGAGGCGAACAGCAGCACCGTGTACGCCGTCGCGTCCAGCCCGAGCACCGGCACCGCCACCACGCCGGCCAGCCCGGCGAGCCCGGACCCGAGCATCCAGGCCAGCGCCGAGGTGGCGTCCACGTCGATGCCCCGCAGCGTGGCCAGGCGGCGGCGGTCCACGGAGGCCCGCATGCGCAGCCCGTACGGCGTGTGCCGCATGAACGCCCACAACCCCGCCGCCGCGACGGCCGAGACGGCGAAGGTGATGAGCTGGTCGCTGTCCAGCCGCACCCCGAGCAGGTCGAACCCGAGCGCCGGGTGCGGGCCGACGCCGCGCGGCAGCGAGGTGGCGTCCGCGCCGGGCAGTCCGGCCAGGTCCACGACCAGCAGGCCGATCGCGGGCAGCGCGATGGTGAGCCCGATCGTGGCGACGATCTGCGCGGTCTCCCCCGCCTGGGCGAGCCCGCGGAACATGGCCCGGTGCAGCAGGAAGCCGAGCGCGGGCGCGAACAACCCGGCCGCCAGAAGCGCCGACAGCCACGCGGGCAGCCCGGCGGCGGCGACGAGTTCGTGGAACAGCAGGGCGGCCAGGAAGGCGACGGCGCCGTGGGCGAAGTTGAACACCCCGGTCGCCGCGTACGACAGGGTCAGGCCGGAGCCCATGATCGCGAAGACGGCCCCGGTGACCAGGCCGCTGAGCACGTACTGGAGGATCATTTCAGCGGCACGTTGTCGAAGCAGGCCATCCGCCTGGCCACCTGGAAGGCGCCGCCCTCCAGCTTGACCAGGGCGCCGCAGCCGTTCGGCTCGCTGTGGTCCCTCGGGTAGCGGATGCGGCCGAACCCGGGGTTCTCGTACAGGTAGTCGCCGTTGGCGGTGGCCAGGAACTTCTCCCTGGTCAGGTCCTTGCCGGTGCGCCGGAGCACGTCGAGGAAGATGTCGGCGGCCCAGTAGCCGATCGCCAGGTGCTGGGTGAGCGCGGTGCCGGGGGCGACCTTCTCCACGTCCTTCTTGAGCTGGGCGATCTCGGGCGCGGGCGACTCGAACGGCTCGAACATGGGCGCGGCGATCACGCCTTCGAGCGCCTGCGCACTGGCCTGGTCCTTGAGGATGGCCACGTCGTAGCTGGTGGCGTCGGTGAGCACGCCCTTGTAACCGGCCCGCTTGAGCGCCGAGTACAGGCCGACGTTGAACTTGGTGCCCGCGATCACCGACACGACGACGTCGGGGGCCTTGCCGCCGTCCGAGGTCATGATCTTGTTGACGTACGGGAGCCAGTCGGGGGGCGGGGCGGCGGCCGGGAGGCCGGAGTTCACGCCGGCCAGCCTGAATCCGGCGGCGGTGAACGACTGGGAGATGGTGGTGCCGCCGTACTTGCTGCCGCTGGAGTCGCTGGTCTGGACGTAGACGCTCTTGCCCTCGGCGCCGCCGAGCAGGTCGGCCATCTGCCTGCCCCACCACGTCTGGGAGCCCGCGCCCTGTTTGGGCGCCAGGCAGCCGTTGTAGCCGAACCCGGTCCTGGTGCCGCACCACTGCGGCCCGGTGGCCCAGCCGAACCAGGGCACGCCCTGCTGTTCGAGGAAGGCCGCGCCGCCGAAGTTCGGGGCGTGCACCGGCACCAGGGCGAACACCTGGTCCTTCTGCACGAGCTTCTTGGCCGCCGCGTCGCCCTTGGCCGCGTCCTGGGCGTCGTCCTCGGCGCCGATGAAGTCGATCCTGCGGCCGAGGACGCCGCCCTCGGCGTTGGCGCGTTCGAACCTGGCCTTCGCGCCGATCTCGGCGTCCCTGGTCGAGTAGCCGCTCGCGCTGGTCTTGGTCAGCACGCCGCCGATCTTGATCGTGGTGTCCGTCACTCCCGTGCCCGACTGGGCCGTACCGGTCTGCTGGGCCGCGCAGCCGGTGACGAGCAGCGTCAGGGTGAGCGCCGCCGCGCCCCGCCGTACCATGTTGTTCTCCCTCGCGATTCGGCCTAGCGCTCGCTTGGTTTCGCTGAGCGTAGATTTGCCGGGAAGGGGTGTCAACGGGCACCCGAGCAACCGCTTGCTCGCAAGCGGCGCGCCGGGCTAGCGTGGGCGCATGCTGATGCGCGCGGCCGTGCTGACCGGGTTCCACGAGCCCATGGAGATCCGCGACGTGGAGATCGACGACCCCGAGCCCGGCGAGGTGCGCGTCCGGATCAGGGCCTCGGGCGTGTGCGGCTCCGACCTCAAGGCCATCGACGGCAAGAGCCCGGTGGTGGCCGCGCCGCCGTTCATCCTCGGGCACGAGAGCGCGGGCGTCGTGGAGAGCGTCGGCGCGGGCGTCACCACCGTCAGGCCGGACGACCACGTCATCATCGCCATGAGCGGCCCCTGCGGACACTGCCGCCACTGCGGCTCGGGCCGCTTCCACCTGTGCTCGGGCCCGCTACGGCTGCCGACCATCATGGGCGGCCCGCCCCGGATCACCCTGGACGGCCGGGAGACCCGCCGTTTCATCGGCATCGGCTCCTTCGCCGAGTACGCGGTGGTCACCGAGGCCATGTGCGTGAAGATCGCCGAGGACGCCCCCTTCGACGCCATGTGCCTGCTGGCCTGCGGCGTGATCACCGGCGTGGGCGCGGTCCTGAACGTGGCCGAGGTGCCGCCGGGCGCCTCGGTCCTGGTGGTGGGCTGCGGCGGCGTGGGACTCAACGTCATCCAGGGCGCGGTGCTGGCCGGCGCGACCACGATCATCGCCGCCGACGTGGCCGAGCAGAAGCTCAAGCTGGCCGAACGCTTCGGCGCCACCCATCTGCTCACCGCCGGCGACCTGCCCCGCCAGGTGGGCGCGCTGGTCCGCGGCGGCGTCGACTACGCCTTCGACGCGACCGGCGTGCCCGGCGTGCTGGCGCGGGCCTTCGCCGCCACCCAGCCGGGCGGGACCACGGTCATGGTCGGCAGCCCGCCCCAGGGCCACCCGATGGAGCTGGACACCGGCCTGCTGTTCTCCTCCCGCCGTCTCATGGGCACCCAGGGCGGCGACGCCGCGCCCCACCGCGACCTGCCCATGCTGGCCGCCCAGTACCTGCGCGAACGGCTTGACCAGGACGGCCTGATCACCGAACGCCTGCCACTCGACCGGATCAACGACGCCGTCGCCCACGTACGCCAGGGCACGGTCGCCCGCACGGTCATCACGTTCTGAGGACACGCCCGGGCCGATCTTCCTATATTCTAACTTTCTTTGGAATATTGGAGGAATCCCCCATGTCCTACCCCGAGCAGCGCTACCTGGCCGAATCCGGCACGACCAACGGCACCCTGCGCCTGGCCGACGCCGCCCCCGACCTGGCGATGAAGAGCGGCACCAACGTCCACTACCTGGGCACGGGCGGCTCGACGAACGGCGCCTTCGGCCTGTACCGGTGGGAGATGGGCCCGCGCCCCAGCGGCCCGGCCCCGCACTTCCACCGCACGATCACCGAGTCGTTCTACGTGTTGTCGGGCACCGTGCGCCTCTACGACGGGATCAAGTGGACCGACGGCCGGCCGGGCGACTTCCTGCACCTGCCGGAGGGCGGCATCCACGCCTTCCGCAACGAGTCGGGCGAACCGGCCTCGATGTTGATCCTCTTCACGCCCGGCGCGCCGCGCGAGGCGTACTTCGAGGAGCTGGCCGGCCGCGCCGTCACCGGCCGGGAGCTCAGCCCCGAGGAGTGGACCGAGCTCTGGCTGCGCCACGACCAGTACCCGGCCTGATGCCGGAGTTCCCGGAGGAGCCGATCTACCGGCACCTGGCCCGCATCGGCAAGGCACTGTCCAACCCGGTGCGGCTGCGGCTGCTCGACGTGCTCGACCAGAGCGAGCGTACGGTCGAGGAGCTGGCCGAGGCGGCGGGCGTACCGCTCAAGAACACCTCGGCCCAGCTCCAGCACCTGCGCGCGGCCCACCTGGTCACCAGCAGCAGGGACGGCACGCGGGTTCGCTACCGGCTGGCCGACGAGCAGGTCTCGCGTTTCCTGGGCACCCTCCAGCACTTCGCCCACGACCGGCTGTCCGACCTGCGCGGGGCCGTACAGGAGCGGCTGGGCGACCTGGCCGGCGTCACGGCGGACGAGCTGGCCGAAAGGCTCGCCGATCCCGACACGGTGATCATCGACGTACGGGCGTCGTCCGCGTACGCGAAGGGGCACGTGCCGGGCGCGGTCTCGGTGCCCCTGGAGGAGCTGGAGCACCACCTGGACGAGTTGCCGGCCGACGCCCGGATCGTGGCCTACTGCGGCGGGCCGTACTGCGTGGTCTCGCCCGAGGCCGTACGCCTGCTGCGCGAACGCGGCTTCGACGCCCGCCCGCTGGACGGCGGACTGATCGGCTGGCGGCGCTCCGGGCACGGGCTCGCCTGAGCGCGTACTGTGAGCGGGTGAAAGCCCACAGTGAGCGCACCCTCGCGCGGGGAGCCGTCGCGGCCGGCCTGCTCGCGGCCCTGACCATGGGCGGCGCCGGCCCCGCCGAGGCCCGCTACCGCTACGACTTCCGCAGCCCGGAGGTGGCGATCTGGAGCGAGCCCAAGGGCGGCGCGGCCCAGGTGGGTGTGGGCCGCCCCGGCGACGGCTTCGACTCCGACTACTCGGAGGAACACGAGCGGTACCAGTGCGACGACCTGTACGACAGCACCCTGTGGCACCACGGCACCGACGCGGCCACCGGGGTCGTCGGCTGGGTCCCGGCCTGCCACGTCGACGACCCCGACTGACCCTGCGGCGACCGCGTCACGGGGCCGGCTCACTAGCGGCCGGCGCCCACCGGCTCCTGCGCGCGCCCTGCCTGGGGAGCCGGGTCCTCCTCCTCGTGCCCCTCGACCGACAGGTTCGGCAGCAGGCGGTCCAGCCAGCGCGGGCACCACCAGTTGGCCCGCCCGAGCAACACCATCGTGGCCGGTACGAGGAACCCGCGGATGACGGTCGCGTCCACCGCGATGGCCACGGCCAGCCCCACGCCGAACGTCTTGACCATCGCGTCCGGATAGGCGATGAACGCCACGAACACCGCGACCATGATCAGAGCGGCCGAGGTGATGACCCGCCCGGTCGAGCCGAGCCCTTCGGCCACCGCCCGGCTGTTGTCGCCGTGCCGGACGTGGGCCTGCCGCACCGCGGTCAGCAGGAACACCTCGTAGTCCATCGACAGGCCGAACAACACCGCGAACAACATCAGCGGCACGTAACTCTCGATCGGCACCGAGAAGAACAGTGTCTGGAGGTAGGAGGAGTCCGCCGGGGCGTCCATGCCGACCAGGCCGCTGCCGAGGCCGATCGAGAACACCAGCGCCAGCGCGCCGAACGCGGCCCCCAGGGACACCAGGTTCATCACCGCGGCCTTGACCGCGACGACGGGCGCGCGGAAGGCGAGCAGCAGGAGCAGGGCGCTCAGCAGCACGACCACGCCGATGACCAGCGGGGTGCGTTCCGCCATGCGGTCGCCGGCGTCGGTCATGCCGGCCACCTTGCCGCCGACGTGCACCTGGACGCCCGGGATCGAGACGTCCCTGACCCGCCTGACCACCTCGGCCGCCTGCGGGTCGCTCGGGGCGTAGTCGCTGATCGTCTGGAGCAGGACCGAGCGGCCGGAGGAGTTGACCTTCGGGTCGGACACGTGGGCGACCCCGTCGATGCCGGCGACCTCGTCCGCGATCCGCTTCACGGTCGCGTCCCCGGCGCCGGACACCTTCTCCGGCAGCTCGGCGACCACGATCAGCGGGCCGTTGCTGCCGGGCCCGAAGGCCGTGGCCATCAGCTCGTACGCCCGCCGCCCCGGCGAGTCCTTGGCCGCGTACCCCTCGTCCAGCGGCCCCAGCTTCAGCGCGAGCGCGGGCGCGGCCAGCGCGGCGAGCACGAGGACGCTGCCGATCAGCACCCGCCACGGCCTGCGGGCCACCCACGCGCCGAGTCCGGCCCAGCCGGAGCCCCCGCCCCGGGTGGACGAACGCCCGCGCACCAGCGGGATCCTGAGCGCGTTGACGCGATGGCCGAGCAACCCGAGCAGGGCGGGCACGAGCGTGACCGAAGTGAGCACGGCGAAGACGACGGAGATGCCGGTCACCCAGCCGAGCGTGCTCAGCAGCGGGAACCCGGCCAGCATCAGCGCGCTCAACGCGATGATCACCGTGCCGCCGGCGAACACGACGGCCCCGCCCGAGCTGGCCACCGTCCGGCGTACGGACTCCACCACCGGCACCCCGTCGGCCAGCAGCTTGCGGTGCCGCGACAACAGGAACAGCGCGTAGTCGATGCCGACGCCGAGCCCGATCATCGTGGACATGATCCCGGCCTGCTTGGGCATGTCCACGACGTACCCGAGCAGGCCGATCACGCCGAGCCCGGTCGCGACGCTGACCAGCGCGGCGAAGATCGGCACCATCGCGGCCACCAGCGTCCCGAACGCGAAGACCAGCACGAGCAGCGCGCAGATCACCCCGATGACCTCGCTCGGCCCGGTCTTGATCTCCTTGCTGGCCGGGTTGGAGTCGTCGGCGGCCACCACTTCCAGCCCGGCGTCCCTGGCGGGGGCCGCGGCGTCGGCCAAAGCCTGCGTGGTGTCGGCCGCCTTGTCGGGGTCGTTGCCCTGCATCTTGACGGTGATCACGCCGATCTGCAGGTTCGAGGCGATGCCGCCCTTGCGGAAGGGCGTGTCCACCTGCACGACGTGCGGCATCGTGCGCATCGCGGCGACCGAGCGCTCGACGGCCTGCTTGCGCGGCTCCTCGGTGAGCTTGCCGTCCGGGGAGTACAGGAGCAGCTGCACGGTTCCGCCGGTGGCGTAGCCGGGGCCGAAGCCCTCCTTCATGAGGTCGTGCGCGCGCTGCGCGTCGGTGCCCGGGATGGAGGCGTCGTTGCTGACCGGACGGCCGAGCGCCAGACTGCCGCCCATCAGGCCGGCGGCCAGGACCACCCATAACGCCAGTACGATCCGCCCGTGCCGCGCGCACCAGCCACCCAGCAGTCCAAGAAACCGCGTCATCGTCCTCGCCCCTGCCCGACGGCCGTCCTGTACGGTCGTACAGGACTACGATAAAACGGGGAACAACGGAAATTCCGGATCCCGTGGGAAATGAGACGATGACCACACCCGACGACACCCGCTCCCGGATCCTGGCGGCCGCGCGCGAGCTGTTCGCCGAGCGCGGCTACGCGGGCACCTCGCTGGCCGACATCGCCGCCGCCGTCGGGCTGACCAAGACCGCCGTCGCCTACCACTTCCACCCCAAGGACCGCCTGGCCTCCGAACTGCTCTCCCCCGCCGCCGCCGAGATGATCACGCTGCTCGACACCGGCTTCCCCGACCGGAAGGCGTTTGTCGAGGCCCTGGTCGTCTTCGCGGTACGGCACCGCGCGGTGATCCGCCTGTTCATGGAGGACCTGGCGGCCGACGACACCGTGCCGCCCGACTCCGAACGCGCGGTCGTCGGCACGTTCCGGGACGAGATCTTCGCCAAGCTCGCGGGCGCGGACCCGGGGCCCGAGGCCAGGATCAGGTGCTGGGCCCTGCTCGGGGCGTTGCAGTGGGGCGTGGTCAAGACCATGGACCTGCCCGAGGAGCAGGTCGTCGCGGTCATGCTGGAGTCCGCGCCGGCGTTCTAGCAGATCTTCCCGCCGTAGAGTCGGGGCCGTTCAAGCGGATCTTCCCACCGTAGAGTCGGGGCAACGTACGTGAACCGGTCAGCACCTGGAGGCGCCCATGGTCACGCTCGCCGTCGTCGGCGCGGGTTCGCGAGGGAGTTCCTACGCCCGCCACGCCGCCGCCACCGGCCGCGCGGAGGTGGTCGCGGTCGCCGACCCGCTGGACGGCCGCCGCGCGCGTTTCCCCGGCGCGACCGGCTACGCGGACTGGCGGGAGCTGGCCGCCCTGCCCCGCCAGGCGGACGCGGTCGTCATCGCCACCCAGGACCGCGAGCACGTCGAGCCCGCGCTGCGCCTGGCCGAGCTGGGCTACCACATCCTGCTGGAGAAGCCGATGGCGGTCACCGAGGACGACTGCCGGGCCATCGTGGCCGCCGCCGAACGTTCCGGGGCGGTGTTCGCGGTGTGCCACGTGCTGCGGTACACGCCGTACACGAGGGCGCTGAAGGAGCTGCTGGACGCGGGGCGCGTCGGCGAGGTCGTCAGCGTGCAGCACCTGGAGCCGGTCGGCTGGTGGCACCAGGCCCACTCGTACGTGCGGGGCAACTGGCGCAGGACCGACGAGTCCACGTTCATGTTGCTGGCCAAGTCGTGCCACGATCTCGACTGGCTGGTGCACCTGACGGGCCGGCGGGTCACCCGCGTCTCCTCCTTCGGCGGCCTCCACCACTTCCGTCCCGAGAACCGGCCCGCCGGGGCCGCCGACCGGTGCCTCGACTGCGCGGTGGAGCCCGGCTGCCCGTACTCGGCCGCGCGCATCTACCTGCCGCTCGCCGGTCAGGACGTCTGGCCGCTGTCGGTGCTCACCGACGACGTCTCCGAACAGGGTGTCCTGGAGGCCCTGCGCACCGGCCCGTACGGCAGGTGCGTGTACGCCTGCGACAACGACGTGGTCGACCACCAGGTCGTGAACCTGGAGTTCGACGGCGGGGCGACGGCCTCGTTCACCATGACCGCCTTCACCCCGTCCGGGCACCGGCAGACCCGGATCTTCGGCACCCGCGGCTCGATCGACGGCGACGGCGTCCACCTGACCGTGCACGACTTCGTCACCGGCCGTTCCGAGACCCTGGACACCCGGCCGCCGGGCGACGGGACGGCGGGAGGCGGGCACGGCGGGGGCGACGAGGGCCTGGTGGCGGCGTTCCTGGCCGCGGTCGCGACCGGCGACCGCTCCCCGATCCTCTCCTCACCCGCCGAGAGCCTGCACAGCCACCTCATCGCCTGGGCCGCCGAACACTCCCGCCTGACCGGCGAAACCGTCCCACTCCCCGCCGAACACCCGGCCCCCTGATGTCCAGGCGGGGGCTACGGCCCCGCAGTGGGGTCGGTGGCGGGGCCGGTCGGGGTCTGTGTGGGCTCCTCGGGGCCGCCCGACTGGCCGGTCACGCCGACCGTGATCACGACCACGTCGCCGGACCCGGCGCAGGTTCCCGGGGCGAGACTCTGGCTCAGTACGGTGTCCGCCTTGGAGTCGTCGTCCACGACCTGGGCGCGGGCCCGTACCGTGAACCCGGCCGCGACCAGGTCGGCCCTGCCGTCGGCGCGGGACAGTCCCACGACGGACGGCACCTCGACGCCCTGGCGGGCCAGGGTGAGCGCCACCGCGGCGCCGCCGGACACCCGGGCGCCGGCCTCGGGCCGGGTGGCGAGGACCTGGCCGTCCGGCTGGTCGGAGCAGGCCCGGGTGACCGCGCCGGCCTCCAGCCCGGCGGCGGCGAGCGCCGCCTCGGCGGCCTTGCGCGGCCGCCCGGCGACGGACGGCACCACCACCCCCGCCGACACCCGCAACGCGACCGCGCTCCCCCGGTCCACCACCGTGCCGGCCGCCGGTGTGCTGCCGAGCACCTGGCCGATCGCCTGCGGCGAGTCGGACTCGGTGACCACGCCGACCGTCAGCCCGGCGCGCTTGACGGCCTTGGCCGCGTCGGCCCGGTCCAGCCCCGTCAGCGACGGCACCGCGACCGTCGTCACCGGCCGCGCCGAGGGAGGCTCGACGGTCGGTACGCGCTCCCGCTCCGACGGCCTGCCCACCGGCCGCGAGGAGGCGGACGACGCCGGGCGCACCGGGGACGAACTCGACGGGGACAACGCGGACGACGCGGACAACCTGGACGGCGCGGACGGCAACGCCCCCGCCGCCTGGCCGGAACGGTGGCCGCCGGAGACCGCGGGCACGATCACGGTCAGCAGCACGACCCCGGTCACCGCCAGTGCCGCACACACCGCCACGACCGCCCGCACCCACCCCGCCCGCACCCACTCAGCACGCCCCCACCCAGCCCGCCGCCCCCTCGCCCCGCCGGACGCCCCCATCCCGCCCGCGCCCGGCCCTGCCGCGATCCCCGGACCGGTCAGTGCGCCTGCCCCACCCGACGTGCCCGGCCTGGTCGGGGTGCTCGCGGTGCTCGGGGTGGAGGGGGTGGGGCCGCCGGGGGCGCGGCCCGTCCGGGAGCGCAGGCGGTAGGCGTCGGCCGCGCCGGTCGCCTCCGGCTCGGCCAGCGGCACGGACGGTCGCTGCCCGGGCACCAGCGGCACGTACCCGTACGCCGAACCCGACGGCGAACCCGGCACCGAACCCGGTGGCAGGCCGTACGCCGAATCCGGTGGTGGGCCCGGTGCTTCGGCGGGGGTCTCGTTCGAGTCGCCCAGCAGCGCGAACAGCAGTTCCCTGCTGGTCGGCCGGTTCCTGACGTCCTTGTCCAGGCAGGCGGCGACCAGCACCCGCAGCCGCCCGTCCAGCCGTCCCAGCTCCGGCGGCGCGGTCAGGATGCGGTGCAGCACCGGCGCCACCGAGTCCTGCCCGAACGGCGCGCTCGCGTTGGCCGCGAAGCACATCGTCGCGCCCCAGGAGAACACGTCGGCCGCCCCGGTCACGGCCGAGGCGGTGATCTGCTCGGGAGCCATGTACGCCGGAGTGCCGACCCCCCTGTTCGTCACCGTTGCCGCCGCGTCCAGCGCCCTGGCCAGGCCGAAATCGATCACCCGCGGCCCGTCGGGGCCGAGCAACACGTTCTGCGGCTTGAAGTCCCGGTGCACGATGCCCGCCCGGTGGATCGCGGCCAGCGCGGTCGCGGTGCCGACCGCCAGCCGCTCCAGCGCGCCGCCGTGGCGCGGCCCGGTCAGCGAGACCTCCCGGTGCAACGAGGGCCCGTCGACGTACTCGCTCACGATGTACGGCCGGCCCTCGTCGAACCCGGCGTCGATCACCTGGGCCGTGCAGAACCGCGCCACATGCTTGGCCAGCTCCACCTCCCGCAGGAACGCCCCGCGTTCGTCCCCGACGGGCCCGTGCAGCAGCTTGACCGCGTACCTCTCCCCACCCCTCGAACCGAGGAACACCGTGCCCTGGCCGCCCTCGCCCAGCCGTCCGGCGAGCTCGTAGTCGCCGAGTCTGTGCGGGTCCCCCGTTCTGAGCGGCTGCGCCGTTGGCACGGGGCGCCTCCCCTCGCCGCCACCCCTACTTGCTCTCCACTGAAAGCAACGGCCCGCGTTCAGTCAACCGTGCGCACCGCAATCGCCGCCTGACCGTGACACAGCCGGTCAGGAGGTCCGGGACACCTTGCCCGTGTACGAGACGGTGTCGGCGCCGGAGCGGGTGACCTTGACGAGGATCTGGTTGGGGTCGTCCGAGGGGACGATCCGGACCGTACTCGGGTAGCAGGCTTTGCCCTGGACCTGGTCGAGGACGTACACGACGGCGCTCCTGGTGGGGGTGAGCCGTCCGGAACAGTGCAGGTCGGCGCCCCAGCGCATGGTCGACCCGCCGGGGCGCAGGCGCAGCTCGACCGGGAAGACCCGCTGGGCGGACGGGTGCTCGGCGAAGCCCGTCCAGGTGCCGTCCAGGCCCGGCCCTTGGGCGCCGCGCAACCAGAACACGAACCCGGCCACCCCCATCGCGATCCCGGCGACCGCGATCACCACCTGCCACGCCTTCACCCGCCGACCCCCACCGACCGCCGGCGTGGTCGCGGGCGTGGTCGCGGGCGCCTTCCCGGGCGTCTCCACGTACGCCTTCCCAGGCGTCTTTCCGGGGGTGGCCGCCGGGGCGGTTCCAGGCGCGCGCTCGTAGGTGACGGTCGGGGTGTCGAGGGGTTCCGTGGTGGGGGGCCGGGAGGGGGTGGTGGCCGCGAGGGCTCCGGAGGGGAGGGGGTCGCCCGTGACGGCGTCCTGCCCGAGCAGTGCGCGCAGCACCGCCTCGGCGTCCGGCCGGTCGCGCGGATCATGGGCCAGGCACGCCTCCACGATCTCCCGCAACCGCCCCGACAACCCGCGCAGGTCGGGCCTGCCGTACAGGATCCGCGCCAGGATCTCCTGGTACGTGTCCGCCATGTACGCGTGCCGCCCCCCGGCCGTGTACGCCACGGTCAGCCCCCACGCCCACATGTCGGCGGGCGGCCCGGCCGCCTCCCCGTTGATGCGTTCGGGCGACAGGTACGCCGGGGTGCCGATGGGCGACCTGGTGGTCGTGGCGGCGGCGTCCATCAGCCGGGACACCCCGAAGTCGATCACCCGCGGCCCGTCGAGGCTGAGCAGCACGTTGCCCGGCTTGAGGTCGCGGTGCACGACCCCCGCCCGGTGGATCGCGCCCAGGGCGGTGGCGGTGCCGATGGCCAGCCGGTCGAGCGAGCCGCCGCGCCGCGGCCCCTTCTCGACCACGTGCTCGCCCAGCGAGGGGCCTTCGACGTACTCGCTGACCAGGTAGGGCCGGTCGCCGTCGAGGTCGGCGTCGAGGAGCTGGGCGGTGCAGAAGGCCGCGACCCGGCGCACCGCCTCGGCCTCGCCGAGGAACCTGCGCCGTACGACGGGATCCTTCGACAGGCTCGCGTGCAGCAGCTTGACCGCGACCTGCGCCCCGGACGCCGAGTGGCCGAGGAAGACGACGCCCTGGCCGCCTTGCCCGAGCCTGCGCGTGAGCCGGTAGTCCCCCAACCGTCGCGGGTCATCAGCACGAAGCTCGGACATAGGCCGCCATTATGGCATCGCCTCCAGAAGGGCGGCGTACTCGTCGAGGACGGGCAGTACGACGTCCGCGGGCCCGCTCGGCAGGTTGGCCACCGCCTCCTCGACGCCGAGCCCGGCGAGGTGGTCCAGCTTCTCCCTGGTGGGCCGCGTCCCGAACGGGATCACCCTGGCAGCCTCCGGCCGCCCGGCCTTCTCGCACGCCTCGCGCAGCGCGGGCAGCGCGTCCTTGACGCCCTTGCCGCCGATCGGCAGCCAGCCGTCGCCGTACTCGGCGATGTGGGCGAACAGCTTGGGCCCGGCGGCGCCGCCGAGGTAGACGGGCAGGTCGTGCGCGGGTTTGGGCCACGACCAGGACGGTTCGAGCCCTTCGGCGGAGGCCACCTCGTCCCGCCAGAAGGCCCGCATGGCCAGCACGTTGCGCCGGGCGACCGCGCGCAGCAGGGCGTACGGCACGCCGTGGTTCTCGATCTCCTCGACGTTCCAGCCGAATCCGACGCCGACCACCACGCGCCCGCCCGACAGGTGGTCGAGGGTGGCGAGGGCCTTGGCGGTCACGATCGGGTCGCGCTGGGCGGCCAGCAGGATGCCGGTGCCGAGGCGCAGCCGCCGGGTGGCGGCGGCGGCGAAGGAGAGCGCGACCAGCGGGTCGAGCGTGCGCTTGTACTCCTCGGGCAGCTCGGCCTGCCCTCCGGCGGGCGGCGTGCGGCGGCTGACCGGGATATGGGTGTGCTCGGGCAGGTAGAGCGAGTCGAACCCGCGCTCGTCGGCCGCCGCCGCGAGGTCCTGGACGGGCATGGCCAGATCCGTGGCGAACATCGTGACACCCAGCCTCATACGCACTCCTCATATCAACCAAGCGATTGCTCGGCTAAGATTTCCAGGGTAGCTTGCAAGGCGACGTCCGCGGAAAGAGGTTCCCGGTGAAGTTCTCTATCTTCCTGAACCCGCAGATTCCAGGCTCTGGATACGCGGCCGAGGAGAACGCCAAGGCACGGCGTCCCATCGGACGCGACACCGAGTCGTATCAGCGGCTGCTGCACGAGGTGCGGGAGATAGCCGTCCACGCCGACCAGATCGGGTTCGACGCGCTGATGATGACCGAGCACCACTTCCACTCGGAGGGGATGGAGTTCTCGGTCAATCCGCTGATGTTCCTCACCGACCTCGCCGCGCGGACCGAGCGCATCCTGCTCGCCCCGCTCGGCATGGTGCTGCCCGCCTGGGACCCGATCAGGGCCGCCGAGGACGTGGCGCTGCTCGACCAGTTCAGCAAGGGACGCCTGCGGCTGGGCGTGGCCCGCGGCTACCAGAACCGCTGGATGAACGTCCTCGGCCAGCGCTGGCAGGCGGCCGCCGCCCGGTCCGACGGCTCGGCCTCGGACACCCGGAACTTCGACGTCTTCGGCGAGGTGCTGAAGATCATGAAGATGGCCTGGACGCAGGAGACCCTCCGCTACAAGTCCGACGTGCTGGACTACGAGGTGCCGTACCCCTACGACGGTATCGAGGGCTGGCCCGCGATGGAATGGACCAAGACCTTCGGGGCCCCCGGCGAGGTCTCCGACGACGGGAAGATCCAGGCCGTCTCCGTCTGCCCGCGGCCGTACCAGAACCCGCATCCGGAGTTGTGGCAGCCGTTCACGATCTCCGACCGTTCGGTCATCAGGGCCGCGCAGGAGGACATCCTGCCGTGGATGTTCACCCCCAACCCCGACGACCACGCCGCCAAGGCCAAGCTCTACCAGGAGGAGTCGGCCAGGCAGGGCCGCGACTACAAGCTCGGCGAGCACACCGGCATCCTCAAGATCGTCGGCATCGCGGACACCACCGAGGAGGCGATCAACACCTTCGGACGCAGCATCCCCAAGGACTTCGCCGCCTTCTTCGGCCCGTTCGGCTACCTGGAGGTGCTGCGCAAGAAGGAGGACGAGAAGCACAAGCCCATCTCCCCCGAGAAGGGCGACGCCAAGCGCATGAACGACGTGGAGATGGCGCTGTTCGGCACGCCCGACGACGTCAAGCGCGGCATCCAGCGCATGCTCGACCGGATGCCGGACCTGGAGTGGTTCGGCCTGTACATGCAGGGGCAGCAGGGCGTGCTCCCGCTGGACACGGTCAAGCGCAACCTGGAGCTGTTCGCCACCAAGGTCGCCCCGGAGTTCCGATGAAGATGTGGCTGGGGGCCTCGTTCGTCCCGGCGGACCAGTACGTGGAGCTGGCGCGGGCGGCCGAACGCTGCGGCTTCGACACCTTCACGCTGTCGGACCACCTCTTCTACGCCGACTTCGCCTCGCGGTACCCGTACTCGCGGTCGGGCGCGCCCCGCTGGACCGCCGAGACGCACTGGCCCGACGTGTGGGTGACGATCGGCGCGATGGCCGCGGTGACCACGACGCTGCGCTTCTCGCCGAACGTCTACATCGCCCCGGCCCGCGACCTGTTCACCGTGGCCAAGCTGGTCTCCACGGCGGCCGTGCTGTCGCGGGAACGGGTGACGTTCGGGGTCGGGGTGGGCTGGTGCGAGGAGGAGTTCGTCGGCACCGGCCAGGACTTCCACACCCGGGGCCGCCGCCTCGACCGGATGTTGCCCGAGCTGCGCGCCCTGTGGTCCGGCGAGACGGTCACCCTGGACGGCCTGCCGCCCCTGTCCATCTCCCCGACCCCGGCCGGGCCCGTACCCGTCTATGTGGGCGGCGACAGCGAGACGGCCCTGCGCCGCGCCGCCCGTTTCGGCGACGGCTGGCTCGGCAACCGCATCTACACCGAGGAGCAGCTCGACCCGGTGCTCGACACGCTCCGCCGCCACCTCGACGAGAACGGCAGGACGGGCCCGTTCGACATCGTCGCGCCGCTGGCCGTGCTGCCGGACGCCGAGACCTACCGCCGCTTCGCCGCCAAGGGCGTGACCGCCACCCTCGCCGCGCCCTGGTGGCTGGCCACCCCCGAGGAGAAGGCCCGGTACGGCGAGGACACCCTCGACCTCAAGATCGCCACCATGGAACGCTTCGCCGAAGAGATCATCGCCAAACTCTGACCCAGGCCCGCGCCCCCGGCCGCGGAGGCCGGGGGCGCAGCGGCGGCGGGCGGACGGTCACCCCGTGGGCGGGGCGGTGCGGCCCTCCGTCAGGTTGGCCATGATCCGCCGCAGCATGCCCGTGACCTGCCCGATCTCCTCCTCCGAGAAGCCCGAGAAGACCTGGCGGCTGACCCCGCCGAAGATCGGCGGCAGGCGGGGCACCAGCGCCAGCCCCTCGTCCGTCAGCTCGATCACCACCGAACGCCGGTCCTCGGCCCGCCGGACCCGCCGCAGCAGCCCCTTGGCCTCCAGCCGGTCAAGCAGCCGGGTCATCCCCGCCGTGTCCGTGCCGAGCCGGCCCTTCAGCACGCCGGGCGTGCTCTGCCCGCGCGCGGCGTGCAGCAGCAGCGCCGCCTGCTGCGCGGTGAGCCCGAGCGGGGCCAGCCGCCGTTCGGTCTCGGTGTTGAGCTCCCGCCCCACCTGCACGAGCAGCGACCCGCCGCCCAGCACCAGCTCGAACGGGGACGTCGGTACACCATCGTCGGTCACGCCCCCAGAATAGCTGGCAAAGGCATTTACTGTCGCGACAGCTATCACTTATCGTCGACCCCATGGACACTTCTGCTCACATCATCGTCGTGGGAGGCGGCATCGGCGGGTTATCCCTGGCGCAGGGCCTGCGCCAGGCCGGCTTCGAGGTCACCGTGTTCGAACGCGACCCCTCGCCCGGCCACCGCCCCCAGGGCTACCGCATCAGCCTCAAGGAGACGGCCGCGTCGGCGCTGCGGGCGTGCCTGCCCGCACACCTCCACGACCTGGCAGTGGCCACCTCCATCCGCCCGGCCACCCGCATGACCTTCATGGACACCCGCCTGGTCCCCAAGTTCTCCAAGGACATCCCGCCGCAGCTCCCCGGCGTGGACGGCCTCGGCGTCAACAGGCTCACCCTGCGCGAGATCCTCCTGTCCGGCCTCGACGTACGCTTCGGCACCGAGTTCACCCGTTACGAACCGCTGCCCGGCGCGGCCGTCCGCGCCCGCTTCGCCGACGGCTCCACGACCGACGGCGACCTGCTGGCGGGCGCGGACGGCGTCGCCTCCCGCGTACGCGCCCAGCTTCTCCCCGACGCCGTCGTGGACCGGCTCGACTGGGCCCTGTACGGCCGGACCGACCTCACCCCCGCCCTGCTGGCCGCCACACCCCCGGACCTGGTCGACAGCTTCAACCGCGTCACCGCCGGCGACCACACCGCCCTGTCCGTCGCCACCTGCCGCCCCTTCACCCCCGTGGACGAGGCCGCCGCCCGCCACGCCCCCGGCCTGGAGCTGACCGACGTCCCCGGCTACTTCTCCTGGACGCTGACCGCCCCGGGCCCCCAGCCCGAGCACACCACGCCCGCCGACCTGCACCGGCTCGCGCTCGCCACGGTCGCCGGCTGGCACGAGGGTGTAAGCCGGATCGTCGAGCAGGCCGACCCCGAGGCGACGTTCCTGGTCCGCACCCACTCGGCCAGACGCGTACGCCCCTGGGACGAGCCCGCGGTGACCCTGCTCGGCGACGCCGTCCACAGCATGAGCCCGGGGCGCGGCGAGGGCGCGAACGTCGCGCTGCGCGACGCCCACACCCTGAGCACGCGCCTGGCCGCGGCCGCCGCCGAGGGCCGCCCGCTAGCCGAGGCGAAGTCGGCCTACGAACGCGCCATGCTCGACTACGCGTTCACCGCCGTCGAAGCCTCGTTGCGGCAGCCGTTCGCCCCCTTCGCCCGCCCCGCCCGTCCCCCGGCGGGCTGAACCGGGCCGGGGTTTCGGAACGGGGTCGCGGGGACGATAGCCTCGTGCCGTGCTGGAAAAGATCGCAGCCACCCGATATGTGACCCCGCTGCGGGAGGGCGGGTCGCTGCCCGGAGTCGTCGAGGCCGATGACCTCGGCACGTACGTCGTGAAGTTCCGCGAGGCGGGCCAGGGCCGTCGTGTGCTCGTCGCGGAGATCATCGCCGCCGAGCTGGGCCGCCGGCTCGGGCTGCGCACCCCCGAGCTCAAGCTCATCGACCTCGACCCGCAGCTCGGCATCCGGGAGCCTGACGAGGAGGTCCAAGACCTGCTCAAGGCCAGCACCGGCCTCAACCTGGCGATCGACTTCCTACCCGGCGCGCTCGGGTTCGACCCGCTCGGCTGGATCCCCGACCCGGTGTTCGCCTCCAGGGTGGTGTGGTTCGACGGCCTGATCCACAACGTCGACCGGAGCTGGCGCAACCCCAATCTCCTGGTCTGGCACCGCGACACCTGGCTCATCGACCACGGCGCGGCCCTGTGGTTCCACCACAACTGGCGCACGGCCGACCCGCAGCGCGTGTTCGACGCGGGCGACCACGTGCTCGCGCCGTTCGCGCCCGACGCGGAGGCCGCGGGCGACGACCTGGCCGGCCGGATCACCCGCGAGCTGCTCGACGAGGTGACGGCCCTGGTGCCGGACGAATGGCTCGACGGCGAGCCGGGGTTCGACTCGGCGGGGGCCGTGCGCGAGGCTTACACCGACCATCTGCTGCGGCGCGCGCACGGGCCGCGCGAGTGGCTGAAGCGCGGCCCGGCGAAGGACCGCGGCACGTCCGGGCCCGGGTCGGTCGGCCAGTTCTGGCGGGGAGGCAGCCGGTGACCAGAGACGTCTACGAGTACGCGGTGATCCGCGTCATGCCCAAGGTCGAGCGCGGCGAGCTGATCAACGCCGGTGTGCTGCTCTACTGCCAGCCGCGCGACTACCTGTGTGCCCGCGTCCAGCTCGACCCCGCCCGCCTGCGTGCCCTCGACCCGGGCGCGGACGTCGACGGCGTGCGCAACGCGCTCAGCGCGTACGAGCTGGCCTGCGGCGACCGGCCGGGCCCCCTCGCCGCCGAGCCGCTGGGCGGCCGGTTCCGCTGGCTGACCGCGCCGCGCAGCACGATCGTCCAGACCGGCCCGGTGCACGCGGGGCTCACCGCCGACCCCGACACCGAGCTGGCCCGGCTCTTCGACAAGCTGGTACGCCTCTGACCGCACGCCCGCCGCCCGTCCACGCGGGCGGGACGGCGCTCCGCTAGAACAACACGGACATGAAGGTGTCGACCTCGCGGAACCCCACCTTGCGGTAGACGGCCCGCGCCGAATGGTTGAAGTCGTTGACGTAGAGCGACACCACGGGGGCGAAGCAGCTCATCGCCGCCTCCACGACCGCCGCCATGCCCGCCACCGCGTGGCCCTTGCCGCGCAGCTCGGGGGCCACCCACACACCCTGGATCTGGCAGGCCTGCGGCGTGACCGCCCCGACCTCCGCCTTGAACACCACCCGGCCGTCGTCGATGCGCGCGTAGGAGCGGCCGATGCGGATCAGCTCGGCCACCCGGGTGCGGTAGAGCGCGCCACCGTCGCCGAGGTTGGGCGAGACGCCCACCTCCTCGGTGAACATCGCCACGCACGCCGGCAACACGATCTCGAACTCCTCCGGCCGCACCCGGCGCACCAGCGGATCGGCCGGTACGGGCGGCTTGGCGGAGGTCGCCATGACCGGCTGCGCCCACCGGATGGCGCGCGCCCTGCCCCAGTGCGGCTCCAGCCGCTCCCACAGCAGGGACACCGCCTCGACCGGCCCCACGATGGACGAGCACCTGCGCCCCTGCTTGCGCGCACGGTCCGCGAAGGCGTGCACGGCCTCGGGGCCGGCGTTGACCGGCACCATGTTGGCTCCGGCGTAACAGAGCGACACGAGCCCGCCGCGCGGCCCGAACCCCCACATCTGCCCGCCGAGACGCGCCGGGTTGAGTCCGACGGCCCGCACCCGGGAGGAGACGAAGACGTTGGCGACCGGATCGCAGTCAAGCAGGGCGAGAACTTCGTCCCGGTCGCTGTCGTCGAGCACGCGCGACGCCGATGTACGCAGCATCACATGGTCAGACTACGCGAACGACCCCCGATTAGCTCAACGGGTGAGCACGTCGGTGAGCCGATCGTGACCCGGCACGCCTCCTGACGCCATGTGGGCGGCCGGGCTCGGGTCCGGAAGGGCCGCGCAGGACACGGTCCGCGCCGGAAGCGTGCCATCGGCCAGGTACGCCGCGAGGTAGCCGTCCACGCACCGGTTGCCGGCCAGCGACACACCGTGGTTGCCGCCCTCGTCGATCACCATGCCCGCCCGCGGGAATCGCCGGTGCATGGCCAGCGCCCCCCGCAACGGCGTCGCCGCGTCGTCGCGCGACTGCAACATCAGGACCGGCGGCAACTTCGGCGAGGCGTGCACCGTGACCGGCGTCCCGCCCCTGACCTTCCAGAACGCGCAGGGCGCGTTGAACCAGGCGTTCGGCCAGGTCAGGAACGGCGCCCGGCGGTGCAGCGCGGTCATGTCGGTCCGCCACCTGGTCCAGTCGCGCGGCCAGGCGGCGTCGCGGCACTGCACGCCGAGGTAGACGGCGTAGCCGTTCTCGTCGTCGGCGTCGTTCTTGCCGCGCCGGTTGTAGGAGTCGACCAGCGGCTTCACGTCGCCCTTGCGGACGTAGGCGGACCAGGCCCGCGCGAACTCCGGCCACACCCGGTCGGTGTACCCGGCCAGGGTGAAGGTGTCATCGAGCTCGCTCGGCCCCACCACGCCGCCGGCCGCGCGGGTGCGCAGGCGGTCCAGCATGGCGTAGTAGGCGAACGAGGTCTGCTTCAGCGTGCCGCCCAGCCGGTAGACGTCGTTGTGGCGGGCCGTCCAGGCCAGGAAGGCGCGGTGGCGGCGTTCGAAGGCGACGTCCTGGCCCAGGTTCGACCGGTACCAGACGCCTCCGGGGTCGACCGTGCTGTCCATGACGAGCCGCCTGACCCGCTGCGGGAACAGGGTCGCGTAGACGGCGCCGAGGTAGGTGCCATACGAGTAGCCCAGGTAGCTGATCTTCTCCTCGCCCAGCGCCGCCCTGATGGTGTCCATGTCCCTGGCCGAGTTCTCGGTCGTCAGGTGGGGCAACATCCAGGCCCAGAAGTCACCGCAGCGGGTGGCGTACTCGTTCGCCCTGGCCAGGAGCCTGGTCTCGTCGGCCGCCGAGTGCGGGACCGCGTCCGGCCGCGGCGCGCGGTAGTAGGTGCCGGGGTCCACGCAGTGGAGGGACGGCTCGCTGCCGCCGACCCCGCGCGGGTCGAACCCGACGACGTCGTAGCGTTCACCCAGCCGGTTCGGCAGCCCGTTCGAGACGAACTCGGTCAGGTCCCGGCCCGAGGCCCCCGGCCCGCCCGGATTGATCAGCAGCGTGCCGAGATGGTTGCCGTCCCTGGACACCTTGGCCTTGATGCGGTTGATCGCCAGCTTGATCGACTGCCCCCAGGGGTCGTGGTAGTCGAGCGGCACGCGTACGGTGGCGCACTCCAGGTTCGCCGGGACCGTCTTGCCCTCCTTCGCCTGGCAGGGCCCCCAGTCCACCTCCTGCGCCCCCAGAGCCACGCCCTTGCCGGCCGACGCCACACCGTCCGCGCTGACCACCCCGGCGACCAGCACCGCGATGCCGACGGCAACACTGAATACCCGCTTCACCCAGCCCCTCCCCCATGTCATGGCCCTGTGATGCTCCCGCGAGCAACCGGGTCATGACTCTGGGTATGGGAAAACACTTGCCACTTTGTAATGGGCCCATTGCTACGGGTGATCGGGCCTCGGGGGCATTCAGCCCACGGTCACCTGCGGGCCGGAGACGTCGTCGTCGAGGTCGATCTCGACGCCCATCTCGTCGGCCAGCCGCAGCGCCTCCTCGATCAGCGTCTCGACGATCTGCGACTCGGGCACGGTCTTGATGACCTCGCCCTTGACGAAGATCTGGCCCTTGCCGTTGCCGGACGCGACGCCGAGGTCGGCCTCGCGGGCCTCGCCGGGGCCGTTGACCACGCAGCCCATGACGGCCACCCGCAGCGGGACCTTGAGCCCCTCCAGACCCGCCTGGACCTGCTCGGCCAGCGTGTAGACGTCGACCTGGGCCCGGCCGCACGACGGGCAGGAGACGATCTCCAGCCCCCGCTCGCGCAGCCCCAGCGACTCCAGGATCTGGGCGCCGACCTTGACCTCCTCGACCGGAGGCGCGGACAGCGAGACGCGGATGGTGTCGCCGATGCCCTCGGCCAGCAGCGCGCCGAACGCCACGGCCGACTTGACCGTGCCCTGGAAGGCGGGGCCGGCCTCGGTGACGCCGAGGTGGAGCGGGTAGTCGCACTTGGCGGCGAGCAGCCGGTAGGCGTTGATCATCACGACCGGGTCGTTGTGCTTGACCGAGATCTTGATGTCCCTGAACCCGTGCTCCTCGAACAGCGAGCACTCCCACAGCGCGGACTCCACCAGCGCCTCGGGCGTGGCCTTGCCGTACTTCTGGAGCAGGCGGGGGTCGAGCGAGCCGGCGTTGACGCCGATCCTGATCGGCACGCCGTGGTCGGCGGCCGCCCTGGCGATCTCGCCCACCTTGTCGTCGAACTTCTTGATGTTGCCGGGGTTGACGCGGACCGCCGCACAGCCGGCCTCGATGGCCGCGAACACGTACTTCGGCTGGAAGTGGATGTCGGCGATGACCGGGATCTGCGACTTCTTCGCGATGATCGGCAGCGCGTCCGCGTCGTCCTGCGACGGGACGGCCACGCGCACGATCTGGCAGCCGGACGCGGTCAGCTCGGCGATCTGCTGCAACGTCGCGTTGATGTCGGCGGTGACCGTCGTCGTCATCGACTGGACGGAGACGGGCGCGTCGCCGCCCACGGGAACGCTGCCGACCATGATCTGGCGGGAGTGCCGGCGTTCGGCGAGCGGCTTGGGGCGGACCGTCGGGATGCCAAGTGCTACAGAAGACATTTCTACCCTTAGGTGTGACGACGCTACCCAGTCTAGGTAGCTAGAAGGACTGCCCGGCTGTGAGTTCGGCCGCACGGGCCCGGGCCCAGGCGGCGGCGGCCAGCACCTCCTCCACGCTGGAGGCCGGGGTGACGCGGTGCTCCTCGACGACCTTGGCGACGGTGTCGACGATCGCGGGGAAGCGCAGGCCGCCCCTGCTGAACGCCTCGACGCAGGTCTCGTTGGCGGCGTTGTAGACGGCGGGCGCGGTGCCGCCCTCGGCGCCGACGTGCCTGGCCAGCGCGACGGCCGGGAAGGCGGTGTCGTCGAGCGGCTCGAAGGTCCAGGTGTGGGCCTTGGTCCAGTCGACGGGCCTGGCCGCGCCCGGCACGCGGGCCGGGTGCGGCGCGGCGAGCGCGATCGGCAGGCGCATGTCGGGCGGGCTGGCCTGGGCGATGGTGGAGCCGTCGACGTACTCGACCATGGAGTGGATCACGGACTGCGGGTGGACCACCACCTCGATGCGGTCGAAGCCGAGGTCGAACAGCAGGTGGGCCTCGATGACCTCAAGCCCCTTGTTGACCAGGGTGGCGGAGTTGATGGTGATGACGGGGCCCATGGACCAGGTGGGGTGGGCCATCGCCATCTCGGGCGTGACGTCGGCCATCTCCTCGCGCTTCATGCCCCTGAACGGGCCGCCGCTGGCGGTGATCACGAGCTGCCGGACGCCGGCCGGGTCGTAGCCGCCGGGGCCGGCCGCCCACAGGCACTGTTGCAGCGCCGAGTGCTCGGAGTCGACCGGGAGGATCTGGCCCGGCCTGGCCAGCCGCTTGACCAGCGGCCCGCCGATGATCAGGGACTCCTTGTTGGCCAGCGCGAGTGTGCGGCCCGCCTCCAGCGCGACCAGCGTCGAGGTCAGGCCCAGGGCGCCGGTGATGGCGTTGAGCACGGTGTCGCACTGCCAGGCCGCGACCTCGGCGACGCCCTCATGGCCGCCCAGCACGACGGGGGACGCCCCACGCGCGGCCAGCGCCTCCTTCAGCGCCGGGACGGCGGCGGCGTCGGCCACCGCGACGACCTCCACGTCGAACGCGGCCGCCTGCGCGGCCAGCACGTCGACCCGGCCGCCCCCGGCCGCGAGGCCGGCGACCTTGAACCCGCCAGGGTTGGCGGCGATGACGTCGAGGGCCTGGGTGCCGACCGAGCCGGTGGAGCCGAGCACGACGACGGAGCGGAGGGTCTTTGCATGCACCTGTCCATTGTCCCCGCTGCCGGGGGCTGCCGGGCACGTGAGGGGCCCAAGAGCCCGATCTCGCTTCTTATGTGACGCGAGATAATGCAAGCCATTTATGTCTGAATATCGCTATATCGGAACGCGCATTTCTTGAGAAATCCCGATAATCGTGCGGCTGCCTTCCAACCCCAGATCCGGTTTCGGGAGGTTACGTAATGCACCGCAGATTTGCCCTGCTCCCCGGCACCGCGGCGCAGGCCGGCGCGGCCCCCCGCCCCGCCTGGCACGCCGCCGCGGACTCGACGTCCGAGCAACGGCAGGTCACCCGGTACTGGACCGAGGGACGCATGGAGAGCGCGCGGCCGCTCGACCTCCCCGCGCCGAAGAGCGGCGGCAAGGCGGGCCGCAGCTCGGCGGCCGAACCCGGCGAACCCGGCGAACCCACCGCGGGCACCCCGTGGCAGGCTCCGCCCGCCGTCGCGGCCCAGCTGGACGGCAAGAGCCTGGTGGACGTGGTGGGCGGCCAGGGCGTGGCCTTCAACCAGCGGCGCGGCTCTCCGGCGACCTCGGGCCGACCTGCGACATGACCGGCGGCGCGAGCGGCGGCCCCTGGATGCCGAACCTCAACGAGTCGACCGGTCTCGGCACGCAGAATTCCGTCAACAGTTTCAAATACAACTTCGCCCCCAACTGGATGTTCGGCCCGTATTTCGGAAACGAAGCCCAGGCCGTCTACCAAGCCGCGCAAAACATCAACGCAGTCTGATCAATTTACGGAAAGTAGCCACAAGAACACATCTCGTGGTGCACACTCGGGGCCCATGACCCTGAGCAACCCCCTGCTCGCGGCCGCTCCGCTGATCGCGGGGTTGATGGGACCGACGATCCTCGGCGCGGTCCCAGGCCAGCAGCAGGTTGATCGTCCCGCCGCCGTGCAGCACTCCGCGGCCCGGGAGGCCCTGGTGGTCGAGCACGAGGCCGCCCCCGGCCGCGCCGAGCAGCGGCGCGTGCTCGGCTACTGGACCCCGCAGCGCATGGCGGCGGCCCTTCCCATCGGCCTGCTCGACACCGTGACCGACGGCCGCGGCCTGCTCGACCCCGTCACCGGCGACCTGCTCAGCGGCATGACCCGGCACGGCGGCGTACAGGCGAGGCCGGACGTGTCCGGCGGCCACACCGAGATCAACCTGGGCCGCCGGCACCAGGCGTCGTCCAGGCCGCAGGCCAGCACGATCGGCTCGCGCTGGAGCACGGGCGGGGCCGTGACCAGGACCACCGGCCGGGTATTCCTGACGCTGGCGGGCGCCGACTTCGTCTGCTCGGCCAGCACGGTCAGCAGCGCCAGCAAGGACCTCGTCGTCACCGCCGGCCACTGCGTCAAGGACGGCCAGGGCGAATGGGCCGAGAACTGGACGTTCGTCCCCGGCTACGGCAGGGGCGGCGAGCAGCCCTACGGCCAGTACGCGGCCCGCCGCATGTTCGTCGCCGCGCCCTGGTCGCGCTCCGCCGACGACAACCACGACGTGGGCATGGTCGCCCTGACCACCTCGGGCGGCCGGCACGTCGCCGACGTGGTGGGCACCCAGGACATCGCCTTCAACGCCCGGCGCGGCGGCCAGACCTACGGCTTCGGCTACCCGGCCGACCCGCCCTACGACGGCGACCGGCTGGTCTACTGCGCGGGGCGGCTGCGCGACGACCCGTACAAGCAGACGCACGACCAGGGGCTCGGCTGCGCCATGACGGCCGGGTCGAGCGGCGGCCCCTGGATGTCCGACTTCGACCCGATGACCGGGCGCGGCACGATCACGTCGCTGAGCAGCTTCAAGTACAGCGACGACCAGCACACCATGTACGGCCCGTACTTCGGCGAGGCCGCCAAGGCGGTCTACGCGACCGCCGAACGCGCCTGAGACCGGCGCCCGGCGGCCCGCCACGGCGTTTCACGGAACCCCCGTGCCCTTCCGGGCACGGGGGTTCCCGGGTTTCAGAGCGACAGGCCGGTCAGCACCATGACCTTCTCGTAGGTCAGGTCCTCCATGGCCGAGTGCACACCCTCGCGGCCGATGCCGGAGTCCTTCACGCCGCCGTACGGCATCTGGTCGGCCCGGTACGACGGCACGTCGCCGATGATCACGCCGCCGACCTCCAGCTCCCGGTTGGCCCGGAACGCGGCGTCGAGGGAACGGGTGAACACGCCGGCCTGAAGGCCGTACTTGGAGTCGTTCACCATCGCGTACGCCTCGTCGATCGAGGCGGCCGGCTGGAGGATCATGACCGGGCCGAAGACCTCCTCGCAGGCCACCTTGGCGTCGTGCGGGACGTCGGCCAGCACCGTCGGCGCGACCGTGGCGCC
Organism: Nonomuraea sp. WAC 01424; assembly: GCF_003947315.1. Taxonomy (NCBI): domain Bacteria; kingdom Bacillati; phylum Actinomycetota; class Actinomycetes; order Streptosporangiales; family Streptosporangiaceae; genus Nonomuraea; species Nonomuraea sp. WAC 01424. The sequence continues at coordinate 160,282 of NZ_QHHZ01000025.1, forward strand.
CTCGCGGGTGCCCCCGGCCAGGACGCGGGCGCCACCGGCGACCGCCTCCTTGACCCACTGCTCGACGCGCTCGGCGGCGGCCTCCGACACCAGCGGCCCCACCTGCGTCTTCTCGTCGGCGGGGTCACCCGTCACGAGCCCGGCCACGGCCGGCAGCAGCCGCTCGACGAACGCGTCGTAGACCGGCTGCTCGACGATCACCCGCTGGACGGCGATGCAGCTCTGGCCGGCCTGGTAGTTGGAGAACAGGGCGACGCGCTGCGCGGCCCAGTCGAGGTCGGCGTCGGCGAGCACGACGGCCGCCGCGTTGCCGCCCAGCTCCAGGGTCACGTGCTTGCGCGGCACCTGGTCGGCGATGGAGTAGCCGACGGGCGCGGAGCCGGTGAAGGAGACCACGGGCAGGCGGGGGTCGTCCACGAGGGCGGCGGCGCGCTCGTTCTGGACGGGCAGCACCGAGAACATGCCCGCGGGCAGGTCGGTCTCGGCCAGGATCTCGCCGAGGACCAGCGAGGACAGCGGCGTGGCGGGGGCGGGCTTGATGATGATCGGGGCGCCGACGGCGATGGCGGGCGCGACCTTGTGGGCGACCAGGTTCAGCGGGAAGTTGAACGGGGTGATCGCCAGCACCGGTCCCTTGGGCACGCGGGAGACGTAGGCGAGGCGGCCCGCGGCGGCCGGCTCGGTGTCGAGCCGCTGTGCCTGGCCCGACCAGCGGCGGGCCTCCTCGGCGGCGAAGCGGAACGTGGAGACGGCCCGGTTGACCTCGCCGCGGGCCCAGAAGATCGGCTTGCCGTTCTCGGCGGTGATCAGGTGGGCGATCTCGTCGGCCCGCGCGGCCAGCCGGCGCGAGACGTGGGCCAGGGCCTCGGCACGTACGTGCACGGGCAGCGCGGCGGCCTCGCGCGAGACCGCGTGCGCGGCCGCGACGGCCTCCTCGACCTGGGCATCGGTCGGTACGGAGTACCGGCCGACCGCACGACCGTCATGGGGATTGGTCACGGTGAGATCGGTTTCGCCGGTGGCGGGCCGGCCGGCAAGCCAGAAGGTACGCACGTCCATACCCACGACGTTATGCCAAGCGGGAGACCGGGGATTTACACCACGGTGCACAAGACTCCCATGAGCGCTCACCGTTAAGTACAAGCTCTGGTGTATACCCATGATGTAACGGAAGTAGACCCAATTCGGGATGTTTACCATGCGGAGTGGTTTGAGCGATCTCCGCCATGGCTAAGTCATCGGATGCGGGTCTCCAGCGCGGTGGGCCCCCGACTTCAGAAAGGCGTGGGCCCCGTGACCGAACAGCGTGAGGTCACAAGGACGCTGAGCTCCTTGGTCGCTGGGGAGGTCGCATGACCTCGACGCCGCTGGGCCTTCAGGGCGCCTACCTGCTCGGCGAACGCGCCACTCACGACGAACTCCGCTCCCGCCTGCTCGACGTGGCCGTCAACCTGCTCCGGAGCGAGGGGCCCGACAGCCTGACCATGCGCAGGATCGCGGCCGAGGCCGGCTGCACCACGACGGTCATCTACACGATGTTCGGCAACCGGGAGGGCCTGGCCGAGGCCTTGTACCTGGAGGGTTTCGAGCGTTTCCGCCGGTTTCTGGAGGCGGTCCCGCAGCGGCGCAACCCCCTGGAGTACCTGACCGCGCTCGGCCCCGCCTACCGCCAGGCGTGCCTGACCGAGCCGGGTTACTACAGCCTGATGTTCGAACGGGCCATCCCCGGCTTCGAGCCAAGCGAACGGGCCAGGACCCTCGCCCGCGCCGCGCTGAACATCCTCGACCGGGTGATCGCCGACTGCATCTCGGCCGGTTACCTCGTGCCGACCCAGCCGCGCAAGATCGCCGACGCGCTGTGGGCCGCCGCGCAGGGCGCGATCAGCCTCGAACGGGCCGGCCACCTGCGGGACGACCGCACGTACGAGGCGGTCACGCTGGCCACGATCTGCTGCTACCTGGTGGACAAGGACAGCCTGCCGTCCGCTCCCGGCCGCTGACCGTACCCGGGCCGGCACCCGGGCCGGCGTCCGGGTCAGCGGCGGGCCGCCTCCAGGGCGAGCCAGAGTTCGGCGCGCACCCCGGGGTCGTCGAGGTCGCGGCCGAGGAGTTCGGCGACGCGGCGCATGCGGTAGCGCAGGGTGTGCCGGTGGATGCCGAGGCGCTGGGCGGCGGCGTCCCAGTGGCCGTTGCTGTCGAGGTAGGCGCGCAACGACTCGATGAGGTCGGCACGGGAGCCGTAGGCGGTCAGGGCGGCCAGCAGCGCGCCGGAGAACGCGCGCAGGGCGTCGGCGTCCAGCAGTTCGAGCAGGCCCTGTCCGGCCAGGTCGGCGAAGCGCACCGGGCCGCCGTCGCTGCGGGCCAGCGCGCGGCGGGCCTGGTCGAGCCCGGAGCGCAGGCCGTCGTACCGGCAGGGTGAGCTGAGACCGACCGCCCCCTCCACCTCCCGCGCCACCTTCTCCGCCTGCGCCTCTGCCACCAGACAGACCGCCACCGGCCCACCCCCGCCACCGCCGTTGTGGCCCCGGCCGCCTTGTCCGCCGCCTTGACCGCTGCCCTGGCTGTCGCCCTGGTCGCCGCCTTGGCCACCGCCTTGGTCGCCGTTGTCGAGCAGCGCCGTGAAGCCGTGGGGTTCCAGGGTCTCCAGCGCTCCCGCGCCCGCCGCCAGGACCACCAGCGGCTCGCCGGGCAGCCGGGCGCCGAGCGGCCCGACCACCGCGCGCGCCTGCTCCACGGCCCCGCCGAGCAGCAGCTCAAGGACGGCCGAACGCAGCAGCCGCCCGGCCTCCCGCTGGGCCCTGCCCTGCTCCATGGCGAGCGTGAGCAGCGAGCCGGCGGCGTTGATCACCGTGTGGGTCACCGGCGAGAAGGGCTTGCGGGCGCCGACCGCGAAGAAGCCACGCGGCCGGGGACCGCCGCCGAGCGGCTGGATCACGATGTGCTCACCGGGCCCGGACAACGAGAGGCTGGCCGGCAGGCGTTCACCCACCTGCGCACCCCCACGGGCCCGCTCCCCCGCCTGCACAGCCCCGCGAGCCCGCTCCCCCGCCTGCGCACCCCCGCGAGCCCGCTCCACGGGCTGGGCACCGGCCTGCGGACGCTCACCGTCGCCGGCCGCCTCCGGCTGAGGCCGCCCGGGACCACCGGGACCGCCAGGACCACCAGGACCGCCGCGGCCGCCGGAGCGCAGGCGGCGCAGTTCGGCCGCCACCACCGGTACGTCCGCGCCCCGGGTGGCATGGCGGACCTCGCCCGTCTCGTCGAGCAGGGCGGCCCAGCCGTCGATCTCCTTGGCCACCCGGTCGATGACCGCGTGCATGCCCTCCGGCCGCAGCGCCGCCCGCGTGAGCCGCCCTTGCGCGGCGAAGGCCCGGGTGATCTCGTCGTACTGCTCGGCCGCCAGCAGCTCGCTGACCACCTTGCCGATTGCGATGAACGGCGTCTCGCGCGGCACCTCGAACAGCGGCAGCCCGGCCGCGTCGGCGGCCCGGACCAGGGCGTCGGGCACGTGCTCGTGGGAGAGCCCGACGCCGAAGCCGAGCCCGGCCACCCCACGGCCCACCAGCCGGGCGACATATCCAGACAGGTCGCCTTCCAGGCGGATGCCCGTCGTAAGCAGCAGCTCCGCCCCCTCCAGGAACGGGGTCGGGTCCTCCAGCTCGCTGACCGCCACCCAGCGCACCGCCACGTCGAGCGCGTCGGGGGCGGCGGCGCCGGCCAGCGGACGCAAACCCATCCGTCGCACCACGGTGCGCAGCGAAGGTGCCATACGAGTTTGTCCATTCCGGCAAAGGCGAGCACCCCCAGTGTGCCATATCGACGTATCGGCGCAGGTGGGAGGCCGACGTAGCGTCGAGCACATGAGCATTCCCCAGGAGCGGCGCCTCGTGACCGCGATCCCAGGCCCCAAGTCGCAGGAGCTGCTGGCCCGCAAGCAGGCCGCCGTACCGTCCGGCATCGGCACCACGCTGCCGGTTTTCGTCACCCGCGCCGGCGGCGGCATCGTGCAGGACGCCGACGGGAACTCTCTGATCGACTTCGGCTCCGGCATCGCCGTGACCAACGTGGGCAACTCCGCGCCGAAGGTCGTCGAGCGCGTTCAGAAGCAGGTGGCCGACTTCACGCACACCTGTTTCATGGTCACCCCGTACGAGTCGTACGTGCAGGTCTGCGAGAAGCTCAACGAGCTGACCCCCGGCGACCACGAGAAGCGTACGTTCCTGGTGAACTCGGGCGCCGAGGCCGTCGAGAACGCGGTCAAGGTCGCCCGCAGCGCCACCGGCAGGCAGGCCGTCGTGGTGTTCGACCACGGCTACCACGGCCGCACGCTGCTCTCGATGACCATGACCGCCAAGAACATGCCGTACAAGCAGGGCTTCGGCCCGTACGCGCCCGAGGTGTACCGGGTGCCGCTGGCCTACCCGTTCCGCTGGCCGACGGGCGCGGAGAACTGCGCGGAGGAGGCCGCCGCGCAGGCCATCGACCAGATCAACAAGCAGGTCGGGGCCGAGAACGTGGCCGCCGTGGTGATCGAGCCGATCGCCGGCGAGGGCGGCTTCATCGTCCCGGCGCGGGGTTTCCTGCCGAGGATCGCCGAGTTCTGCCGGGCGAACGGCATCGTGTTCGTGGCCGACGAGGTCCAGACCGGGTTCGCGCGCACCGGTGACCTGTTCGCCTGCGAGGACGAGGGCGTCGTGCCCGACATCATCTGCACCGCCAAGGGCATCGCGGGCGGCCTGCCGCTGGCCGCCGTGACCGGCCGCGCCGACCTGATGGACATGGTGCACGTCGGCGGCCTGGGCGGCACGTACGGCGGCAACCCGCTGGCCTGCGCGGCCGCGCTCGGCGTCCTGGAGACGATCGAGTCGGAGGACCTGGTCGCCAAGGCCCGCCGCATCGGCGAGATCATGCTCCCCCGCCTCCGGGCGCTCCAGGAGCGGTTCCCGGTGATCGGCGACGTGCGCGGGCGCGGCGCGATGATCGCGATCGAGCTGGTCGAGCCCGGGACGAAGAACCCCGACCCGGCCGCCGTCCAGGAGATCGTCAAGCGCTGCCACGCCGAGGGCCTGGTGGTCCTGACCGCCGGCACGTACGGCAACGTGCTGCGTTTCCTGCCCCCGCTCGTCATGCCCGAGCACCTGCTTGAGGAGGGCCTGGGGATCTTGGAGAAGGCCATCTCCGCTCTGTAGCAAAGACCGAAAAATCGGGCATCCAGCTTGCGGCTGGATGCCCGATTTTGTGTGTGTAACAGATGTCACTCGGGTAGAGAATTCACCCTGGCTTGACGCTCAGCTAGACGATCACGGCCTCGGTCAGGGTTATAACGGATCCGGACATGCGGAGGGGCGATGGCAGCTGGGAGCGTGATGAACTGGGGTCCCACCAGAACGGCACGGAGTATGTTGACGTTCGACCCTGAGGGCCTGAGCCTGGCCCAGCGCGACGGCGACGCCTGCGTGGTCTGTCACAAGCGGTGGCCGCGGCCCCGGGTCCGCGTCGGCAAGCTGCCCGACAACTCCTCCGTGCTCGCCTGCACCGAATGCGCCGAGGCGCTCCTGCCCGCTCCCATGGCGACCGTGGTGGCCTTCCCGGGCCGCTAGCCGCGGCCCCCGGCCCTCAGCCGACGCCCGTTCGTCGACCGCGGCCCCGGCCGTCAGGCCGCCGCCGCGGCCTTGCGCAGGCCCCACGGCGAGCCGTACTCGCGCAGCAGGTCGAGGAACGGCACCGCGTCGAACGCCTCGGGGCCGAGCACGCCCTCGCCCTTCCACACCCCGGTCGCGACCAGCTCCAGCGCGACGACCGGGTGGATCGCCGTCTGCCACACGACGGCCTGGGAGCCGTACTCCCGCATCGACCACTCGTTGTCCACCACGTGGTACAGGTACACCTCGCGCGGCGAGCCGTCCTTGCCGGTGCCCTTGACCCACGTGCCCGCGCAGGTCTTGCCGCGCATGCGGGCGCCCAGCGTCGCCGGGTCGGGCAGGCTCGCGGCCACCATGTCGCGCGGCGCCACCTCCGCGCCGCCCACCCTGATCTTGTCGGCGCTGTCGAGGCCCAGCTTGCGCAGCGTCTTGAGCACGCCGATGAACTCCTCGCCGAGCCCGTACTTGAACGTCACCCGCCGGGCCGGGATCCACCTCGGGACCAGCAGCACCTCCTCGTGCTCGACGTTCACGCACTCCACGGGACCGATGCCGTCGGGGAAGTCGAACACCTCCGGCTCGCTGAACGGCTCGGTGGTGCGCCACTGGCCGTCCTCCCAGACGACGGGCGGGTTCAGGCACTCCTCGATCGTGGTCCAGATGGAGAACGTGGGCGCGAAGTCGTAGCCGTCCACCACGAGGTTGGCGCCGTCCCGGATGCCGATCTCGTCGATCTCCTCGAACAGGTGGTCGGCGGCGTAGCGGGCGAACACGTCCGCGAGCCCCGGCTCGACACCCATCCCGACCAGCGCGAGCCGGCCCGCGCCGCGCCACTCGCCGTCGCGCTCGAACTGCCGGTCGCCGAGCTTCACCCCGGGCTTGCGGTACGGCTCGCGCGGATGCGGCTTGGACAACGACATCGCCATGTCCAGGTAGTGGGCCCCGGCCTCCAGCGCGGCCTCGAACAGCGGCATGGTGAAGCGCGGGTCGACCGCGTTGAACAACACGTCACAGCGGTGCTCCCGGAGCGCCGCGGCGACCTGGTCCCGGTCGGAGGCGTCGAGCTGGATGGCGGTGAACCGCGGGTCGTCCACGGCGGCGACCGCGCGGGCCGCCCGGCTCTGTTGGGAGTCGGCCACCACGATGTGTTCAAAGAAATGTCGGCGGGCGGCGATGGGGACAACGGCGGAGCCGACGCCTCCGGCGCCGACGAGCAGGATTCTCATGAAGAGACCATACTCACTGACTGGTCATTCAGTCGAATTTTTGGGCCGAGAACATGCAGGAAGAAGCTCCGGAGAACAGCGAGACGCCCCGGGACGGGGGGAAGGCCCGGGGCGTCTCAGCAGGCGCACCCGGGGGAAGAGCGCGCCCGCGATGGGGTCAAGCGGGGGGCTGCGATCTCACCTATCCGGCAAGCGCGTCCCACTGTTTGGCCCAGACGGCGTAATCAGTGCATTCCCCGTCCTCGCCGCGGCAATCCCCCGGCGGGCGGACGGCGAAGGCGACGCGGGCCAGCCGCTTGGCGTCGCCGACCCCGTAGACGTCGCAGATCGACTTGCCCCGGCCCTTGCACGCCTTGTCGTTGGCCGGGGCGAGGCCCACCCAGGAGGCGGCGTCACGCTGGGCGTCGGCCGAGGTCATCCAGGTCAGCCAGCGGTAGGCACAGGTGGTGTCGGGCAGGTTGGCGCCGAGCATCCAGGAGTCGAGCCAGCCGGTGGTCTTCTTGGCGGCGACCGCCTTGACCGGTTTCCCGGCCTTATCCAGCAGCAGGCGATAGTACGGTGTGGCCTGCGCGTAATCCAGCGCCCCGGTGGCGAAGCCCTTGACCAGGTCGATCGGCTTCTTCCAGTAGGTGCGTTCCTTGTGCTGCCCGAGCAGCGCCACGGCCCGGTCGAACTGCGCCCGGCTCAGCTCGTACGGGTCCTTGACCGTGTTGTCGGTCAGCGCGGCGTCGGCGATCGTCATCGGGCTGTCGCGCAACGCGACCCGGTCGGAGGCGAACGCCTGATCCAGGCTCGCGCCCTTGACCTTGGCCGCGTCGTAGACGAACTCGTGATAGCCCCACAGGTACGGCACCCCGTAGACCTTGCCGGACACCTCGCCCATCTCGCGGAAGCGCTCGTCGAGGTCGTCGTAGCCGGCCACCTTGGCCGGGTCGACCGGCTGCACCTGCTTGCGCGCGCTCAGGTCGCCGGCCAGCGCCGGGCCGGCCGAGATCACGTCGTAGGGGCGCTCGCCGACCTTGGCGGCCATCTCCTCGGCGGTGCGCACGGTGTCGAGCCGGGCGATGCGGCAGCCGGTCTCCTTCTCGAAGGAGCCGACCCAGTTGGCCTTGGGGCTGACGCCGCCGTACTCGGCGTAGCCGCGGTAGGTGAGGATCTGCAGCGTGCCGTCGCTCTGGGTGGCCGTGGGCGTGGGGGACGGCGTCGCCTTGGGGGTCGGGGACGTCGCGCCCGTGCCGGTGACCAGCGCCGCCACGGCCAGCGCCATGGCGGATGTGCGAAGGCGTTTCACGATGTCCCCCCTTGTCCGGTGTGCTGGAGCTTACCGGGGAGGGGACCGGGAGGGACGCCGGTCCCTCCCGGCCGTGAGGACGAGTTACCCGTTCGTGGGGAAGCCGAGGTTCACCCCGCCGTGCGAGGGATCCAGCCAGCGCGAGGTCACCACCTTCCCCCGCGTGTAGAAGTGCACACCCTCACTGCCGTGCACATGCGTGTCGCCGAACAACGACGACTTCCACCCCCCGAAACTGTAGAACGCCATCGGCACCGGGATCGGCACGTTGATCCCGACCATCCCGACCTCCACCTCGTGCTGGAAACGCCGCGCGGCGCCCCCGTCGTTGGTGAAGATGGCCGTGCCGTTGCCGTACACACCCTCGTTGATCACCCGCAGACCCTCCTCGTAGGAGGACACCCGCACCACCGACAACA
>NZ_QHHZ01000026.1:0-157165 GCF_003947315.1 Nonomuraea sp. WAC 01424
TCGAGGACGCCGTGCGCAACGCCAAGGCGGCCGTCGAGGAGGGCATCGTCCCCGGTGGTGGCGTGGCGCTGCTGCAGGCCGGCGCGAAGGCGTTCGACAAGCTGGAGCTGGCGGGCGACGAGGCCACCGGTGCGGCGATCGTGAAGAAGGCTCTGGAGGAGCCGCTCAAGCAGATCGCGGTCAACGCCGGTCTTGAGGGCGGCGTCGTGGTGGAGAAGGTGCGCAACCTGACCCCCGGCGAGGGCCTCAACGCCGCTTCCGGTGAGTACGTCAACATGTTCGACTCCGGGATCATCGACCCGGCCAAGGTGACGCGCTCCGCGCTGCAGAACGCCGCCTCCATCGCGGCGCTCTTCCTCACCACCGAGGCCGTCATCGCCGAGAAGCCCGAGAAGACCCCTGCTGCTCCGGCCGGCATGCCCGGCGGCGGCGACATGGACTTCTAGGCTCCGCCTGGTCGCTGACGCATCAGAAGGCGGTCTGGATCTCTCAGGATCCGGCCGCCTTTTGTTGTGTCCGGATCCGATTACGTTTAGTAGTTATTAACTACGGAAAGTAACGACATGAAGTGAACGATTCACCTCACAAAGGAGTAGTTACATGAATTCCCGCACCGCGCGCGTTCTCGGGCTCGGCGCAGTCATCCTGGCCGCGGCTGCCACGATGACGTTGCCCGCCCAGGCCGATGACGATCACGGCTATCTGGACGAGGCCCTGGAATACGTGGACGTGCCCTACTGCACGGGCTACCTGGAGCTGTACGACCGCGACCTCTGCGCCTCACCGTCGAGGTCGACGTCGTCCGACGAGCGCGGGGACCTGTCGGACGCCTTCGAGGGCGCGTCGCCGTACGCGCGTGGGGACCTGTCGTCGGACGCCCCCGGAGACATCACGCTGTCGGACGAAGTGGTGCAGGGGAACGGCTGATCCTCGTCGAGGTCGCACCGGGCGTAGGAAACCCGACGCGGCACCACGACGAAGGCGCCCCGTACGCGAGCGGGGCGCCTTCGCCGCGGTGTTGTGCCGGCCTCAGACGCCGAAGTGCGCGATGACGTGGCCGCGGGCCAGCGTGTTGGCGGTGATGTTGAAGCCCACCACGGCCGGGCTCGCGTCGCTGCCGACACCCAGCTTGTCGACGCCGAGCGCGTGCACGGTGAAGACGTAGCGGTGGGGGTCGCCGGGCGGGGCAGCGGCGCCGCCGTAGTCTTTGGTGCCGTAGTCGTTGCGGGCGTGGACGGCCCCGCCGGGCAGGCCCTTGAAGTCGGGGCCGGTGCCCGCGCCCCTCGGGAGCTCGGCGGTGTCGGCGGGCAGGTCGAACAGCACCCAGTGCCAGAAGCCGCTGCCCGTGGGGGCGTCGGGGTCGTGGCAGGTGACGGCGTAGCCGCGGGTGCCCTCCGGGGCGCCCGACCAGCGAAGCTGGGGCGAGAGGTTCCCGCCGGTCATCCCCCAGTCGTTGAAGACGTGGAGGTCGTTCAGCCGCTCGCCGTCCTGGATGTCGTCGCTCTCCACCACGAGCGCGGGGACGGAGGGCAGGTGTTCATGCGGAAGCGGTGCGGGCACGGCATCCTCCTAGGTTGACAGCTCCTTCAGGCCATCCTAGGAGTGGCCGTGCCCGCCTTCCTTCAGGCGCCGAGCTGCGCCGGGAGCGGCCTGTCGTGCAGGACCGTGAGCGAGGTGACCGCTCGGGTCAGGACCACGTACAGGCGGGCCAGGCCGTGGGGCTCGGCCTCGACGATGTCGGCCGGCTCTACGACGATCACGTGGTCGTACTCCAGGCCCTTGGCGAGGGTGGCGGGCACGATCAGCAGGCGGTGTTCCTGCGTCGCGTCGGGGTCGAGCACCGCGTGCGGGAGGCCGGACAGCGACTCGGAGACCGCCGCCACCATCGCGTCGGGGACGATGACCCCGATCGAGCCCTCCCTGGCCAGGACCTGCCGGGCGGCCTCGGCGACCGTGCCGCCCGCCCGTACGGTGAGCGAGCCCGCGCCTGGACGCAGGGAGCGCGGGGCCGCGAGCTCGGGGGCGATCGAGGGCAGCAGGCGGGCGGCGTAGTCGAGCACCTCGCGCGGCACGCGGAAGCCGAGCGTCAGCTCGGTCACCTCGCCCTCGTCCTGGCCGAGGTGCTTCAGCACGGTCTCCCACGAGCTGGTGGACCACGGCGTGGTGCCCTGGGCCAGGTCGCCGAGCACGGTGGCCGAGCCGTTGCGGCAGCGCCGGCCGAGCGCCCGGAGCTGCATCTCGGACAGGTCCTGGGCCTCGTCCACGACGAGGTGGCCCAGGGACGGGGTGCGTTCCATGAGGTCGCGCAGCTCGTCGAGGAGGGCGGCGTCGGCGGCCGACCATTTGGCGGATTTCCAGCTCCGATATGGCTTCCGCCAAAGCAGCATTTCTTGCTCGTCAGGCGACAAATCGGATTTGGCGGCCTTTAGGAGGAATTCCGGGTCTGACAGAAGTCGGTGGAGGACCTGTTCGGGCGTCAGTTTCGGCCACACCGTTTCGACGAGCTGTTTGACCGGCTTCGACCGGGCAACGGCGTCCTGGACCCGGTCGTCGGGGGACTCGCCGCGCTGCTCCATCCTGACGAGCACCTGGTGGGCCAGGCGCTGGGCCAGTGCCGCCCGCCCCGGGAGGTAGCGGGTGGTGCCGCGCAGGGACGCCACCATCTCGCGCACCTCGTAGTCGGCCACCCGGAAGCGGTAGGCGCCCTTCGTGAACACCAGGCCGTCCTCGGGCTTGACGATGTGCATCCAGAGCGCCCGTTCGAGCACCGGGGCCATCCTGGCGTCGCCCTTGACCGCGGCGACCATCGGGTCCTCCTCGGCGGCGTGCTCGCCGATCAGCCCGGCCACCGTGGTCTGGTCGACCTTGACCTCGCCCAGCGCGGGCAGGACGGAGGAGATGTAGGACAGGAACGCCCGGTTTGGCCCCACGATCATCACGCCCGACCTGGCCAGCCGCTCGCGGTGGGTGAACAGCAGATAGGCCGCCCGGTGCAGCCCCACGGCGGTCTTCCCGGTGCCGGGCGCACCCTGGACGCACACGGTCTGGGCCAGCGTCGCGCGGACGATCTCGTCCTGGTCGGGCTGGATGGTGGCCACGATGTCGCGCATCGGGCCGGTGCGCGGGCGTTCGATCTCCTCGGTGAGGATCTTCGACGGGCCGACCTCCGAGCCCTCGCCGAGCGGCTCGTCCTCGAACGCGGTCAGCGCGCCGCCGTGGTAGCCGAAGCGTCGGCGACGTACGACCCTCATGGGTTCGGCGGGGCTGGCCTGGTAGAACGCGCGGGACACCGGCGCGCGCCAGTCGATGACCAGCGGCCTGCTGGTGCCGTCGTGCACGTGGCGGCGGCCGACGTAGATCGTGACGGGCAGGTCGTCGCCCGCCTCGCGGTCGAGCCGGCCGAAGAACAGCGGCGTGTCCGGGTGGTCGGCCAGGGCGGCCACCCGCTGGTCCAGCAGCGACTGGAGGATCTGCTGCGAGACCCAGTCGCCGGCCGCGTCGGCCGACAACGACTGGGCGTGGGCCCGCATCGCCTTGAGCGCGGCCCTGGACTCGGCCAGATGGGTCTGCTCGGCGGCGAGCACGTCAGAGGGTATGTCGGGAGCGAGTTGGTGTGCGGGCATGCGAAAGCGCCTCCCATGGTCGGAAACGGAGGTGGTCAAGGCAGCGAATCGACTAGTTTAACGGCCACCCTCCAGTGGCTCCAAAGCATTTCCCGAGGCGCGGCGGGGTAAGGACGGAAGGTGGCGCGGCTTCGCTTCGGCTTCTCGCCGATCATCCCCACGGTCGCGAGTTTCCTGCTGGCGGCTCTCTGGGGGTTGTCGGTGTTCGCCGGGTGGGGGCTGGAGGCGTTCTGCGCGGGCGGCGAGCCCCCGACGACGTGCTCCCAGCGCCTCGGTACGGTCTCCGCGGTGTCGGGCCTGTTCGCCGTCCTGGCCGCCTGCTCCACGGTGGCCGCCTGGTTGTTCCCCGCCTTCCGGCACGACCCGCGCACGTTCGGCCGCGTCATGGGGGCGGGGGTCGCCTCGTGGGTCGTCGCCGGGGGAGTGCTGTTCCTCGGCGGCCTGCTGGTGCGCTGACGAACCCGGCAAAATCCGTGACTGGTAGTGAACCTGTGAATACCGAAAAAGTCGGGCATTTCAGGTGCGTTTGTCGGATCATGAGGGTATGTCGCAGGCGGCGTGATAGTACGCAGGTGAGGGGGGTGGTTCGATGTCGACGACCCGTGGAGTCTCGTGGACGTGACGTGACGCCGTGCCTGGCCGCTCAGGAACGAGCGGCCGGGCAATCAACCTCGGCTTTCACACCCCGCCGAGCACGTCGTCGGCGTCGATGATCTGGTAGGCGTACCCCTGTTCGGCCAGGAAGCGTTGCCGGTGCGCCGCGAACTCCTGGTCGACGGTGTCCCTGCTGACCACCGTGTAGAACCGGGCGCCGCCGCCGTCGGCCTTGGGCCGCAACACCCGCCCGAGCCGCTGGGCCTCCTCCTGCCGCGACCCGAACGTGCCCGACACCTGGATCGCGATGGCCGCCTCGGGCAGGTCGATGGAGAAGTTGGCCACCTTCGACACCACCAGGACCTGGATCTCCTTGTCGCGGAACGCCTGGTAGAGACGCTCACGCTCCTTGACCCTGGTCTCGCCCTTGATGACCGGCGCGTTGAGGTGCTCGCCGAGCTCGTCGAGCTGGTCGATGTACTGGCCGATGACCAGCACCTGCTCACCCAGATGGCGGCGGACGAGCGCCTCGGTCACGTACGTCTTGGACGGCGTGGTCGCGCAGAAGCGGTAGCGCTCCTCGGACTCGGCCATCGCGTACGCCAGCCGCTCCTCGTCGGTCAGTGTGACCCTGACCTCGACGCAGTCGGCGGGCGCGATCCAGCCCTGGTTCTCCATCTCCTTCCAGGGCGCGTCGTAGCGCTTGGGGCCGATGAGCGAGAACACGTCGCCCTCGCGGCCGTCCTCGCGCACGAGCGTCGCGGTCAGGCCCACCCGCCGGCGGGCCTGGAGGTCGGCGGTCATCCTGAAGATCGGCGCGGGCAGCAGGTGGACCTCGTCGTAGACGATCAGGCCCCAGTCGCGCGCGTCGAACAGCTCCAGGTGGCTGTAGACGCCCTTCCGCCTGGTGGTCATCACCTGGTACGTGGCGATGGTGACCGGGCGGATCTCCTTCTTGGTGCCGGAGTACTCGCCGATCTCGTCCTCGGTCAGCGAGGTGCGCTTGAGCAGCTCGGTCTTCCACTGGTGGGCGCTGACCGTGTTGGTCACCATGATCAGCGTGGTGGCCTGCGCGTGGGCCATGGCCGCCGCGCCCACGATGGTCTTGCCCGCGCCACAGGGCAGCACGACCACGCCGGAGCCGCCGTGCCAGAAGGCGTCGGCCGCCTCGCGCTGGTAGGGGCGCAGCTCCCAGCCGTCCTGCAGCAGCTTGACGGGGTGGTGCTCGCCGTCGACGTAGCCGGCCAGGTCTTCGGCGGGCCAGCCCAGCTTGAGCAGCGCCTGCTTGACGTTGCCGCGGTCGCTCGGGTGCACGATGACCGAGTCGGCGCCGAGGCGCTCGCCCAGCATCGGCTGGATCTTCTTGGACCGCAACACCTCTTCGAGCACCGCGCGGTCCGTCGAGGTCAGGACCAGGCCGTTGACCGGGTCCTTCTCCAGACGCAGGCGGCCGTAGCGCGCCATGGTCTCGGCGATGTCGACGAGCAGCGCGTGTGGCACCGGGTAGCGGCTGAAGCCGATCAGCGCGTCGACGACCTGCTCGGCGTCATGGCCGGCGGCCCGCGCGTTCCACAGGGCGAGTGGCGTGACGCGGTAGGTGTGGACGTGTTCTGGCGCGCGTTCAAGCTCGGCGAACGGCGCGATCGCCTTGCGGCACGCGTCGGCCTTCTCGTGGTCGACCTCGAGCAGCAGTGTCTTGTCCGACTGGACGATGAGCGGGCCGTCGTTCACGGACATCCCTTCCTACGGTTGACCCTTATCCAACACACACGAGGGCAGGAACAGTCCCGGAACGGGTAATCGATCAGTCGTCGAGGCGGCCGGTGAGCCCCAGGAAGAGGAAGAGCGCGACGTTCAGGACGAGACCGGAGCCGAACAACACCCAGCTCCAGAGCAGCAGTGAACGCGCGCTGGCCGGCCGCTCCCGGGCCCGCGTCAGCGCGACCGTGGCGAGGATGCCGCCGGGCAGGCCGAACACGTTGCAGCAGGAGGCGAGGGACAGGAAGTTGAGCACGACCGCGACGATGGCGCTGGTCTGCGGGCCCTCGTCGCGCCGCGGCGGCGGGCCGTAGCCGTAGCCGTACTGCGGAGGCGGTTGTTCGCCGTAGGGCGCTCCGTAGGGCAGGTGGGGGTTACCCGCCGGGTCCTCTTGACTCACGCTCACCTCCAGACACGTCAACGTTTATCACGGAATGCAGACGTGGCTGACCCGGTGTGCGCGCCGGGGCCCGGATCGCGTGGGCCCGTCAGAGCCGGCCGCGCAGCGCCTTCCTGTCGAGCTTGAGCACGCTGGTGACCGGGATCGACTCCACGAACCGCACCTCGCGCGGGTACTTCACCCGCCCGACCCGGTCGCGCGCCCACTCGGCCAGCTCCTCGGCGCTCGCCTCGGCCCCGGGCCTGAGCTGCACGAACGCCACGACCTCCTCGCCCACACGCGGGTCGGGACGGCCGACGACGCCGGACATGACCACGTCGGGATGCTGGTTGAGGGCGTCCTCGACGTCGCGGGGGAAGACGTTGAAGCCGCCGCGGATGATCAGGTCCTTCTTCCTGTCCACGATGTAGAGGTAGCCGTCGTCGTCCACGCAGCCGATGTCGCCCGTGCGCAGTTCGCCGCCGACCAGCGCGGTGCCCTCGGGGTCGGGCTCGTGCTCGCCCCAGTAGCCGAGCATCAGGGAGTCGCCGGCGACGCAGATCTCGCCGACGTCACCGGCCTCCACCGCCTCGCCCTCGGAGTCGCGGACGGTGATCGTGTAGCCGGCCAGCGGCAGGCCGACGCTGCCGGCCCTGCGCCTGCCCGGCGGGTTGAAGGTGGTGACGGCGCTGGTCTCGGTCAGGCCGTAGCCCTCCAGGATCTGTACGCCGGGCATCCGGCGCTCGAACTCCTCCAGCGCCTCGCGGCCCAGCGGCGCCGCGCCGCAGGTGAGGTAGGCCAGGTCGGGGAGCGGGTGGGACTCCAGCGGCTGGGCGAGGAGCATCTGGATCATGGCGGGGACGACGGTGCCGTACTGGACGTGCTGCTCGGCGGCCAGTTCCAGGAACGCCTCCGGCTCGAACCAGCGCATGAGCACGGCTTGTTGCGGCTCGGTCGCGTGCATGCCGGCCACAGTGATGATCAACCCGTACGCATGCGAAAGTGGCACGGGCACAATTGCACGATTTTTCCCGTCTTGGTGGGACATTTTGTAGGCGTCCTTCGCCACCTGCCACAACCCGTGATGGCTCAGCATGACGCCCTTCGCGGCGCCCGTGGTGCCGCCGGTGTACATGAGCGCGGCCAGGTCGCCGGGGTCCCTGCGGACCCGTCCGTGCTCGGCGGCGCTCTCCAGCCCGGCGGTGTCCACGAAGACGGGGACGTCGGCGGCGGCGGCCCGTACGGTCTCCGCGAGCTCGGGCGAGGTGACGACGGCGGACGCGCCGCTGTCGGCCAGGATGTGCCGCAGCTCCTCGACCCCCACCAGGAAGACCACGGGCGTCACCACCGCGCCCGCCGCCCACAACGCCTGGTAGATGAGCGGGACCTCGGGAGAGGTCGCCATCATCACGACCACCCGGTCGCCGGGCCTGATCCCCGCCTCGACGAATCCGCCGCACATCCGGCGCGCGCGTTCGGCGAGTGTGTGGCTGCGGTGCCAGACCCCTTCGTAGAACACCGACTCGTGGTCGTCGAAGCGGTTCCAGGACTCCTCGGCCAGCTGGCCCAGCGTTTGCTCGGTCACATGCACAACCTGAGGGGAGTGGCCGCACGCAGTCAACCCTGCATGTTCCCGCGACTGGTCTTGACTAAGGATTGTGGCTGATGCTCTCATGCCCGGTAAATGACCCTATTTCAACCTAGAGGATCATTCGAGTTTTCGGGTGGCGCGAAGTCGTGTAATGGTTGGAGAACTAAGATCTCGTGCTGCCTGACTGTTCCCTTCGGTTTTGTTACCGGCTCGTCGCCGAGAGCGATGGAGGACGTGATCGACATGTGCGCGCCGGCGGCCATTGCCGCGAGCATCGAGAGGAACACCTGGTCAGAACGGCGGCGACCGAGCGACGCACGCTCACTGCATAAGCCGCGGAAACTCGCCGGACAAAAAGTTCCGGCAAAAACATCTTCCGAAGAAAACTTTCCAGTAAGGCCTGAGGTGACTTCGTGACCGACACGCCTGAACCGGGCGCCGCCGACCTCGACGACAAATCGTTCACGGAGAGCATCATCGCCATCACCGAACAGCTCCGGCCCGTGGCCCACCCGGTCACCCGCGACCTCGACCGGCGCGCGGCCGACACCCTGCTGCGCTCCTACCTGGAGCCCGCAGGCTTCCCCGACGCGGTGCGCCGGCTGTCCGTACGCCACCTGCTCGTACTGGTGGGCGAGGAGGACATGGGCAGGCGGCTCGGCGCCATCGCGTTGTTGTCGCGCATGTCGCTGGCCGAGGGCAGGATCACCGTGCTCTCGCCGGCCGGCAGCGCCGCCGACCTGCTGTCCAGGACCGAGTACGGGCCGGGGCGGGCGTACCTGCTGCACGACTGGATCGCCGGGAGCACCGACCGGGCCGAGCTGCTCAACCTGGCCCGCAAGCTCGCCGAGCTGGGCTCGTACCTGGTGATCACCAGGAGCGGCGCCCCCTCGCAGGCGGTCGAGGTCGAACAGCCGTGGCGCGCCCCCGACCCCGGCGACCTGTTCGACCTGTACCTGAGCTCGTTCGGCGGTCGCAGCGTCCCGGCCGCCGCCGCGACCGCCCGGGTCCGCGCGCTGGCGCTGCCCACGCCCGCCGAGGTCGTCCGCCTGGCCACCCGCCTGGTACGCGCCGACGAGCCGGTCGGCGAGGAGGTACCGGCCTGGTTCGACACCAAACCGCCGATGCACGAGGTACGCACGGTGGCGGCGCTGGTGTTCGCGCACGGGTTGCCCGAGCCGGAGTTCGCCCGCCAGCTCGCCGGGTTCGAGCGGATCTGGCAGGCCCACGAGGCCGGACCGCAGCCGACCGGCGCGCCCCACCCCCTGATCGGCGTCCGCGACGGCGACACCGTCTTCCGCGTGCCGCACCACCGTGCCCAGGTGCTCGGCGAACTCGTCGCCCGGTACGGCTTCTGGTTGTGGCAGCCGCTGCGCGAATGGGTGCGCTCGCTGGCCGGTCAGGAGCCCGGCGTACGGATGGGGGCGGCCGAAGGGGTGGCGCTGCTGGCCGCCTGCTCGCTCAGGGAGGCGCAGCAGGAGTTCCTGGAGGTATGGGCCCAGGGCGGGCCGGACGAGCGGCTGGCGGCGGGCTGCGCGCTGTCGTACATGTGCGCCGACGACGCCCTCGCCCCCGAGGCGCTGCGGCTCGCGCTCGCCTGGTCGCGGGACCCGACGGACCCGCGGGCGGTCGCGGCGGCGGTGGCGTTGTGCGGCGGGTTGTCCCTGCGCTACCCGGCCGACGCGGTGAGCCGTCTGTGGCGGCTGGCCGCCGGCCAGGGGCCCGCTGCCGGGGTGGCCGCCCGCGCGCTCACCCTGCTGGCGGCGCAGGCACGCGAGCGCGACGACGAGCACGCCCGCACGATGCGCCGCCTCACCTCGGAACACTGACTGCCCCGGCCGGGCGGGTCGTCGTCAGAGGCCGGCGACGCCGGTGATGCGGTGGAGGGCGAAGCGGTGGACGGCCGCCCTGGTCTCGTCGTACGCGGTCAGGTAGCCGCCCTCCATCCGGGCCGGCTCCAGGATGCGCGAGGTGGCGTTGCCCTGGGAGTCGAGGTAGCCGATCCATACCCGTACGCCCTGCTTGATGGCATCTTGGAGGGCCGAGATCGTCGCCGTCGCGGGCCCCCGTGGCACCGCACCGCCCGGGGCGTCGACCGGCTCGCGCCGCGATAGGTGGGCCGCGTCGCCCGCGCGCAACGCGCGTACGGCCGCCGACGCGACCTCGGGATCGAGCCCGTTGACCGAGGCCACCGCGCGTACGGGCGCCACCCCCTCGGTACGCCTGCTGTCGAGCTGGGAGATGATCACGTCACCGTCGAGCGATTCGGCGACGGGGGCGTACCCCATGGCCCGCAGCGAGTCGACCAGCGCCGCCCTGGACGAGCGCGAGGCGATCACCGTGGCCGCCAGCCGGCGCAGGCGCAGCGCGGCCGAGCGGCGGTCGGCGGTGATCTGGTCGAGCAGCGCCGGATCGTCGCACCGCACGTACGCGCTCGCGGTGCCCACCCGGATCCGCCCGTGGCGCCGGGCCACGTCGGTCACCAGGTAGGACAGCGCCTGCGGCACCGGCGTGGCCGAATGGCGGGCCAGCATCGCCAGCAGCTCCTCGCCGCCGTGCCCGGCGTCGAGGGCACGCCGGATCGAGCTCTCGCCGAACCGGTAGACGGTCGCGCCGCCCTTGGACTCGACATCGGCGGTGAGCGTCATCCAGCGGTTGAGCTCGCTGGTCAGCGGCCCGGGGGCGACGGCGGTGAGGTCGGCCTGCAACAACACGTGGTCGACGGGTTCGGGCAGCAGCGGCGCGAGCACGCCGGCCGCGTCGCCGCCCTCCACCAGCGCCCGCCCGTGGCCGGACAGCGCGCCGAGCCCGGTCACGCCGACCTGCTCGGCCTCGCGCAGCGCGAAGTCGGTGAGCTGCTCGCGCAGCGGCCCGCGCCGGCGCGGCTGCTCCCAGGCCAGGCGTTCGAGCACGGAGTCGCGGGTGGGCGCGAGGCCCGGCGCGGCGGCCAGCACGCCGAGCGCGGCCGTGCGCACCCCGGGCGCGGAGGCCCGGCGCAGGTCGGTGTGCAGGGCGTTGAGCGGCCGGTCGCGGTCGTCGCGCTCGCCGACCAGGCCGGGCACGCGGTCCATGTGCAGCCAGGTCGCCGCGAGCGTCACCCAGCGGTCGGCGGTGGCCCTGACCCGCCACAGGTCGTAGCCGGAGGTGGGCAGCCACTCGCCGTCGACGCCGCCGCCCGCCGCGATCAGCCCCGCCGCGTGCGCCACCTCGACGACCAGCGCCGCCGCCCATTCGGGCAGGTCCAGCTCGGTCGCGGTGCGCTTCATGTCACGTACGCCGAGCCCGCCGGTGCGCAGCACGCCCGGCGGATCGACGCTCCACCGCTCGCACATCTCCTCCACGGACCTGACGAACGAGAACGCCTGGCCCGCCGCCGTACGGTCGGCCAGCTCGTGGTCGCGCGCGGTCCCGGCGAGGGCGGGCGGCACGGCCAGCAGGTCACGGTGGACGCGCCCGCCGCGCAGGTGGAGACCCACCTCGCGGGGCAGCGTCACGCTCTCCTCGCCGGTGGCCGCGAGCAGCCCACGCGCCAGCAGCTCCTCGATCGGCGAACGCGCCGAGGCCACGCGTACCTCGCGCCTGGCGTTGGGCACCCGGCCGGTCGGCGGCCCCCACACGAGCTGGTCGAGCGCGCCCCTGGCCTCGGGCGAGACCGCCTCGACCAGCGCCGGCGGGCTGGCCAGCGCGGCGGCCAGCCGCTCCTTGCCAGGCCCTGACGAGCCGGGGGCGATGTCGTCGGCCATCTCGTCGAGCTGCTCGGGCGGGTGGTGCCGGAACACCTCGACCGCCCGTGGCCCGAGCCCGGCGGGCTCCTCCAGCACTTTGCGCACGCCCGGCCCGAGGTCGAGCGCGTTGTCGGGGCCGAAGACCAGGGCCAGGTCACGCAGCCGGTCGAGGGCCGCGGAGAGCGCGGGCTCCGGGCGGCCCGCCGCCAGCGCCCGTCCGACGAGGCCGCGCAGCGCCGCCTTCGTCACCGGCCCCTCCTGTACGGCCAGCGTCTCGACGACCGCCAGCGTGAACCGGTCGAGCCGGTCGAGCACCCTGCCGATCGCCGAAGGGCTGGCGGCGCGTACGGCCAGACCCTCAAGATGCGCGGGCACCGGAGTGATCAACTCGGGGCGCGCGGAGACGAGCGCCCGAAGCTGTTCGTCGGTGCGCCCCCTGATCCACTCCGTGAACTCCATCGTTGCCATGGTATGTCCCCCCTGATTGGGGCAGCATTGCCAGACGTGATAGAGCGCGCGGACCAACTGGTCCTGAACTACGTCAGCAAGGCGGCCGACGCCGCGCACGGCGTGCTCAGGCCCGACCAGCGGCTCGACTTCGCGCGACGGTTGCGGGCCGGGATCGAGGCCGAGCGGCGAGGGAGTGAGAACGCCCGGGCGCGCTCTGGCTCGGCTACCGGCTGCTCGGCGTCAGCTGACCGGCGCGGGGCTGGGGAGCAGGCCGACGGCCAGGCGTACCCAGGCGGCGACGAACTGGTCCTTCTCCGCGTGGCCCGGCATCTCGCCCACGGTCTCCTGGAACAGCCGATAGTGGACCACCGAGCCGCCGAGCACCGCGGCGATGCCCGCCCAGTCGACCTTGGAGTCGGCGTACTCGGGCTGGGCGCGGAACCAGGTGGTGATCGCGTCGAACATGGGCTGGAGCAGCCCCTCGCGCACCACCGCGACCAGCTCGGGGAACTGGCTCAGGTCGCGGAAGAACACCCGGGTCAGCTCCGACTCCTCCCGGACCTTGGCCAGGCCCGCCCGGCACACGAGCGACAGGCGCTCCTCCAGGCCGGCGGCGGCCTCCAGGGTGTTCAGCTCGGCCAGGCTCTCGGCGACCTGACTCCTCGTACGGGTGGCATGCTCGTTGATCGCGGCCGCCAGCACCTCGTACTTGGACTTGAAGTGCCTGTAGAGCCCTCCCGCGCCGGGGGAGAGCCCTGAGGCGGCCTCGATCTCGGCCACGGACGTGGCGGAGTAGCCACGCTCGGCGAACAGCCGCAGGGCCTCGTCGATGATCCGCTCACGGGTCGATCTGGTCATGTCTATGCAGATACCTCCGCAATGAGAGTAGTCGTTAGGGCGCGGCACGCTTGATGAGGCTCGCCAACGCCGAACCCGCCACGAGCCACACGACCGCGGCCAGCCCGAGGTTGACGAGCGTGGTCCAGCGCGGGTCGGCGAGCTGGAACAGGTTGGCCAGGCCCAGCGACAACCATGAGGCGAGCGACTCGACGAGCTGGTACCAGGCGTTGGCCGGGTTCGCCCGGAAGACCGTGAACAGGGCGTACAGCGCCAGGGCCAGCGCGGCCGTCCTCGACGCGACCCGGACCACGTACGCCACGGACGCCACCACGCGCCGCCGGACCGTGACCGGCGTGCCGCCCGGCCGGGCGGGCCGGTGGGGACGTGGGTCGGTGGCGACGAGCCGATCCTGTGTGCCGGGTGTCCCGGGGGTCTCTGACACGGACACTCCTCTCCGATAAGTAATTCCTTTCTTCCCATTCCCGGAGTCCCGCAACAAGGGTCGTTACCGCCATCGAAGCGGCGTTTGGCATCCTGCACGGGTGAGTACCTCGGTGGGTTTCGACCTGGACATGACATTGGCCGACACACGATCCGGCATCGCGGCTGTTTACGACGAGCTGTCAAGCCGTTTGGGCCTGCCCATCGACAGCGGGCAGATCATCACCCGGCTGGGGCCGCCGTTGGAGTACGAGCTGGCCAACTGGATGCCGGCCGAGGCCATTCCGGCGGCGGCCACGTTGTTCCGGGAGATCTATCCCGCCGTGGGCGTTCCCGTGCACACCGCGATGGCGGGCGCGTACGAGGCCATCGCCGCCGTACGGGCCCGCGGGGGCCGGGTGATCGTGGTGACGGGCAAGAACCCGCGCGACGCCGCGGGAACCGTCGAACTGCTCGGCCTTGAGGTGGACGAAGTGGTCGGATCGGTGTTCGGCGCCGCCAAAGGATCGGCACTCGCGCGCTTCGGCGCGGCGGCTTATGTTGGTGACCATGTCGCCGACATCGAGGCGGCGCGCGCGGGTGGCGCCATGAGCGTGACCGTCGCGACGGGCCCTTACACGGTGGGAGAGCTGCGTGAGCACGGAGCCGATGTGGCGCTCGGCGACCTGACCGAATTCGCGGACTGGTTCGCCGGATGGCGTACGCGCGACGAACTACGGTAATTGCCGGTATTTTCCCGGTCGCCTCGGCGCCCTTCGGGGCATAACCTACATCCATTCATCCTTTTCGACTGTTTGAACGAGGTCCTCCTGTGCCGAGTGGCAAGGTCAAGTGGTACGACGCCGACAAGGGTTTCGGCTTCCTCACCCGCGACGACGGCGGTGAGGTCTTCGTGCATTCCTCCGCGCTTCCCACAAACGCCGGGCCGCTCAAACCAGGCCAGAAGGTGGAGTTCGGCGTGGCCGAGGGACGCAGGGGCCAGCAGGCGCTTTCGGTCAGGATCCTGGAACAGCCGCCGACCCTGGCCAAGACGAAGCCCAAGGGCAAGCGGAAGAAGCCCGACGAGATGGTCGTCATCGTCGAAGACCTGATCAAGCTGCTCGACGGCGTCTCGACCTCGTACCAGCGGGGCAAGCAGCCCGAGGCGGCGCACGCCAAGAAGATCGCTCAGGTGCTCAGGGCCGTCGCGGACGACCTCGACGCCTAACCGTTGGGGTTCGTCAGGGGTTTGGTGTGGTCGAGGGTCTCGGTCCGTTGCTGATCGGGGGCCTCGGCCCGCTGCCTGGCCAGCTTGGCGTTGGCCGCGCGCACCCGTCCCCGCCGGGTGACCAGCAGCCAGCCGAGGGCGCCGGTCAGCACGACCGCCAGCGCGACGAACCCGGCCAGGGCGCTGCGGGTCAGTGACAACACCAGCCCGACCAGGCCGCCGAACACCCAGGCGAGCTGCAACACCGCCTCCACCACCCCGAACGTGGACGAGCGCACCTCCTCGCCGATCTCCCGCTGCACGATCGCGTCGAGGGCGAGCTTGCCCAGCTCCTGTGCGAACGCCGTGACCAGCGAGACCGCCAGCGCGGCCCACAGGCCGAAGAAGACCGCCGCGGCGATCGTGGTCGCGGCCGTCACCGCCAGCGTGACCAGCACGATCACCTGCGGCGCGTTGTTGCGCGTCCAGTTGGCCACCGCGGCGCCGACCAGGCCGCCCAGCCCGGCGGCGAGCGCGAGCAGCCCGATCGTCTTCGGCACGTCGAAGAACGAGAGGGCCGCCACCGGCTGGGCCAGCCACGGCACCGCCTTGTCCTGGACCAGGAAGAGCAGGAAGAACACCAGGAACCCGGAGAAGATCCGGAGCGCCAGGTTGGCCCAGACCGCCTCGGCCACCGCCGGGCCCACCTTGAGCAGGGTGCGCCAGCGCGGCGCCTCACCCTCCTCCTCCTGGTCGGGCGAGTCGATGTGCCGCGGCAGCCGTACGGCGAGGACGCCGAGCAACAGGAAGCCCAGCATCGCCACGCGCAGCACCACCGCGCTGCCCAGCCACGCGGTCAGGCCCGCGCCGGCCGACACCGCCGCCCCCGCCCTCACCAGCGTGAACAGTGCCACCCGCGCGTTGGCCGAGACCAGCGTGATGTCGGCGGGCAACACACTCGGCATGATCGCCGCCCTCGACACGTTGTACGCCTTCGACAACACCAGCACGCCCAGCGCGCCGATGAACAACGTCGGCAGGTCGCCCGCCCCCACGCCGGCGGCCATCGCGAAGCAGAGCAGCCCCCGGCCGAACAGCGTGCCCGCCATCACGTACCGGCGGCCCGACCTGAACCGGTCGAGGATCGGCCCCACGAACGGCGCGAGCAGCCCGAACGGCAACATCGTGATGACCAGGTAGAGCGCGACCGACGAGCGCGCCTCGCCGACCGGCACGCCGAAGAACACCGTGCTGGCCAGGGCGACCGTGACGAGGGCGTCGGCGGCGCTGTTGCCCGCCGACAACTCGATCAGCCGGCCGAGCCCGGTACGCCCCGCGCCGCCCGCGTACGTGAGCCGGCGGGTCGCCCTGCCCACCTTGTGAGCGCCCCTGGCGGTGGCGCGGCCCGCGCGGACGGTGCCGTTCGCGCCGGCCCGGCTCGCGCGCACGCCGGCCCGGCCCGCGCCGGCGATGGCGTGCGCCACCCGCCGCGAGATGTCCCGAGCCTGTTCCCAGCCGCCCCCCACGCCTACCAGTCTTACCCGATTCACCCCTGTTATCAGCCCCGGATCGGCGGTTATGGGCCTGCCCGGTCCGCCCATGGGTGAGAATGAAGTGTGAGCGAACAGCACCTTCAGGCGGAGGCGGTCCGATGAGCCGCACCCGGGCCCGCGTCCCCGCTCCCGACCAGGCCTGTGTCGCCGCAGTCGATCTGGCGCGCGCCGCGGCGCAGGAGCTGGCGCACCCGGGCGAGCCCGGCGAGCACCTCGGCTTCGAGAGCGAGGGCGACCGGATCGTCACCCATTACTTCGCCTGCCTCGACCGGGCCTATCGCGGCTGGCGGTGGGCCGTCACGGTCACCCGCGCCTCGCGCGCGAAGAAGGTCACGGTCAGCGAGGCGGTGCTGCTGCCCGGCGCGGGGGCGCTGCTCGCCCCCGAGTGGCTGCCGTGGAGCGAGCGGCTGCGACCGGGTGACCTGGGCGTCGGCGACCTGCTGCCGACCCCCGACGACGACGACAGGCTGGCGCCCGGTTTCACCGAGCTCGACGAAGACGCCGATCGTCAGATGGTTTTCGAGTACGGCCTGGGTCGAGCCCGTGTGCTCTCGGCCATCGGCAGAGACCGGGCTGCCAGACGCTGGCACGCGGGCGAGCACGGGCCGCATACTCCGATCGCACACGCCGCGCCCGCGCAGTGTTCCACCTGCGGGTTCTACTGGCTGCTCTCCGGTGAGCTGCGGCTGTCGTTCGGCGTCTGCACCAACGAGTACGCCCCCGACGACGGCAAGGTCGTCGCCGCCGACCACGGTTGCGGCGCCCACTCGGAGGCGGCCGTGCTGCCCCCGCCGGCCGAACAGGCCATCCCGATCCTCGACGACCTGGGTTACGACCTGATCGAAGAGGAGGAGGGCTCGGCCGACGCATCCGCTGACGCATCCGCTGACGCATCCGCCGACGACGAGCCCGGCCACTCCTGACCAGGCACGAGTAGGGAGTGGCGGGCCGAGAGCGGGTTTTCCGTCGGTCCGGGCGGCTAACCTACCCTGGCCCCTCTTCACTCGACCAGGATCGTGATCGATGACCGACACCTTTGGCACTGACCGGATGCGAGCCGCCGTCCTCTCCGCGTGGACGGCCTCGCCCGCCCGCTTCCGCGAGGACGCCAACGCCGAGGAGGACTTCGCGCTCGGCGGCTACCGCGACCGGCTGATCGTCGAGCTCGCCCAGAACGCCGCGGACGCGGCGCTGCGCGCGGGGGTGCCAGGGGTGTTGCGGCTGACGTTGCGCGGCGACGTGCTGACGGCCGCCAACACCGGCGCCCCGCTCGACGCGACCGGCGTGGAGGGCCTGTCCACGCTGCGCGTGTCGGGCAAGCGCGACGAGATCGGCGCGGCCGGCAGGTTCGGCGTGGGCTTCGCGGCCGTCGTCTCGGTCTGCGACGAGCCGGCCATCGGCTCGCGCGGCGGCGACGCGGTGCGCTGGTCGCGCGCCGAGACCACCGAGCTGGTCGCCGGCGTCCCCGTGCTGGCCGGTGAGCTGGCCGGCCGGGCGGGTCACGTGCCGCTGCTGCGGCTGCCGTTCGAGGCGCCGCCGCTGGAGGTGCCGGAGGGTTTCGACACGCTCGTCCGGCTGCCGCTGCGCGACGCCGCGGCGGTCGACGCCGTACGCGCGATGCTGGCCGAGACCAGCCCGGCGCTGCTGCTCGGCCTGCCTGCGCTGGAGGCCATCGAGATCGACCTCGACGGCGCCACCCGTACGGTCGTGGCCGACGGCTGGCACGTCGTGTCGGAGTCGGGCGAGTTCACCCCCGACGAGGTCGCCAGGCTGTTCGCCGACCGGCCGACCGAGGAGCGGGCCCGTCCCTTCTGGTCGCTGCGCTGGGCGGTGCCCGTCACCGGCACCGGCGAGCCCGGCCCGCTGCCCGCCGCCGTGCCGCCCGTCGTGCACGCGCCGACGCCCAGCGACGAGCCGATCGACCTGCCCGCGCTGCTGATCGCGTCCTTCCCGATGGCCACCGACCGGCGGCACGTCGCCAAGGGGCCGCTCACCGACTTCCTGGTCGAGCGGGTGGCCGACGCCTACGTCCGGTTGCTGGGCGAGTTGCCGCGCACGTCCAGGCTGCTCGACCTGGTGCCCTCCCTCATGGGCAAGGGCGAGCTCGACGCCCGCGTCCGGCGGGCCGTGCTCGAACGTCTGCCGTCCGCGCCGCTGCTGCCCGCGCTGTCGGCGCCCGCGCCCGCGGTCCAGACCCCCTCCTTCGCCGAGGCCGAGGTCTACGAGCCCGACGCCGAGTGGCAGGTCGAGCATCCGGCGCGGGAGCCGGAGGGCGACGGCTGGGTGGTGGCGGGCCGGGAGGCGGCCGTCGTGGCCGGCGCGACCGCCGAGCTGCTGACCACCGTGGCCGACTTCGTGCCGGGGCTGCTGCCGGCCGGGTGGCCCGCCAGGCATCCCGCCATGGTCGCCCTGGGCGTGCGCCGGGTCGAGCTGGCCGACGTGGTCGACCTGCTGTCCGGCGAGGCCGTGGAGGCGCGTGAGCCGTCCTGGTGGCGTTCCCTGTACGAGGTGCTGCCCGCCGACGACCCCGAGTCGCTGGGCGCGCTGCCGGTGCCGCTGACCGACGGCCGCCTGGTACGCGGCCCGCGCGGCACGCTCATCCTGACCGACGGCGGGGCCGACTTCGACCTCACCCCGCTCGGGCTGCGCATCGTGCATCCGGAGGCGGCCCATCAGGCGCTGCTCAGGCTGGGCGCCGCCGAGGCCACGCCCCGCACGGTGCTCGAAGACCCGCTGACCAAGGCCGCCGTCGCGCAGTCGCTCGACAGCCCCGACCCCGAGCCGGTCGCGCAGGCCGTGTTGTCGCTGGTGGCGGCGTCCGGGCTGGTCGCCGGCGAGGCGCCGTGGCTGGCCGAGCTGGCGCTGCGCGGCGCCGACGGCGAGCTCTACCCGGCCGGTGAGCTGATGCTCGCCGACGGGGCCCTGGCCGGGCTGCTCGCCCCCGACAGCCACCTCGGGATGGCCGCGCCCGAGCTGGTGGAGACCTACGGGCCGCGGGTGCTCGCGGCGGCGGGCGTGCTCGTCGGGTTCGCCGTGGCGCACGACTCCGACGTGCTGCTCGACCAGGACGACTGCGACCACGACCTCGACGGCGAGGACGTATGGCTCGACCACGTGCTCGACCTGCTGCCCGACCTCGCGGTGCCGCCGGTCGTGGCCGAGTTCGCGGCGGTGCGCGACCTTGAGCTGGTGGCCGACTGGGAGGCCGCGCTCACGCTGCTGACCAGGCCGCCGCTGCGGGCCGCGCTGCACCCGCTGCGGGTCGAGGGCGTGGAGGTGCCCTCCTACACCGCGTGGTGGCTGGCCAACCATCCGGTGCTCGGCGGGCGCAAGCCGCTTGAGCTGCGGCTGCCCGGCGCCGACCCGCTCCTGCACGGCCTCTACGCCGACGCGCCGGCCGGGCTCGACGAGGCCGCGCTGTCGATGCTCGGCGTGCGCACCACGCTCGCCGAGCTGCTGGCCGCCCACGGCGGTCCCGAGGAGCTGCTGGAGCTGATGGCCGACCCGGCGATCGAGGTCGACAGGGCGCAGCTCCGGGCGTTGTGGATCGCGCTGGCCGCCGTCGACCCGGCCCGGGTCGAGCCGCCCGCGCGGGTGCGCGCGGTGCTCGGCGGCGACATCGTGGTGGCCGCCGCCGAGGACGCGGTGGTGGTCGAGGCGCCCGACCTGCTCCAGCTCGTCACCGACCGGCCGCTGGTGCTGGCCCCGTACGACCTGGCCGAGGCGCTGACGGAGTTGCTCGACCTGCCGCTGGCCGGTGAGCTGGCGGCCGGCGAGGTGACCTCGCAGGGCGAGGTGCGCCAGGTGCCGCCGCAGGTGCGCTCGCTGCTGCCGGTGGCTCCCGAGACGTACGTGGAGCACGAGAAGCTGCTGGTCGACGGGGTCGCCTGCACGTGGCGGTTCTTCGAGGGCGCGGTCCACTGCACCGGCGTCGACGGGCTGGCCCGGGGGCTGGCCTGGGCGACGGGCCAGTGGAACGACCGGCTGGCCGTGGCCGCGCTGCTGCGCGACCCGGAGGCGGTGCCGCTGCTGCTGGCCGAGGCCGACCTGTCCTGAGTCCGGTGGGCCGCCCTCTGGGCGGGGCGGCCCTTCGGTCAGGCCGCCGGGCAGGTCGTGGCGGCCGGCACCTTCCCGTTCAGCAGGTACGCGTCCACCGTGCGCGTCACGCACCCGTCCCCGCTCAGGTACGCCCCGTGCCCCTCGCCCTCGTACGTCAGGAGCACGCCGGTCCTGAGCTTGGCGTTGAGCCGGGTCGCCCACTCGTACGGCGTGGCCGGGTCGCCCTTGCCTCCGACGACCACGATGGGCGCCGAACCGGTGGCGTCGATGCGCTTGGCGGCGTCGTCGCCGGGCACGGGCCAGTGGCCGCAGGCGGTGGCGGTGCCGTCCGCGGACAGGATCGGGAAGACCTTCCTGATCCTGTCGTCGATCCGGGTCATGTCGGCGGCGGTCGGGCGTTCGGTGCTGTCGGCGCAGGTGATGGCCTGCATGCTGGTCATCGAGGTGGAGTAGGTGCCGTCGGGGCGGCGTCCGGTGTAGGAGTCGGCCAGGGTGAGCAGGGCGGTGCCGTCGCCCTTGATCCCGGCCGCGGCGGCCTGCTCCAGCACCGGCCAGGCGGCCTTGGCGTACAGCGGGGTGATGACGGCGAGCTGGGCCAGGCCGTAGGTGAGCTGCCGGTCGCCGACGTCGAGCGGCTTGGTCTTGAGGCCGTCGAGCAGCTTCTCGACGGCGCCGCGCACGGCGGCCGGGTCCGTGCCGAGCTCGCAGGTCCGCGCCACGCAGTCTCGGGCGAACGCGTCGAAGGCGTGGGCGAAGCCGGTCGCCTGGGTGACGGCGCGTTCCTCGTAGGTGACCGTGGGGTCGAAGGCGCCGTCGAGGACGAAGCGGCCGACGTTCGCGGGGAAGCGGGTGGCGTAGACGGCGCCGAGGTGGGTGCCGTAGGAGAAGCCGAAGTAGTTGAGCCGCCGGTCGCCGAGGGCGGCCCTGATGCGGTCGAGGTCCTCGGCGGCGTTCACGGTGCCCACGTGGGGCAGGATCTCGCCCGAGTCCTTCTCGCAGGCGGCCGCGAACTTCTTCGACATCGCGTCGCCGTCGGCCCCCGTGGGCGCGGCGAGGAGGGCGTCGAGTTCGCCGCCGCACTTGACGCCCGAGCTGCGTTCGACGCCGCGGGGGTCGAAGCTGACCAGGTCGTAGCGGGTGCCGAGGCTGCCGAACGCCTTGGCGGCCATGGCCAGCGTGTCAACACCGGACGCCCCCGGCCCGCCGAAGTTGAAGACCAGCGAGCCGAGGGGGTCGCCGGTGGCCTTGACCCGGATCAGCGCCAGGTCGATCTTCCGGCCGCCGGGCTCGTCGTAGTCCAGAGGCACCTGTACGGCCCCGCACTCGATCGCCGCGTCGGCGGGCAGCGGCCGGCCGTCGAGCCCGGTCAGCCCGGTGCACCGGCTCCAGGCGACGCCGCCCTTGCCGGGGCCGGCCTGCTTCGCGGGCTCACCCGTGGTGCCGCAGCCCGCGAGTACGGCGGCGCCCAAAAGGATCGTCAACACGGCCTTCTTCATGCTGACCAGCCTCGTGGGACGGCGTTCGCCCAGGTAGTGGGGAGAGACATCGGTATCTGATGACTTCGGAGATGTCCGGAAGATGATGAATGTCAACCGCGGTGCGGGCGCCGGACGAACCACATGCCGAACAGGCCGAAGGCGACCCCGGTGGCGCAGGTCCAGATCCACCACGTGTTCTCGGGGGCCGGACGGAAGATCAGCAGAACGATCAGCGCGACGGCCCACAGGGCGGTGCCGACCCCGACGGCGGCCGTGTCGTTGGTCTTGATCGGCTCGGGATCGGGGTGCCACTGCTGCTTCACGTGTCCAGCCTAGCTTCCAATCGGGTCTCGATCCGATTGCGGACACTTTTCCCAGTTCACCACTACTGTCACTCTTCGGCGCGTGAGTGACATGCGTAATGCAATAGACCGTTTCTTCGCAATCTCTGAACGAGGCTCGACGATCTCCCGTGAGGTGCGCGGCGGCCTGGCCACGTTCTTCACGATGGCCTACATCGTGGTGCTGAACCCGATCATCCTCGCCTACGGCAAGGACATCGAGGGCCAGGTCATCGGCGACGGCACGACCCCGCAGGTGCCGCTGGTCGCCGCGGGCACGGCGTTCGTGGCCGGCGTGCTGACGATCATCATGGGCGTGGTCGGCCGGGTGCCGTTCGCGATGGCCGCCGGGCTCGGGCTGAACGCGTTCGTGACCTTCAACATCGCCACGATGATGACCTGGGAGGAGGCCATGGGCCTGGTCTTCCTCGAAGGCGTCATCATCGCGATCCTGGTGCTGACCGGGCTGCGCACGGCGGTGTTCCACGCCATCCCGGCCCAGCTCAAGACCGCGATCAGTGTCGGCATCGGCCTGTTCATCGCGCTGATCGGCTTCGTGGACGCCGGGTTCGTGCGCAAGGCCGCGGGCACGCCGCTGGAGCTGGGCATCGGTGGCCAGCTCACCTCTTGGCCCGTTCTCGTGTTCATCGTGGGCCTGCTGGCCACGGCGGCCATGGTGGCGCGGAAGGTGAAGGGCGCGATCCTGATCGGCATCGTCGGCTCGACCGTGCTGGCGATCGTCGTCCAGGCGCTGACCAAGGTGGGCGCGGCCTCGCCGGAGAACGCCGGCGGCTGGCAGCTCAACGTCCCCGCCCTTCCCGCCGCCGACCAGATCTTCGGCTTCCACAACCCGCTCGTGCTGTTCACGGAGTTCGACCCGTTCGGCGCCTTCAGCCGGATCTCCGTGCTGCTGGCCGTGCTGTTCGTGTTCACCCTGCTGATCACCGACTTCTTCGACACGATGGGCACGATCGTCGGCGTCGGCCGCCAGGCCGGGCTGGTCCAGGCCGACGGCACGCTGCCGCGTACCAAGGAGATCCTGCTCGTCGACTCGATCGCCGCGGCGGCCGGCGGCGCCGGTTCGGTCTCCTCGAACACCACCTACATCGAGTCGGCCGCCGGCGTCGGGGAGGGCGCGCGGACCGGTCTGGCCAGCGTGGTCACCGGCGTGCTGTTCCTGGTGGCCATCTTCTTCGCGCCGCTGGTCGCCGTCGTGCCCTACGAGGCCGCCACGCCCGCGCTGGTCGTCGTCGGCTTCCTGATGATGACCGCCATCCGCGACATCGACTGGGACGACTACGAGATCGCCATCCCGGCCTTCCTCACCATCGTGGTCATGCCGTTCACCTACTCCATCTCGAACGGCATCGGCGCCGGCTTCATCAGCTACGTGCTGATCAAGGTCGTACGCGGCAAGGCGCGCGAGGTCCACCCGCTGCTGTGGGGCGTGACCGCGCTGTTCGTCGTCTACTTCGCCATCGGCCCGATCCGGGCCGCGCTGGGAGTCTGATCTCCGGAAATCAGCAGCCGCCCCGCGCGAGTGGGGCGGCTTCTGGGTATCAAGGAGTGAGACGAACCTACCTAGGGAAATATCTTGCCTTCGCATATAGTTAGCAAAGGTAATGAGACGTGCTAATGAACAACCAGCCCAAGATGGACCTGCGCAGCGACGCGGGCCTGGCCTCAGCCCTGCGCGTGTCGAACGCAAGGCTGACCAGGCGACTCCGGCGTCAGGCGGCGGCGCACTCGCTGACGCCCACCCAGTTCGCGACGCTCGCCGCCGTGGAACGGCATTCCGGGATAACCCCCGGCGAATTGGCCGAGCTAGAGAAGGTGCAGCCGCCCTCGATGACGCGCGTGATCGCCACGCTAGAGGAACGCGGCCTGGTCGCCCGCACCCCGCATCCGACCGACCGGCGCCAGGTGACCGTGACCGTGACCGAGGCCGCCCTGACGTTGCTGAAGGAGGAACGCCGTCGCAAGGAGGCGTGGCTGACACAGCGGCTGAAGGAGCTCTCACCGGAGGAGCGGTCGATCCTGCGGCAGGCGGCGCCGATCCTGGAGAAGCTCAGCAGGATATAGAGCCTGAGCAACCCAAGACCGGGATGTTCCGGTCGCTCAAGGTTCGCAATTACCGCATGTTCGCGGCAGGTGGCGCCGTCTCCAACGTCGGCACCTGGCTGCAGCGCACCGCCCAGGACTGGCTGGTGCTCGACCTGACCAAGGGCCCGCACGGCGTGGGAGGCAGCGCGGCGGCCCTCGGCCTGGCGACCGCGCTGCAGTTCCTGCCCATGTTGCTGTTCGGCCTCTTCGGCGGCGTGCTGGCCGACCGCTACCCCAAGCGGCCCATCCTCATCGCCGCCCAGTCGATGATGGCGGTGCTCGCGCTCACCATCGGCGTGCTGACGATGACCGGCACCGCGCAGGTCTGGCACGTGTTCGTGATGGCGTTCCTGCTCGGCATGATCTCCTGCGTGGAGGTGCCGACCCGGCAGGCGTTCGTGGTCGAGATGGTCGGGCGGCAGGACCTGCCCAACGCCATCGCCCTGAACAGCTCCATCTTCAACCTCGCCCGCGTGGTCGGCCCGGCGCTGGCCGGAATCCTGATCTCCGTGCTGGGCGGCACGGGACCGATCTTCCTGATCAACGCGCTCACGTTCGGCGCGGTGATCTCCAGTCTGATCTTCATGCGGAAGTCCGAGCTCAACCTGTCCGAGCCGGTGCCGCGGGCCAAGGGGCAGCTCCGGGAGGGGCTGCGGTACGTCCTGGGGCGGCAGGAACTGCTCATGCCGATCCTGCTGATCGCCTTCGTGTCGATGTTCTCGCAGTCGTTCTCGATGTCGATCGCGCTGATGGCCCGCGAGGAGTTCGGCGCGGGGGCGTCGTCGTTCGGGCTGGCGTCCAGCATGTTCGCGGTGGGCGCGCTGGGCGGCGCGCTGCTCGCGGCGCGGCGGGCCAGGCTCTCGCGCAAGGTGCTCTTCGCCGGGGCGATCGGGTTCGGGCTGTTCCAGGTGCTGACCGGGCTGGCCCCCTTCTACCCCGTCTATCTGCTGCTGCTCGTCCCGACCGGGATCGCGCTGATCACCATCAACACGGCCGCGAACGCCAGCGTGCAGATCGCCACGTCCCCCGAGATGCGGGGCCGGGTCATGGGCATCTACATGCTCGTCTTCACCGGCGGAGCGCCTGTCGGGGCGCCGCTGATCGGGTGGTTGTCGGAGCTGGGCGGGCCGCGTACGGGCGTGTTGTTGTCGGGCGTGCTCGTCCTCGTGGGTACGGGGCTCGCGGTGCTGATGACCAGGCTGATCGGCAACCGGATGGCCAGGCCGGCGCTGGCGATGGCATGACCGGGGCGTGATCCAGAACGTGATCCGGGGCGTGATCCGGGGTGCGGCCGGGGACAATCGCTTGACATGAGGCTGTTTGCGGCTGTGGTCCCGCCGGACGAGGTGCTCGACGAGGTCGAGCGGGCCGTGGCGCCGTACGTCGGGCAGGTGCCCGGGTTGCGCTGGCCGGGCCGCCCGACCTGGCACCTCACGCTGGCCTTCTACGGCGAGGTGCCCGACCGGGCGCTGCCCGACCTGGAGACGCGCCTGGCGCGGGCCGCCCACCGGCACACGGTGCTCGACGTGGCCCTCGCCGGGGCCGGGGCGTTCTCCTCCGCGCGGCGGGCCCGGGTGTTGTGGGCCGGGGTCACGGGCGACCCGCTGACCCGGCTGGCCGACTCGGCCCGCGCGGCCGGTCGCCGCGCGGGGGCCGTGCAGACCGACGAGAAACGGTTCCATCCGCACCTCACGCTGGCCAGGGCCCGGACGGACCTGGACCTGCGGGACCTGGTGGAGTCGCTGGCCGGGTTCGCCGGGACGCCCTGGCAGGCCGAGCGGCTGCACCTGTTCCGCAGCCACACCGGCCCCCAGGTGAGGTACGAGTCACTCGGAGAATGGGCGCTCGCACCCGTGAAGCGGGACTAGGCTCCAGGGCGTGGACCGTCCTCGCCCCTGGCTGCTGCCCGTCGTGCTCGGCCTGCTGCTCCTGATCGTCGTCCTCGGCGCCCTGCTGACCTGACGCCCGCGTACGGGATCACCAGGCGTAGTCCTCCGGCGCGGTGCGGTGACCGGGGAAGATCTCGTCGAGCCGGGCCAGAGTGGCCTCGTCCAGGTCGATCTCCAGGGTGTGCATGCTGCCTTCGAGCTGCTCCAGCGTGCGCGGGCCGATGATCGGGGCGGTGACCGCGCGCTGCCTGAGCAGCCAGGCCAGCGCCACGTACGCCGGGTCCTCGCCCAGCTCGTCGCAGAGCTTCTCGTACGCCTCGATCTTGTCCCGGTGCTTGTCCAGCTCCCTGACCATGGTGTCGGAGGCCGAACGGCCCTTGTCGATCTTGCGCAGGACGCCGCCGAGCAGGCCGCCGGCCAGCGGGCTCCACGGGATCACGCCGATGCCGTAGTCCTCGCAGGCGGGCAGCACCTCCAGCTCCACCGCGCGGGTGAGCAGGTTGTAGTGGCTCTGCTCGCTGGTCAGCCCGAACGTGCCGCGCCGCGCCGCCGTCTCCTGGGCCTTCGCGATGTGCCAGCCGGCGAAGTTGGACGAGCCGACGTAGATGACCTTGCCCTGCTGGCGCAGGATCTCCATG
Source organism: Nonomuraea sp. WAC 01424 (assembly GCF_003947315.1). NCBI lineage: Bacteria > Bacillati > Actinomycetota > Actinomycetes > Streptosporangiales > Streptosporangiaceae > Nonomuraea > Nonomuraea sp. WAC 01424. The sequence continues at coordinate 26,649 of NZ_QHHZ01000026.1, forward strand.
GCCTCCCAGAACTCCTCGAAAGGTGTGTTCCGGTCCACGTGGTGGGCCTGGTAGATGTCGATGTAGTCGGTCTGCATGCGCTTCAGCGAGGCGTCGCAGGCCCTGCGGATGTTCAGCGCCGACAGGCGGCGCTCGTTGGGCCAGTCGCCCATGTCGCCGTAGAGCTTGGTCGCGATGACCGTACGTTCGCGGCGGCCTCCGCCCTGGGCGAACCAGCGGCCCAGGATGTTCTCCGTGACCCCTTCGCCCTTCTTCCAGCCGTAGACGTTCGCGGTGTCGAAGAAGTTGATGCCCAGCTCGTGGGCCTTGTCCATGATCGCGAAGGAGTCTTCCTCCGAGGTCAGCGGGCCGAAGTTCATCGTGCCGAGGCAGAGCGGGCTCACCTGGAGGCCGCTGCGTCCGAGGTTGACATAGTCCATGGGGTCCACACTAAATACCTGGAGCGCGCTCCAGGCCATAGGTTGGAACCATGATCTCCGCGTGGTCGTCGTGATCGTCCTGCTCCGGGCCGCGGTGCCGCTCTTCCTGGCGATGGTCACGGGCATGGTCGGCACGCTGGTGGTCACGTCCGTGCTCGGCAATCACGACACGGTCGCGCTGGCCGCGTTCGCGGTGATGGCCGCGGTGCTCAATCCCGCCAGTGCCGCCGTGCAGGGCGCGTTGCGGGGGCTGGGGCCGTTCGTGGCGCCGTACCGGGACGATCCGGGCGCGGCGGTGCCCGTCGTACGTGACGCGCGCTGGCTCAGCCTGGTCATGGGCACGCTGGGGGCGGTCGCGGTGGTCTGCGTGCCCGTGCTCGCGCGAGTCAGCGGGGTGCCCGGCGAGGTGGTCGGCGAGCTGGGCCTGCTGCCCTGGTGTCTCGCCGCCTACCTGCTGGTCTTCGCCTCGACCGGCGGTGCGAGCACGATCCTGGTGGCGCTCGGGCGCAGCCGCGCCGTGCTCTGGCCGAGCCTGGTCTTCGGCCTGGTGCTGAGCGCGCTGACCGTGGTGCTGGTGCCGCCGCTCGGCCTCGACGGCGTGGGCGTGGCCTGGGTGGTCGCCGGGGTGATCGCCGCGGTCGTGGCGAGCGGGGACCTGCGCCGGGCGCTCGGGCGGCCGATCGGGCAGGCGCGGCCCCGGGTACGTGAGATCGTCCGCCTGGCCAGGGTCAGCGTGCCGCTGGCGGCGACCGTGCTGATCAAGTTCGGGGTGCTCGGGGTGGTCACGTTCGCCGCGAGCACCACCGGCGCCCGCGACACCGCCGCCCACGCGGTGCTGACCACGCTCACCGGGCTCCTCATGTTGGCCTCCCTGTCCGTGGCGCAGGCGTCGGTGCCCGAGGTGGCCCGCGCCCGGGACGTGGCCGGGGCGCGGCGGGCCAACCGCACCGCCGCGCTGCTCGCCGTCGCCGGCACGCTGGCCGGGGCCCTGGTGCTGCTCCTGCTGGGCGAGCAGGTGCTCGGGCTGTTCACCGGTGACGCGGCCGTACGCGAGCGGGCTCTCGGGCTGCTGCCCCTGATGTTGTTGTCGTCGCTGGCCGACGCCGCGCAGGCCGTGCAGGGCATCGGGCTCACCGCGCTCAAGCGGTCCGGGGCGAGCCTGGCCTACTTCGTCCTCGGCTACGGCGGGCTGCTGGCGGCCGCCGTACCGGTGGCGCGGACGTGGGGCATCACCGGGCTCTGGGTGGCCATGGCGGTGGCCAACATCCTGCTCGTGGTGCTCCAGGGAGCCGGGTTCCACCGCCACAGCGCCCGCGTGGGCGTGGCCGAGGCGGCGGCCTGAGCGTTCCGGGCGGAGTCGTGGGGCATGATGGCGAGGTGGGGGATGTCGTGTTCCGGATTCTGGCCGCCGTGGCGGCGACGTTCGCGCTGTCGGCGTTGCCGGCGGCTCCGGCGTGGGCGGACGACGACGGGCCGGAGAAGTTGTTCACGTTCAAGGACCGCGACATCACCGAGTCGAGCGGCCTGGCGGTCTCGCCCACCCACGCGAACGTCTACTACACCCACAACGACAGCTCGGCCGCCCCCGTCTTCTACGCGGTCGGCGGCGACGGCCGTACGAAGGCGACCTTCCACCTGCGGGGCGCCCAGGCCCGCGACTGGGAGGCCATGGCCGCGAGCCGCGACCCCGCCACCGGCCAGGGCGCACTCTGGTTCGCCGACATCGGCGACAACCTCGACGGCGCCTGGCCCGACGTGTCGATCTACAAGGTGACCGAGCCCCGCACGCTCAAGGACGCCACGCTGCCGGCCACCCGCTACCGCTTCCGGTACGCGGGCGGCGGACGCAACGCCGAGGGCATCATGATCAACCCACGCACCGGCCGCCTGTACGTCGTGTCCAAGGAGTTCTCCGGGTCGGTCTACGCCGCGCCCAAGAAGCTCAGCACCACCAAGGTCAACGTGCTGCGCCGGGTCGCCGCGGCCCCGATCATGGCCACGGACGCCGCCTACGCCCCCGACGGCTCCTCCTACGTCATCCGCACGTACTTCTCGGCCACCCTCTTCCGCCCCTCGGGGGAGACGCTGGCCAGGGTCACCATGCCGGAGCTGCGGCAGGCGGAGTCGATCGCCTACACCGCCGACGGCAAGGCGCTGCTGGTCGGCTCGGAGGGCCCGAACAGCCCGGTCTACCGTGTGCCGCTGCCTCAACGCGCCCAGGCCACGCGCACCCCCACGCCGAAGCCCGTCGCCGCCGAGGAGAGCGCGCGCCCGTCCGACACCACCGACGGGGGCGGCCTGTCCGCCAAGGACGTGCTGATCTGGCTGGCCGCGGCGGCGGGGGCGACCGGGGTGATCACCTTCATCGCCCGCCGCACCCGCTGAGCCGGGGTCTCACGGGTTGCGCATGGTGGCGGTGAACATGTCGCCGCGCAGCGCGCGCTCGACCACGTCGATCGAGCGTGACAGGCGCACCAGCCGCGGCCCCTCCTCGCGGTAGGTGTCGAGCACGGCCTCGATGGCGTGCGGCGGCAGGTGGCCCTTGAGGTCGACGGCCGCGCCGCGATAACCCGCCCTGGCCGCCTCGACCGCGGACCGCACGTGGTGCCTGGCCATGCGGGCCAGCGCCACCGGGTGGCGCCTGAGCACCTCGTAGGCCCGGTAGTCGGGCGGGACCGCGTCGAGCAGCCGGGCCACCGCCGAGGTCTCCCAGTCGGGGACGCTGGGCGGGCGGACCTCGGCGGGCCACTCTGGCGGGACGTACATGGGGGCCATCGTACTCATGTTCGATTCGCGGAGGTATGGCGGCAGGGGGGCCTTTACCAGGAAAATCAGGTGTGTGACGGAAAAAATCGGTGTCGTGGGGGCGGGGATCGTCGGGTTGGCCGTGGCGCGCGAGCTCGCCGCCTCCAGGGGCGCGGAGGTGACCGTCCTGGACAAGGAGGCCCGCGTCGGCGCGCACCAGACCGGGCACAACAGCGGCGTCGTGCACGCCGGGATCTACTACCCGCCGGGCTCGCTCAAGGCCAGGTTGTGCCGGGAGGGCGTGGCGCTGCTCAAGGCGTACTGCGCCGAGCGCAAGCTGCCCTACCGCGAGGTCGGCAAGCTGGTCGTGGCCAGTACCCGGGCCGAGCGCGCGCCGCTGCGCGCGCTGGCCGAGCGGGCGCGGGCCAACGGCGTGCCGGGCGTCGCCGAGCTGGACGCCCTCGCGCTGCGCGAGATCGAGCCGCACGCGGTCGGCGTCGCGGCGATCCACTCGCCGCACACCGCCATCGCCGACTTCCCCGCCGTCGCCCGCGCGCTCGCCCTCGACGTGGCGGAACTGGGCGGTTCGGTACGCCTGTCGCACCCCGTCAGGGCGATCCGCGAGACGTCGAGGGGCGTCCAGGTGCTGGCGGGCGGCCAGAGGTTCACCTTCGACCGGCTCGTGGTCTGCGGCGGGCTCGGCACGGACGCGGTCGCCAGGATGGCCGGGGCGCCGGGGGACGTACGGATCGTGCCGTTCCGGGGCGAGTATTACGCGCTGGCGGGGGCGGCCAGGGAGCTGGTACGCGGGCTGATCTATCCGGTGCCGGACCCGCGTTACCCGTTCCTGGGGGTGCACCTGACCCGGCACATCGACGACGAGGTGCTGGTGGGGCCGAACGCGGTGCTGGCCCTGGCCTACGAAGGCTACACATGGCGAAATATGCGAAATTTCGGTCAAATTGTGCGTTGGCCGGGAACGCTTCGCATGGCTCGCACCCACTGGCGTACCGGGATCAAAGAGGTCTACGGCTCTCTCGTCAAGAGTGCCTTCGTCAAGGCCGCCCGCCGCTACGTGCCCGAGCTCACCGCCGCCGACCTCGTCAGGACCGGCGGCGGCGTACGCGCCCAGGCCGTCGCCAGGGACGGCCGGCTGGTCGACGACTTCGTGGTGGACGTCCAGGGCGGCGTCGTCCTGGTCCGCAACGCGCCCTCGCCGGCGGCGACCTCAAGTCTGGCAATTGCCCGGCATATTGCCGGAATTGTTCCAGCACTCTCCCGATGAGGGCATCCTTGGATGTGATGGAATCACGCCTGCTGATCGTCGAGGACGACCCCAACATCCTCGAACTCCTCGCCGCGAGCCTGAGGTTCGCGGGCTTCGACGTGACCACGGCCAAGAGCGGCCTCGACGCCGTCAGCGCCGTGCAACGGCACCGGCCCGACCTCGTCGTGCTCGATGTCATGCTGCCCGACCTGGACGGGTTCGAGATCGTCCGGCGGATGCGGAGCGGCGGGCTGCACACGCCCGTGGTGTTCCTGACCGCCCGCGACGAGACCGAGGACAAGATCCGCGGGCTCACGATCGGCGGCGACGACTACGTCACCAAGCCGTTCAGCCTGGAGGAGGTCGTGGCCAGGATCCACGCGGTGCTCCGCCGTACGAGCGGGGACGCGCAGGCCGCGCCGCCCAGGCTGACCTTCGCCGACATCGAGCTGGACGAGGAGAGCCACGAGGTCTGGCGCGGCGGCAACGCCGTCTCGCTCTCGCCGACCGAGTTCAAGCTGCTGCGCTACTTCATGACGAACGCCGGGCGCGTGTTGTCCAAGCCCCAGATCCTCGACCACGTCTGGGACTACGACTTCAGGGGCGAGGTGGGCATCGTGGAGTCGTACGTCTCCGTGCTGCGCAGGAAGATCGACAACCGTAGCCCCCGGCTCATCCACACCCTGCGGGGCGTCGGATACGTGCTGCGCCTGCCGCCGAGCCCCTGATGAGAGCCCTGCCGCTGAGGGTCAAGCTGATCGCGGCGATGCTGGCCCTGCTCGGCTGCGGCATGACCTTCGTCGGCCTGGTCAGCGTCTCGGTGCTGCACGGCTACCTCATGGACCGGGTGGACAGCCAGCTCAACCTGCTCAGCGTGCGCATGCACAAGAAGGTCGTGAGCGACTGGCGCAGGGACCGGGAGACCCCGGATCGCCCGATCCTCATCGAGTCCGACGCGATCGCGCTGGTCAAGGAGCCGGGCGAGCAGTTCGTCCCGATGTTGCGCGACCGCGACGTGGACGTCAAGCCCAAGCCCGTACTGCGTGAGTCACCCGGGACCGACGCCTACACCGCGCCGGCCGTCGGCGGCGACGGCGAGTGGCGGGTGCTGCAGAGCGTCATCCAGCGGCGCACGCTGGTCGTCGCCGTGGACCTGGAGGAGGTGGACGCCATCACCCGGCGGCTCGTGCTGATCGAGCTGCTCGGCGGCGGCGGCATCCTGCTCATCCTGGCGGTGGCGGGCGTCACGATCGTGCGCCGCAGCATGCGTCCGCTCGGCCAGATCGAGCGTACGGCCGAGGCCATCGCGGGCGGCGAGCTGGGCCGCCGGGTGCCGGACGCCGACCCCCGTACCGAGGTGGGCCGCCTGGCCAGGGCGCTCAACGGCATGCTCGCCCAGATCGAGACCGCCTTCGCCGCGCGCTCGGCGTCCGAGGAGGCGGCCCGCCGCTCCGAGGACCGCATGCGCCAGTTCGTCGGCGACGCCTCCCACGAGCTGCGCACCCCGCTGACCTCGATCCGCGGCTTCGCCGAGTACGCCCGCCAGAATCCCAGCGCCGACCCCGCCGAGTTGATGCAGCGCGTGGAGAAGGCCGCGGGACGCATGAGCCTGCTCGTGGACGACCTGCTGCTGCTGGCCAGGGTGGACCAGCAGCGCCCGCTGCGGATGCGCCCGGTCGACATGCTGGCCCTGGTCGCCGACGCCGTGCACGACGCCCGGATCCTCGCGCCCGACCGTACGGTGAAGCTGGACGTGCTCGGCGGCGCGGCCCTCATCGTCTCCGGCGACGAGGTACGCCTGCGGCAGGTCATCAGCAACCTCATGACCAACGCGATCGTGCACACCGAGCCCGGCACCCCCATCGTCGTACGCGCCGGCGCGACCGACGACACGGTCTTCACCGAGGTCGCCGACAGCGGCCCCGGCCTGACCCCCGACCAGGTCGAGCGGGTCTTCGAACGCTTCTACCGCGCCGACTCGGCGCGCAGCCGCCGCCGCTCCTCCGAGGACCGCGGCAGCGGGCTCGGCCTGGCCATCGTGCAGGCGCTCGTCCAGGCCCACGGCGGGACCGTGACGCTGACCAGCTCGCCCGAGGAGGGCTCCACCTTCAGGGTCGAACTCCCACTCGCCTTGGAGTGACCCTTCAGCTAACCCTCAGGTGCCTGCGTCACTCTGGGTGTGTGACGAAACCCGAGCTCCGCGAGGTCCGCGAGGCGCTGATCATGGTGGTGGACGACGAGCCCAGCATCAGGGACCTGCTCTCCGCCAGCCTGCGATTCTCCGGGTTCGAGGTGCTGACCGCCGGCGACGGGCAGGAGGCCGTCGAGGTCGCCGAACGCGCCGCGCCCGACCTGGTGGTGCTCGACGTCATGCTGCCCGATCTGGACGGGTTCGAGGTGGCCAAGCGCATCGACGCGCCCGTGTTGTTCCTCACGGCCCGTGACGCCACCGAGGACAAGATCGCCGGGCTGCGGGTGGGCGACGACTACGTCACCAAGCCGTTCAGCCTGGAGGAGGTGCAGGCCAGGATCCGGGCGGTGTTGCGGCGTACCAGGACCGAGGGCGCGCCCGCGAGCCGGCTGAAGGTGGCCGACCTGGAGCTGGACGAGGACGCCCGCGAGGTGTGGCGGGCCAGCCGCCAGGTCCGGCTGTCGCCGACGGAGTTCAAGCTGCTGCACTACTTCATGGTCAACGCCGGCCGGGTGTTGTCGAAGGCGCAGATCCTCGACCACGTGTGGAACTACGACTTCGGCGGCGACGCGGGCGTCGTGGAGTCGTACGTCTCCTACCTGCGGCGCAAGGTGGACGACGTCGAACCCCGCCTGATCCACACCCTGCGCAGCGTCGGGTACGTGCTCAGGGAGCCCCCGCCCGCCGGATAGGCCCCGACTCGCGGTCACGCCCTGTGGACCGTCCCGGGCACTCACCGTAGCGTGGACCTGCGGGCCGCAGGTGTCGAGCGGCGTACCGCGGGAAGCGGGGTTGGCACCTATGGATCTGCTGGGCGCGTTGGAGTCGTTGCGCCGCCCGCTCGATCGCGAGCTGTTCCCGCTGGCGATCGGCGAGGCCGCGGCCGACCGGCGTGCGCTGCGCGAGCTGGCCGGTCAGCTCGACGACTACCTGCTGCCCAGGCTGCGGGCGATCGACGCGCCGCTGCTCGCCGTCGTCGGCGGGTCCACCGGGGCGGGCAAGTCCACGCTGGTCAACTCGCTGGTCGGGGCCGACGTGGCCGAGCCGGGCGTCCTGCGGCCCACCACGCTGGTGCCCACGCTCGTCGTCAATCCGGCCGACCGCGACTGGTTCGTGGGCCAGAACGTGTTGCCCGGCCTGTCCCGCGGCACCGGCGGTCCGGGCGGAGCGGGCGCGCTGCGCGTGGGCCCCTCCGACGCGCTCGGCGCCGGGCTGGCGCTGCTCGACGCGCCCGACATCGACTCGGTGGTGACCGCGAACCGGGAGCTGGCCGCCCAGCTCCTCGCCGCCGCCGACCTGTGGTTGTTCGTCACCACCGCCGCCCGGTACGCCGACGAGGTGCCCTGGAGCTTCCTGCGCTCGGCCCGCGAACGCAGCACGGCCCTCGCCGTCGTCCTCGACCGGATCGCGCCCGAGGCCGTCGAGCCCCTCTCCCGCGACCTTGACCGCCTCCTGGCGGAGAACGGCCTGTCGGGCACCCGGCTGTTCACCGTGCCGGAGGCCGCGCTGCCCGACGAGAAGGCGCGGCTGCCGGAGGAGTCCGTACGGCCCATCGTCTCCTGGCTCACGGGGCTGGCCGCCGACGCCGCCGAACGCTCCCGGGTCGTCCGCCAGACGTTGTCGGGCGCCCTGGACAGCCTGGACACCCGCGTCCCCGCGCTGGCCACGGCCGTCGAGCGCCAGCAGGCCGCCTTCGACGGGCTGCGGACGATCGTGACCGGCGCGTACGCGGGCGGCATGGCCGACTTCGACGAGGGCATGCGCGACGGGTCGCTGCTGCGCGGCGAGGTGCTGGCCCGCTGGCAGGACTTCATCGGCACCGGCGACCTCATGCGTTCCCTGGAGAGCCGGGTGGGGTGGCTGCGTGACCGGATCGTCGGCTTCTTCACCGGCCGCGCCCCCGCCGCCGAGCTCAAGGACGCCCTGGAGAGCGGCGTCGAGCCGCTGATCAGGGGCGCGGCCGACGGCGCCGCCGAACGCGCGCTCGAAGGCTGGTCCGCCGCGCCGGGCGGGGGCGGGCTGCTCGACCGGATCGGCGCCGTCGAGGCCGCGCGGCTCGGCCGTGCCTCGCCCGACCTGGGAAAACGGGCTGAGGCCGCGGTGCGCGGCTGGCAGGAGTTCGTCCTCGACCTGGTACGCGAGGAGGGGGCGGAGAAGCGCACCACCGCCCGGATCGCCTCGTTCGGGGTGAACGGGGCCGGGCTGCTGCTCATGCTGGCGGTGTTCGCCTCGACCGGCGGGCTGACCGGGATCGAGGTCGGCATCGCGGGCGGTACGAGCGTGTTGTCGCAGAAGTTGCTGGAGGCCGTGTTCGGCGACCAGGCCGTGCGCTCGCTGACCACGCGGGCCCGCGAGGACCTGCGGGAACGCGTACGGGTGCTGCTGGAGGAGGAGGCCGCCCGGTTCACCGTCCGGCTGGAGACCGTCGAACCGCCCCGGGGCACGGCCGACGCCCTGCGCGCCGCGGCCCACGCCGTCCGCGACCGCCGTACCGAACTCCCCGCCCCCACCGCACCCACGGTCGAGTTGCCCGCTCCCGACCTCGGGGAGGAGGCGTGAAGCTGCTGCGCCGCAAGGAGGGGCCCTCGCTCGACTCCCGGCTGGCCGCCCTGCTGGAGGCCGCCGAACTGGGCGAGGGACGCCTGCCCGAGCAGGACGTGTCCGCCGCCAGGTCCGTCGCGGAACGGGCCGGGACCCGCCGCAGCCTCTCGGTGGACCACACCGTGGCCGCCCTGGCGGGCGCGACCGGCAGCGGGAAGTCCTCGTTGTACAACGTCCTGGCCGGGGAGGACCTGGCCGCCGTGGGTGTCACCAGGCCCACGACCTCCACCGCCCAGGCCGCCCTGTGGGACGGCGAGGGCGCGGGCCCGCTGCTGGACTGGCTCGACGTGCCGCTCCGCCACTCCGCCCCCGAAGCGCCCGGGATGTCCGGTCTCGTGCTGCTCGACCTGCCCGACCACGACTCCATCCGGCTCTCCCACCGCCTGGAAGTGGACCGCCTGGTCGCGCTGGTCGACCTCCTGATCTGGGTCGTCGACCCCCAGAAGTACGCCGACGCGGCGCTGCACGAGCGCTACCTGCGCCCGCTGGCCGCACACCGCGACGTGATGCTGGTGGTGCTCAACCAGGTGGACCGCCTGCCTCCACAGGCTGTGGACCGCTGCCTGGCCGACCTGCGCCGCCTGCTGGAGGAGGACGGGCTCACGGGCGTGCCCGTGCTGGCGGTCTCGGCCAGGACGGGCGCCGGCGTGCCGGAACTGCGTTCGATCCTGGCCGACCGGGTCGCCGAACGCGAGTCGTGGGCCGCCCGCCTGGCCGCCGACGACCGGCCCGCCGCCGGTCACCTGGCCGTGGACGGCTCGCGTACGGTTCCCGCCAAGCAGGCGGCCGGGCTGGACCGGCGGCTCACGGGCGCGTTGTCGGCCGCCGCCGGGGTGCCGCTCGTCCTAGAGGCCGTGGCCAAGGGGCACCGGCACCGGGCCGTGGTCGCCACCGGCTGGCCGGTTACCCGGTGGTTGCGCAGGTTCCGTCCCGATCCGTTGCGCAGGCTCAGGATCGGGGTGGGGAAGCCGGACAAGGAGATCGTGGGGCGTACGTCCGTGCCGGCGGCGTCGGCCGTACAGCGGGCGCAGGTCGAGACGGCGATCAGGGACGTCGGCGAGGCGGCCGCGGTGGACCTGCCCGGCCCGTGGGCGGCCGCGGTGCGGCAGGCGGCGCGCTCGCGCTCCCCGGAGCTGGCCGACGCGGTGGACCGGGCCGTGGGCCGGACCGCCACCGGCGCGACCCGCCGGCCGCGCTGGTGGCGGATGGTGAACGTGCTGCAATGGCTGGTCTTCGCCGCCATGGCGGCGGGCGCCCTGTGGCTGGGCGTGTTGTTCGGGATGGACTACCTGCGCCTGCCGCAGCCGCCGCTCCCGACCGTGGGCGCGGTGCCGTGGCCGACCGTGTTGCTGGCGGGCGGCGCGCTGGCCGGGGTGCTGATCGCGATGTTGTCCCGCCTGGCGGCGTGGGCGGGCGGGCGGCGCCGGGCCAGACGTACGGCACGGGCCCTGCGCGCCGCGATCGGCCAGGTCGGCGAGGAGTACGTGCTCGCCCCGGTGGCGGCCGAACTGGCCCGCTACACCCACTTCACCGAAGCCGTCACCATCGCCCGCTCCTGACCACCTCGCCTCACCGCGCCCGGTCGCGGGTGAGCAGCGGGGCCGCGAGCAGCGCCCCCAGCAGGGCGGACCCCGCGCCCACCAGGAACGGCGCCGACTCCCCGAACCACTGCCCGGCCACCCCCGCCACCCCCGACCCGCCCGCGGCGCCCATCCCCACGGCCGTGGACAACCACCCGAACGCCTCCCCCTGCGCCCCCGGCGCGAACCGGTCCACCAGCAGCGACGACGTGGTCAGTGCCGGGTTCAGCACCAGCCCGCCGGCGAAGAGCACCACCCAGAACACCGGTAACGACCCGGCCACCGCCAGCGGCGCGAGCACGACCCCGAGCACCAGCATCAACCCCACCAGCCGCGCCCCAGGCGAGGACGCCCACGTACGCGCCCCGTACCCGGCCGCCCCCGCGATGCCGCCCAGCGAGAGTGCCGCCACCAGCAGCCCGGCGGCGGCGGGCACGTCCCGGGCCGCGGCCAGCGCGGGCGCCCCCACCTGGAGCGCGCCGATGGTCCCGCCGAGCAGGAACACCACGGCCAGCAACACGAACATCCCGCGGTCCCTGAAGACCCGCCCGCCCTCCCGTACGAGAGGCGCCCCGCCCACCCGCAGCGCCCGGGAGAAGGCCAGCGTGCCCGCCCCGGTGGCCACCGCCACCACCCCCAGCGCCAGCGAGGACGAGGCCACCGCGATCACCAGCCCGAACAGCAGCGGCCCGACCAGCATGGCCAGCTCCTGCACCAGGTAGACCAGGCTGTAGACGGCGGTGCGACCGGCGTCGGCCGCTCGCCGCCCCCACTCGACGCGCATGCTCACCGAGATCGGCGGCAACCCCGCCCCCGCGACCCCGGCCAGCACCACGTACGCCCACACCGGCCATCCGGCCGCCGCCCCGGCGACCAGCGCGATCAGTGCGGCGACGTGCAGGAACGCCGTCGTAGCGAGCACCGCCCGAGCGCCGCGCCGGTCGATGAGCCGCCCCTGCACGGGCCTGGCCGCACCCGCGCCGACCGAGAACGCCGCCGCGCACGTGCCCGCGAGCGCCAGCGACCCGAGCTCCGCCTGGACGACCAGCACCATCCCCACGGGCGCGACCTGCTGGGTGAGCTGGGACAGAAAGCCGAACACGGCCTGCGGGCCCACGCCGGGCAGCCGAACCAGCGCACGATATGGCACATTCCATCCCATAACCCCACGCTTACCCCAAGATCCCACCCTCGACCCCGCTCACACACGCGGAGGGGTTGGGGTCAGGTGGGGGCGAGGGTGGTGGCCACTGTGCGCAGGGTCGAGAGCAGTGGGCGGAGCAGTGGGTGGGCGTCGGAGCCTCGGCGGGTCGCGGCGAAGACGCGGCGGTCGGGCCCCTGCGTGTGGCGTACCACGACGCCCGGCAGCGCCATGTCCCGAAGCGCGAGCCGAGGTACGAGCGCCACCCCCGCGCCCGCCCCCACCAGCGCCACCACCGCGCGGAAGTCATCGGAGCAGTGGACGACATTGGGCGTGAAACCCACCTGCTGGCAGGCGAACGTGATGACGTCATGTACGGGATTGCCCGGGTACGGACCGATCCAGGTGTCGGCGGCGAGCGACACCAGCGTGGCCGACTCCGCCCCAGGATGCCCCTCGGGCAGGACGAGGTCGAACGGCTCGGCGTAGAGCGGGATGCGCGACAGCCGCTGGTCGGCGGCGTCGGGGCCGCCCCGGTACTCGACCGTCACGGCCAGGTCGACCCTGCCGTCGAGCAACATGGCGAGGCTGTGGTCGCCCTCGGCGTCGAGCACCCGGACCTGGAGGCGGGGCGAGGTGGCCCGCAGGACGGCGATGGCGGGGGAGAGCACGGCGCTGATCGCGGTGGCGAAGCAGGCCACGGTCACCTCGCCGGCCTCGCCCGTCGTGTACGCGGCCACCTCGGCCTCGGCGCGTTCGAGCTGGGCCAGCACCTCGTTGGCGTGGCCCAGCATGATCTTGCCCACGGCGGTGAGGTGCACGCCGCGGCCGTCGCGCGTGAACAGCCGGTGGCCCACCTCGTGCTCCAGCGCCACGAGCTGCTGGGAGACCGCCGACGGGGTCAGGTGCAGCGCGGCCGCGGCTGCGGTGACCGTGCCGTGGTCGGCCACCGCCCGCAGGGTCCGCAACCGCCGCGGGTCGATCACGCGCGACCCTCACCGCGTGAGGCGGCCTCGCTCGCCATCCGCCGCCGCCTTCCCCCGCTCAGGGCGCCTCGCCACCGCCGCTGCTTCAGGCGACGGCACCTTCTCGGGGGAGAATACTCAACCTCGGCGGGCCTGCACGAAGGCCGCCACGGCCCGGTCGACGTCCTCGGCCGAGTGGGCGGCCGAGAGCTGCACCCGGATCCGGGCCTGGCCGTGCGGCACGACGGGGTAGGAGAAGCCGATCACGTAGACGCCCAGGTCGAGGAGACGTTCGGCCATGGCCCCGGCCTCGGCGGCGTCACCGATCATCACGGGCACGATCGGGTGCTCGCCCGGCAGGATGTCGAACCCGGCCTCGGTCATCGCGCTCCGGAACCGCGCGGTGTTCGCGCGCAGCTGCTCGCGGGCCTCGCTGGAGGTCTCCAGCAGGTCGAGGATGCGCAGCGAGGCGGCGGCGATGACGGGGGCCAGGGAGTTGGAGAACAGGTACGGCCGCGAGCGCTGACGCAGCAGGTCGCAGATCTCCTTGCGGGCCGCGACGTAACCGCCGCTGGCGCCGCCGAGCGCCTTGCCGAGGGTGCCGGTGATGATGTCGACCCGGTCGGTCACGCCGTGCAGCTCGGGCGTGCCGCGGCCGGTGGGGCCGACGAAGCCGACGGCGTGGGAGTCGTCCACCATGACCATGGCGTCGTACCGGTCGGCCAGGTCGCAGATCTCGCGCAGCGGGGCGAGGTAGCCGTCCATGGAGAAGACGCCGTCGGTGACGATCAGCCGGCGGCGGGCGTCGGACGCCTCCTTGAGCCTGGCCTCCAGCTCGGCCATGTCGCGGTTGGCGTAGCGGAAGCGCTGGGCCTTGGAGAGCCTGATGCCGTCGATGATGCTCGCGTGGTTGAGCGCGTCGGAGATCACCGCGTCCTGGGCGTCGAGCAGGGTCTCGAACACGCCGCCGTTGGCGTCGAAGCACGAGCTGTAGAGGACGGTGTCCTCCATGCCCAGGAAGTCCGAAAGACGCGACTCCAGCTCCTTGTGCACCTCCTGGGTGCCGCAGATGAACCGTACGGAGGCCATGCCGAAGCCCCAGCGGTCGAGCGCCTGCTTGGCCGCCTCGACCACCTCGGGGTTGTCGGCCAGGCCCAGGTAGTTGTTGGCGCAGAAGTTCAGCACCTCGTGGCCGGCCACGCCGACCTGCGAGCTCTGGGGGGTGGTGATCACCCGCTCGGGCTTGAGCAGCCCGGCCTCGGTGATCTCGTCGAGCGTCGTACGCAGTTGCTCGCGCACGTTCGTGAACATCAAGCGCTCCAATCCAGGATGACCTTGCCCGTACGGCCGCTGGCGGCCGTGTCGAAGGCGGCGTCGAAGTCGTGGTACGGGAACCGGTCCGTGATCACCGGGGAGAGGTCGAGGCCCTTCTCCAGCAGGACGGACATGTTGTACCAGGTCTCGAACATCTCGCGCCCGTATACGCCCTTGATGGTGAGCATCGAGGTCACGACGGTGGCCCAGTCGATCGGGAACTCCTCGGCGGGAAGGCCGAGCATCGCGATCTTCCCTCCGTGCGTCATGTTCGCGATCATGGACCGCATGGCATCAGGGTTACCCGACATCTCCAGGCCCACGTCGAAGCCCTCGCGCATGCGGAGCTGGCTCATGCCCTCGCCGATCGAGGACCTGGAGATGTTGAGCGCGAGCGAGACGCCGAGCTTGCCGGCCAGTGCGAGGCGTTCGTCGCTGACGTCGGTGATCATCACGTTGCGGGCGCCGACGTGCGCGGCCACGGCCGCCGCCATCAGCCCGATCGGGCCGGCGCCGGTGATCAGCACGTCCTCGCCGACCAGCGGGAACGACAGCGCGGTGTGCACGGCGTTGCCGAACGGGTCGAAGATGGCCGCCACGTCGGGATGAACGGGAACCCGGTGCACCCAGACGTTCGAGGCGGGCAGCGTGACGAACTCGGCGAACGCGCCGTCCCGATTCACGCCGAGGCCGACGGTGTTGCGGCACAGGTGCCGGCGTCCGGCCATGCAGTTGCGGCATTTGCCGCAGACGATGTGGCCCTCGCCGCTCACCAGGTCGTCGACGGAGATGTCCTCCACGCCGGGCGCGCCCTCGACCACGTGGCCGCAGAACTCGTGCCCGACGACGAGCGGGAGCTTCAGCGTGTGCCGCGCCCAGTCGTCATATTTGCGGATGTGCAGGTCGGTGCCACAGATGCCGGTACGCAGCACCCGGATCTTCACCTCGCCCGGACCGATCTCGGGCTCCGGCACGTCCACCAGCCAAAGACCGGGCTCGGCCTTCTGCTTGACCAGCGCTTTCATCGTTCAATTCCCCCTGTTCCGAACCTAACGCACTGTGCCCGCTCCCCTCCGGACCTGTCCATCGAGGGATTCTTAAGTGCCCCCACAGCTCAGCTTCACGCGACAGCGGGACCAGGCACAATTACGAAATAAGCTTGAAGATGACCTGGCAGTCGACTCGGAGGTATCGGTGCGACAGCAGAGCGGCGACGCCTCCCTTCTGCGCAAGCTCAACTCGGCGGCCGTCCTGCGCGTGTTGCGCGGGGCCGACGTGGCCACGCTGTCCGAGCTGGCCAGGGCGGCCCGCGTGTCCAGGCCGACGGCCGAGGTCATCGTCGACGACCTGGTCACCGAGGGCTGGGCCGAGGAGTGCGAGGAGGAGGCCGGCGACCGCCAGCGGGGGCGTCCGGCCAAGCGGTTCAGGTTCCGGGCCTCGTCCGGCCACGTGCTGGGCGTGGGCATCGGCGGGTCCAGCCTGCGCGCGATGGTGGCCGACCTGAACGGCACGATCACGGCCACCCGACGCGCGCCCAACCACCGTGACATGCCGGCCTCCGAGCGGCTCGACGCGGTCGTCGCGCTGGCCGAGGCCACCGGCGCGCTGGCCGGGCTGGCCCTCGCGGACGTCACCGCCGTCGGCGTGGGCACGACCGGCACGGTCGACGGCTCGGGGCGCGTGGTGAAGAGCATCGCCCTGTCCGACTGGACCGGCCTCGACCTCCAAGGCGAGTTGTCGGCACGCATCCCGGCGCCGGTCCTCGTCGAGAACGACATGCGCCTCGCCGTCCTGGCCGAGCACTGGCGCGGCGCGGCCCGGGGCCGTGACGACGTCGTCTACCTGTTCACCGGCGACCGCATCGGCATGGGCCTGCTCATCGGCGGGCGGCCGTACCGGGGGGCGCACGCGGCCGGGGGCGAGATCGGCGCCCAGCCGCACAACAACTGGATCGCCTTCCGGCACGTCCTGGAGTACGCGATGGCCGTCGAGCCGGGGGAACTGCGTTCCAGCCGGCAGAGCGCCGAGTTCGCGATCGCCCGGGCCCGCGCCGGGGACGCGCGGGCGGGCCAGGCGGTCAGGGAGTTCGCTCGTGGCCTGGCGGCCGGCCTGATCACGGTGGTCAACCCGCTCGACCCGGACATGGTGGTCATCGGCGGCAGCCTGTCCTCGGCCGGAGACCTGCTGGTCGAGCCGGTACGCGAGCTGTTCGAGGAGTACTGCCTCTACCCGCCGGAGGTGGTGGCGTCGGGGCTGGGCAGCGAGTGCATCACCCTGGGCGCGGTCCGCTTCGCTCTCGACCAGGCCGATCGCCTGCTCTTTACGTAGACGACTTGGTTAATTAGGTAACCGTTCTGTCACGGCCATGTCGCTGAGCGACATCGATCCAGCAGTCATGCTCAGATCTGATCGCTTTAAGCTAGTTATTTGCATAAATCGGTACTAGCCTCCAGCCATCCCGACCCGACTGGAGGTGAGCGTGTGGCCGCTGTCACCCTGCTTGAGCGGCTGAAGCGCGACTGGACCCTGCTGGCGCTGTGCCTGCCCGGCGTCCTGTACTTCGTGGCCTTCTTCTACGTGCCCCTGCTGGGCAACGTCATCGCGTTCAAGGACTACGCGCCGTTCCTCGGCATCGTGGGCAGCCCCTGGGTGGGCCTGGACAACTTCGTGATGCTGCTGGAGGAGCCCGAGTTCTGGAGCGCGGTCGGCAACACCCTGCAGATCACGGCGCTCCAGCTCGTCCTCTACTTCCCGGCCCCGATCGCGCTCGCGCTCCTGCTGAACTCCCTGATCGGCCATCGCATCAAGCGGTTCATCCAGACCGTCGTCTACCTGCCGCACTTCCTGTCGTGGGTGGTCGTGGTCGCGATGTTCCAGCAGGTCATCGGTGGCGCCGGCACAGTCAGCTCGTTCCTGAACTCGCACGGGATCACCATCGGCAACCTGATGTCGAACGCGGACACGTTCAAGCTGCTCGTGACCGCCCAGGTGATCTGGAAGGACTGCGGCTGGGGCACGATCATCTTCCTGGCCGCGATCACCGCGATCGACATGAGCCAGTACGAGGCCGCCGCGATCGACGGCGCCGACTGGAAGCGCCGCCTGTGGCACGTCACGCTGCCCGGCATCCGCTCGGTCATCCTCATGATGCTCATCCTGCGCCTGGGCGACATCCTGTCCGTCGGTTTCGAGCAGATGGTCCTGCAACGGGAGGCCGTCGGCGCCGGAGCGGCCGAGGTCATCGACACCTACGTCTACTACCACGGCATCCGTGACGGTGACTGGGGCATGAGCACCGCGGCCGGCCTCATGAAGGGCCTCATCGGCGCGGCCCTCATCTACGCGGCGAACAAGCTCGCGCACCGCTTCGGAGAGCAGGGGATCTATCGATGAGGCGGCCGTGGATGGAGCGCCCGACCGTGGCCGGGCGCACGCTCAAGTTCGTCGTGCTGACCGCGATCACCGTGGTCGTGTTGTACCCGTTCGGGCTGGCCGTCGGCACGAGCCTGATGGGACGCGCGGAGAGCATCGCCAACGGCGGCAGCTACGTGCTCTGGCCCACGCACCCCACCTTCGAGGCGTACTCGCTGATCCTGTCCGGCGGCGCGGTCACCCGGTCGGTGCTGATCAGCATCGGCATCACGCTCACCGGCACCGCGCTCAGCCTGATCTGCACGGTCTTCCTCGGCTACGCGCTGTCCCGGCGCGGCATGCTCGGCGGCAAGCCGATCCTGCTCATGGTGCTGGCCACGTTCCTGTTCACGCCGGGCATGATCCCGAGCTACCTCATGGTCAAGGAACTCGGGATGATCGACACTTATCAGTCGCTCATCGTCCCGGTGCTGGTCAACGCGTTCAACGTGGTCGTCGTCAGGTCGTTCTTCCAGAACCTGCCCGAGGAGCTGTTCGAGGCCGCCCGCATGGACGGATGCGGCGAGTTCCGGATGATGTGGCGCATCGCGATCCCGCTGTCCAAGGCGGTGATCGCCGTCGTCGGCCTGTTCTACGCGGTCTCGTACTGGAACACCTTCTTCAACGCGATCCTCTACATCAACGACCAGACCAAGCATCCGATCCAGGTCGTGTTGCGGCAGTTCATCTTCCGCGGCACCTCGGCCACGGGCTCCGACGTCGCGATCGTGCGCGACCTGCCCGCCTCGTCGGTGCAGATGCCGGTGCTCATCATCGCGCTCGTACCGATCCTGCTCGCCTACCCCTTCCTCCAGAAGTACTTCACCAAGGGCGTCCTCACCGGCGCCATCAAGGGCTGAGAACCCGGGAGCACCAAATGTCATCCATCATGTCCCGTCGTGGATTCCTCGGACTCGCGCTCGCCGGCGTCACGGTCGCCGGGCTGTCGGCCTGCGGAGGTGAAGGCGGCGGCGCCGCAGGCGTGAAGAAGGGCGGCGCCGAGCTGTCCAAGAAGCTGGTGCTGCCGACGTACACGGCTGCCAAGATCCCCACGCCCGACCTGCCGATCGACGCGGGCCAGGACCCGGCGTACCTGAAGTACCCGAACGAGCTGGTCAAGTCCGTCGCCGCCGCGCCGGGCGACGGCAAGAAGATCACCTCGCTCACCCAGACCTGGGACGTCGCGCCGCCCGCACCCGGCCAGAACACCTACCTCCAGGAGCTGGGCAAGGCCCTCGGCTCCGAGTGGAGCATGAACATCGTGGTCGGCGACGGCTACCCCGACAAGTTCAACGCCATCATCGCCAGCGACGACCTGCCCGACCTGGTCTGGTTCCCGCCGAACCAGGGCCTGCAGCGGGTGCCCGAGCTGCTGGAGGCCAAGTTCCACGACCTGACCTCGTACCTGAGCGGCGACGCGATCAAGAAGTATCCGAACCTGGCGAACCTGGGCGACGTGACCTGGAAGTCCGCGGTCACCGACGGGAAGTTGTACGGCGTCGCGGTGGCGTACAGCAGGTTCGGGCAGGTGTTCCTGGTCAACCAGGACTACTGGCAGCCGGTCGGCGGCACGGCGTTCACCAGCGCCGACGACTTCCTGGACAAGGCCAAGCAGCTGCTCGACGTGAAGAAGAACAAGTACCCGCTCGAACCGTCCTACTACAACCACGTGCACATGTTCAGCCACTGGTACGGCGCCCCCAACACCTGGCGGCTGGCCGGCGGCAAGCTGACGCACCAGTTCGAGACGCCGGAGTACCAGGCCGCGCTGGAGCTCGCGGTCAAGTGCTTCAAGGCGAACCTGTTCTGGCCCGACCCGGCCCTGGCCACCATCAAGGACAAGGTCGCCAACGGCCAGATCGGCGCGTACGTCGAGTCGTTCCCCGGTTTCCTCAACGACGCCAAGACCCAGAAGTACAACCTGGGCGCGATCGTGCCCTTCGCGGCCACGCCGTCGTCCAAGCCTGTCTACAACGCCGGACTGGGCTCGGTCGGCTTCACCTCCATCAGCAAGAAGGTGGACCCCAAGCGCATCGAGACCCTGCTCGGCGTGCTCAACTACCTGACCGCGCCGTTCGGCACGGAGGAGTACCAGCTCGTCAACTTCGGCGTCGAGGGCACCCACTTCACCAAGAAGGACGGCGACCTCGCCTTCACCGACAAGGGCACGGCCGAGGTGCCGACCACGCAGCAGCCGCTCTCGTTCGTGATCGGGTCGCCGTCCGCGCTCTTCCTGCCCGGCCAGCCGGAGCGTACGAAGCTCATCCACGAGTTCGAGACCAAGATCGCACCTATGCTTCAGGAGCGCGTCACCACCGGCCACTTCTCGGACGCCTACACCCAGAAGAACGGCGAGCTGAGCACCATGGGCAAGGACATGGTCGACGACATCGTGACCGGCCGCAAGTCGATGTCGGACTGGCCGGCGTTCGTCAAGAAGTGGCTGAGCAAGGGCGGCGACGCGATGCGGGCCGAGTACGAGGCCTCCATCGCCAAGGGCTGACCGATCTACCGTTTGAAAGGACACTTGTGGAAGACCTGCGCATCGGAGTCATCGGCCTGGGGCTGCGGACGAGTCTCGCCGTGGCCGCGAACCGGCCCGGCAAGGGCTCGGTCGTGACCGCGCTGTGCGACTCCGACCCGGCAGCGCTCAAGAAGCAGGCAGGGCGGTTCGAGGCGGAGTTCCTGACCGGGGACTACCGCGAACTGCTCGACCGGCCGGATCTCGACGCGATCGTCGTCAACACCCCCGACGACACGCACGAGCGCCTCGCGATCGACGCACTCCAGGCCGGCAAGGCCGTCTACCTGGAGAAGCCGATGGCCATCACCGTCGAGGGCTGCGACAACATCCTGCGCGCCGCCCGTGACAGCGGCACCCGCCTGTACGTGGGGCACAACATGCGCCACATGGGCGTCGTACGGCTGATGCGCGACATCATCGCCAAGGGCGTCATCGGCGAGCCGAAGACCGTCTGGGTGCGCCACTTCGTGTCCTACGGCGGTGATTACTACTTCAAGGACTGGCACGCCGACCGCACCCGTACCACGGGCCTGCTGCTGCAGAAGGCGGCGCACGACCTCGACGTGATCCACTGGCTGGCCGGCGGCTACACCACCCGCGTGAACGCCCTCGGCGACCTGATGCTCTACGGCGACCTGCCGCGCCGCGCGCCCGGGACGCCCCGGCCGGAGGGCTGGTTGCAGGAGTTCGAGTGGCCGCCCACCAAGCGGGAGAACCTGCACCACGTGATCGACGTCGAGGACGTGTCGGTCATGAACATGCGCCTGGACAACGGCGTCATCGCCGCCTACCAGCAGTGCCACTTCAGCCCCGACTACGTGCGCAACTACACGGTCATCGGCACGGAGGGCCGCCTGGAGAACTTCGGCGACGGCCCGGGGGACACGGTCAAGGTGTGGAACACCGGCCCCACCTCCTACCGGGACGACTGCGACATCGCCTACCGGGTGCCGGCCGCCCAGGGCTCGCACGGCGGCGCCGACACGCAGGTCATGGACGAGTTCTGCAGGTTCGTCAGGGACGGCGGCGCGACCGACACCTCACCCGTGGCGGCCAGGATGAGCGTGGCCGCCGGGTACATGGCCACGATGTCGCTGCGCGACGGCGGCATGCCGTACGACGTGCCGCCGCTCGACCCGGAGCTGGCCGCGTACTTCGACAACGGCCAGCGCTGAGCCGCCGCGGGCCGCGCGGGGGAACCCGCGCGGCCCGCGGGATCAGCGCTCGGCGTCCTTGCGGTCGCGGTCGCGGTCGCGGTCCATGCCCGGGAACGGGGACGGCTCGTCGACGGCCTGGGTGAGCTGGCGCGGGCCCTTGTGGCCCTCGGCGTCCTGCGCGTCGGCGACCGCCTCGGCCGCCGCCTCCGACGCCGCCTCGATCTCCTTGTCGAGCTCCTCCGACGGCCGCGGCTCCTCCTCGCGGGTGGCGGCCGACTTGGGCAGGGCCTCGGTGAACGCCTTCGAGACGCCCTGGAGCGCCGAGGTGACCTCGCTCGGGATGACCCAGAACGTGTTGCCGCTGCCCTGGGCGAGCTGCGGCAGCACCTGGAGGTATTGGTAGGCCAGCAGCTTGGGGTCGGGGTCGTTGCGGTGGACGGCCTGGAAGACCTGGTCGATGGCGCGCGACTGGCCCTCGGCCTCCAGGATGGCGGCCGAACGCTGGCCCTCGGCGCGCAGGATGCGGCTCTGCTTGTCACCCTCGGCGGTGAGGATCTGCGACTGGCGCTGGCCCTCGGCGTTGAGGATCGCGGCCCGCTTGTCGCGCTCGGCCCGCATCTGCTTCTCCATCGCGTCCTTGATGGTCTTGGGCGGGTCGATGGCCTTGACCTCGACGCGGTTGACGCGGATGCCCCACTTGCCGGTGGCCTCGTCGAGCACGCCGCGCAACTGGCTGTTGATGGTGTCGCGCGAGGTGAGTGTCTTCTCCAGGTCCATCGAGCCGATCACGTTACGCATGGTGGTGACCGTGAGCTGCTCTATTGCCTGGATGTAGTTGGCGATCTCGTACGCCGCCGCCCGGGGGTCGGTGACCTGGAAGTACAGGACGTTGTCGATCTCGACGACCAGGTTGTCCTCGGTGATGACCGGCTGCGGGCGGAACGTCACCACCTGTTCGCGCAGGTCGATCATCGGGTAGACGCGGTCGACGTACGGGATGACGAAGTTGAGACCCGGCTTGAGCGTGCGGTGGTAGCGGCCGAGCCGCTCCACGTTGCGAGCACGGGCCTGCGGCACGATCCGCACCGCCTTGAGCACGGTGAACGCGGCGAAAAGGATGATCAGCAGTCCGACTATCAGCAACGGGTCCATGTGGTCACTCCCGTGGATACACGAGGGCCGTGGCGCCCTCGATCTCGATGATGTCGACGGTCGCCCCGGCGGGGATCACCAGGGTCTCGTCATATGCGCGTGCGGACCACTCCTCACCCCCGATGCGGACCCGCCCGTCGCGGCCCGTGACCTCCGAGACCACGTACGCGGGCTTGCCGACGAGGGCCTCCACGCCGAAGCGCGGCAACTGCGGCTGCTGGAGGTGGCGGATGGCGAGCGGGCGGAGCACCACCATGCCGGCCGCCGACGACAGGGCGAACACGAGGATCTGCAGAGGAACGGGCAGCCCGATGGCGGCGGTCACGGCAGTCAGGAGAGCGGCCACGCCCAGGAGCCCCAGCGCCGCCGTGAGAGTGAACAGTTCGGCCACGCCGAGGACGACTGCGAGGATTACCCAGATGATCCATTCATCCATGCTCCGGCCCTCCTGAAGGTATAACGGGCCTGTGTACGGGCCTGGTTCCCCCCTTACCACCGTAATCCCGGAATCTCGGTCACGGCACCCGTCACCCCCTCTCAGGGGGCGCGCAACGCGCTTCCCAGGAGCCATTTGTCCCACGGGAGCTGCCAGTAACCCCATCCGTTGTCCCATTCCAGCTCGCGGGACGTGCCGGTGATCAGGACGGGGTCGCCGCGCAGCGAACCGGCGTAGAACCAGGTCGCCTGGTCGGGACGGGCGTTGATGCAGCCGTGGCTGACATTTTCCCTGCCCTGTGCCCAGACGTTGTCCTTGGCGTGCACGTATTCGCCGCTGTTGGAGATGCGTACGGCGTGCTCGATCAGCAGGTCGTAGTAGCCGGGGTCGCCCTTGGAACGGCCGGGCGAGATCATGCGGACCGGGTTTCCCTTGTCCATGGTCAGGTGCATGCCGCTGGTCGTGGTGTATTCGCGGGTGGTGGCCATGCCGGCGCTGATGGCCATCTGCTGCACGACCTTGCCGTCGCGGCGCACGACCATCTGGTGTGACCTGGTGTCGACGGTGCTGGTCTGCCTGCGGCCCACGGTGAAGGCGAAGGTGGAGTCGAGGGTGCCGTAGACGCCCGGCGCGGGGTGCACGCCGGCCAGGTGGGCGCTGACCATCACCTGCTGGCCGGAGGCCCAGAACCGCCGGGTGCGGTAGACCACCTGGGTGTCGCTGGTCCACCGCCACGCGCCCTCGACCGGGGCCTTCGTGGTGACCTCCAGCGCGCGTTCGACGGCCGCCTTGTCCTGGATCGGGCTGTCGAAGTCGAGGATGACCGGCATGCCCACGCCGACGGTCTCGCCGGGCAGCGGGGCGAAGGAGGCCACCCCGAACGTGTGCTCGGCGGCGCGGGTGCGCAGGCGGCCCATGGCGACCGTGGACGGGCCGTTCTCGCCCGCGGCCGTGGCGGTCACCGTGTACTCGGTCGCGGGCTTGAGCGTCCAGTCGGAGCGCCAGGTGATGTGGGAGGCGTCGAGCCGGCCCGGGACGTGCTCGCCTCCCGCGTAGACCAGGACCTGGGTCAGCCGCCCGCCCTGTGCCGTGATGACCAGGCCCTTGTCGGGACGGGCGTGCTTGGAGTCGAGGGCGGGGGAGACGTGCACGACGGCGGGCGCGCCCGGCGACTCCGAGACGGGACCGCAACCGCAGCAGGCCAGGAGAAAGGCGACACATACGATCGCGGCCCACCGCATGTCACTCTCCGAGGGCTTTCCGAGGGAAGGGGAGTTCCCAGGGTAGCGGTGAGCGACGGCTTGAGCACCTTGAGTTACCTATACGATTTTTCCGGTCACCTCGCCCAATGTCAGGGTGCCGGCGGTGGCCCGGATCGTCACCGTGTCGCCGTCCTGGAGGAAGGTGCGGGTCTCGCCGCCCGGCAGCTTGATCGGGTCGGCGCCGTTCCAGGTCAGCTCGATGAGCGAGCCGCGCTCGTCGCTCTCGGGGCCGGAGATCGTGCCGCTGGCGAACAGGTCGCCGGTGCGCAGCGAGGCGCCGTTCACGGTCATGTGGGCGAGCATCTGGTCGGGCGTCCAGTACATGCTCGGGTACGGTGGACGCGAGATCACCTCGCCGTTGAGCACGACCTCGACGGCGATGTCCAGCCCCCAGTCGCTCCGCCTGCGCAGGTAGTCGAGCGGCTCGGGGTCCTGCGGGCGGCCGGGGATCCTCGGCAGCGCCTCCAGCGGCGTGACCCACGGCGAGACCGAGGTGGCGAACGACTTGCCCAGGAACGGGCCGAGCGGCACGTACTCCCACGCCTGGATGTCGCGCGCGCTCCAGTCGTTGACCAGCGTCACCCCGAACACGTGGTCCTCGAACGCCCCGGCCGGCGAGCCGAGCTCGGACGGCACGCCGACCACGAACCCCAGCTCGGCCTCGATGTCGAGCTTGGCGCACGGCCCGTAGGCACCGGCCCTGAGCTGCCCGTGAGGGCGGCGGACCGGCGTGCCCGACACGACGACCGTGCCCGACCTGCCGTGGTAGCCGACGGGCAGGTGACGCCAGTTGGGCAGCAGCGGTTCGGAGTCGGGACGGAAGATGCGGCCGATGTTGCTCGCGTGGTCCAGCGAGCAGTAGAAGTCGACGTAGTCGGCCACCTCGAACGGCATGTGCAGCCGCACCTGGTCGAGCGGGATCAGGTGGCTCTCGGTGACCGAGGAGTCGCCGGTCAGCTTGTTCTGGATGAGCACCCTGGTGTCGTGCCAGGCCGTACGGCCCCTGGCCATGAACGGGTTGAGCGAGGGGGCGGCGAACACCTCGTCGTGCAGCGCGGCGGCCAGGTCGAGCACCTTGTCGCCGTACCTGACGCCCACTCTCGGCGGCTCGCCCTGACGGGAGAACACTCCGTAGGGCAGGTTGTCCACTCCCCAGCTCACTGAATCACTCCTAGTGTCCGCAGGTCCTCGATGGGCGTGCTGGTGCTGCACGAGCCGTAGCTGACCAGCAGCCGCCGTGCCCGCTTGGCGGTCTCCTCCGTCACGGCCTCGGCCAGGCGTACCAGGTGGCCGACGTCGGTGGTGCGCAGCACGGGCGCGGGGTCGCGTCCCTCGACCGCCTCGCAGACCGCCAGCAGCAGGTTGAGGAAGCCGTGCCGGTCGACGCCGAGCGCCGGGTCGAAGTGGCGTACCGCGTGGTGCAGCCCGGCCGTGGCCTTGAACGGGATGTCGCCTTCGACGCAGGACCGGATGAACGCCGCCAGGTGCTCCACCGCCGGGAACGCCTCGGCCTTCAGCCCGCCGCAGCGCACCTTCAGCCCCACGCCGTCGGGCACCCCGGTGATCCGCTTCTGCGGCGAGACCTCGACGAACAGCCGTACGTGGGCGGGCACGTCGAGGCGCCGGGCCAGGTCGGCGACGGACTCGTCGTCGTCGAGCCGGATCTCCACGAAGTCCACCGGCAGGTCGCCGAACTCGGGGAGCTGCGGCGTGTCCACGATCAGCCCGATGCGCCGCGGCCGGTAGGCGTGCGCGCGCAGCCGGTCGAGCCGGCCGGTCGGGCAGAGGAACCGGTGGGTGAGCACGTCGTCGCCGTGCTCCAGGTCGCGCTGGTTGCGGGCCAGCGCCTCGTCCATGTGCAGCGAGGTCGGCGGGAACAGTCCGGCGTCGTCGACCAGTTCGGTGTAGAGGGTCATCGTGCCCAGGTCCATGCGTAGCCGGGATCCTCGCAGGACAGGGCGCCCGGTGCGAGGTCGAGCGGGCGGAAGGTGTCGACCATCACGGCCATCTCGCTCGTGGTGTTGACCCCGCGCGAGACCGCGTCGATCACCGCCTCGACCGCGCCGGGCTGCGGCCCGTGCGTGAACCCGGCCGGGTGCAGCGAGACCGAGCCGACGTCGATGCCCGAGCCCTGGCGGGCGGTGTAGTCGCCGCCCACGTAGAACATGAATTCGTCGGAGTCCACGTTGTGGTGGTTGTACGGGATCGGGATGGCCTCGGGGTGGTAGTCGAGCGGCCGCGGGCAGAACGAGCAGACCACGAACCCGGGCCCCTCGAACGTCTGGTGCACCGGCGGCGGCGCGTGGGTCTTCTTCACGATCGGCTCGAAGTCGTTGATGTTGAAGGCGTACGGATAGAGGTAGCCGTCCCAGCCGACCACGTCGAACGGGTGGTTGCGGTAGACGAGCCTGGTCAGGCCGCCCCGCGTGCGCACCAGGACGGGCACCTCCTCGCCCTCGACGAGCAGGGTCTGCGACGGCCCGCGCAGGTCGCGTTCGCAGTACGGCGCGTGCTCCAGGAGCTGCCCGTACTGGGACAGGTAGCGCTTGGGCGGCCTGATGT
The DNA here is from genome assembly GCF_003947315.1 of Nonomuraea sp. WAC 01424. Lineage (NCBI taxonomy): Bacteria > Bacillati > Actinomycetota > Actinomycetes > Streptosporangiales > Streptosporangiaceae > Nonomuraea > Nonomuraea sp. WAC 01424. The sequence continues at coordinate 53,376 of NZ_QHHZ01000026.1, forward strand.
GCCCGGACGCCTCGATGGCCAGCACGTTGACCTGCCCGTCGGGCACCCAGCGGTGGATCGTGCCGGTCGGGACGACGACGTAGTCGCCCTCGCCGGCCTCGATGACCCCGTACGTGGACTCGAAGCGGACCGAGCCGCGCTGCACGTATACGCACTCGTCGCCCATGGAGTTGCGGTAGAGCTCGCTGGGCCGGTCGCTGGTCGCGTACGACAACCGGACGTCGCCGTTGCCGGCGAGCAGGATGCGGCCGTTCACCAGGTCACCCGCGCCGGCCAGCTCCTGGGTGCGGAAGTGGCGCGGCGAGAGCGGCAGGTTGGGCTCCAGCCGGGTGCCGGACGCGGGCGGCGTGACCGCCTCGGCCTTGATGATCGCGGTGGGCAGGTAGCGGTGGTAGAGCAGCGAGGAGTCCGACGAGAACCCCTCCTCGCCCATCAGCTCCTCGGCGTAGAGGCCGCCGTCCGGCCGCCTGAACTGCGTGTGCCGCTTGCGGGGCACTTCTCCAACGACGCGGTAGTACGGCATCCGCCCTCCATGGTGTCCGATTAACGGACGAATGTGTCCTCTATACGTGCCTACCGTCTGCCATCGGTGTGGAGATGTCAACCCAGGGCCGCGCTCAGCTCGGCGGCGGCCGCCACCACGAGCGGTCCCGTCTCCTCCTCCAGCGGTCCGAACGTCACCACCCCCACCGAGGCCTCCAGCCACGGCAGTCCGGTCACGGGCGCGGCGATGCCCCGCGCCCCCTCCTGCAACTGCCCCTCCGTCACGAGGTATTCGTCGCGCCCCTCGCGCAAGGCCAGGATCGCCCGGCCAGCCGCGCCTTTCGCCAGCGGATGGCGCGACCCCTCGCGATAGGCCACGTGCATGTCGGTCCAGGACGGCTCCACCACCGCCACCGCCAGCCCGTCGTCGCCCTCGGCCACCGTCAGGTGCGCGGTCGCCCCCACCTGCTCGGCCAGCCGCCGCAGCGTCGGCACCGCCGCCGCCCGCAACAACGGCTGTACGGCCTGGGCCAGCACGAGCAGCCCGAACCCCAGATGCACCCGCCCTTCGGCGTCCCGGCGGACGAACCCCTCGTTCAGCAGCGTCGTCAGCAGCCGGTAGACCACCGGCCGGCTCAGTGACAACTCGGTGCTCAGCTCGGTCGGGGTGCGCCCGCCCTTGCCGTCGGCGAGCAGGCGAAGCAGGCGCAGCCCGCGTTCGAGGGTCTGGGCGGATTCGGCGGCCATGGCATCGATTATGGAGTGGCGGGCGGCCAGTGAAAGAGCACGGTGAGGGGGTACGTAGGGACGAGAAGCGTCGGGGGGTAATGATGCGGCAAAGGTGGCTGTTCCTGGTTGCCGGGCTGGCCCTGTGCGCCCTGCCGCCGGCCGTGCCGTCGCTCACGACGCCGCTCGCGTACATGGCGAGGGAGACCCTCATCGACCCGCCGGCAGATCCGGCGGGCGAGCGGCTGGTCGAGGACACCTTCTACCTCACCCAGGGCATCTCGGTGAGCCAGTGGCTGCTGCCCGTCGCCAAGGGGGTGACCTTCCGGGCCGGCTACGTCGCCGTGGGGGTCAGGATCGACGCGGGCGGGCACCTGACCGGCACGCCCTCGCGGGTGGGCACGTTCATCGCCCCGGTCCGGATCTGCGCCGGGGAGTCGTGCGAGGAGCAGCTCATCACTCTCGTCGTGTTCGGCAACGTGCCGTGGGAGCCGCGCGAGCTGACCTTCCCCGGCCGGGTCGGCGCGACGATCAACGGTGAGATCGGTGTCAACGGCGGCCCGCAGGGTGTGACCCCGACCTTCACCGTGACCGACCACGCCAAGCTGCCCGGGGGCGTGTCGATCGGCCCCGACGGTCACGTGGGCGGGGTGCCCGAGGCGGCCGGCATCTCCGAGGTGCCGGTGCGCATCTGCGTGGCGGGCAACTGCGCGGGCGTCGTGGTGCGGTTGATCATCGTTTGAGCCCTTGCGCGGGCGCGGGTTCTGCGGTCACGGTGGTTCCATGAAATCGGTCATTGTGGTCGGAGCCGGTATATGGGGGTCGTCCTTGGCGTTGCGGCTGGCCGAAACCGGCTGGCAGGTGACCCTGGTCGAACAGCACAAACCCGGACACGTACGGCAAGCCAGCGCGGGCGAGACGCGGCTCCTGCGCTGCGCGCACGGCGACGACGAGTGGTACGCGCGGCTGGCCTGGGAGGCGCGGGAGGGCTGGCGGCGGCTGGGCGAACGGGCCGGCGAGGAGTTGTTCCTGGAGTCGGGCATGGTGTGGTTCGCGGGCCGGCCGGACGGATGGGAGCACGCCAGCGCCCGGGTGCTGAAGAACCTGGACATCCCCGGCGAGGTGCTCGACCCGGCCGACGGCCGGCGTTTCTTCCCCGACTACCGCGGCGACGACCTGAGCTTCCTGCTCTGGGAGCCGCACGCCGGCGTGCTCAGGGCCAGGCGGGCCACGCAGGCGACCGCCGGGCTGGCCCTCGCGGCCGGCGTACGCCTGGTCAGGGGGCGGGCCGTGCCCGTGCCCGGGGAGAGCGCGGTCGAGGTGGACGGCGAGGTCCGGCGGGCCGACCGGGTGGTGTGGGCGTGCGGGGCCTGGCTGCCGGGCCTGTTCGACGTACCGGTCGCGGTGACCAAGCAGGACACGCTGCACTTCGCGGTGCCCGCCGCGTGGTCGGTCCCCGAGACGCCCGCCTGGGTGGACTACGGCGCCTCCGTCTACGGGCACGGCGACGTGGACGGGGTGGGCATGAAGGCCACGTCCGACGCGGAAGGGGGGCCGTACGAGCCGGAGGGCGGCAGCCGCGTGGTGGACGCCTCCTCCGTCGAGCAGGCCCGGGGCTACCTGCGGCGCAGGTTCCCCTCGCTGGCCGACGCGCCGGTGTTGTTCAGCCAGGTCTGCCAGTACACGCTCACGCCCGACGCGGAATGGATCATCGCCGAGGAGTCGCCCGGCGTGTGGCTGCTCGGCGGCGACTCCGGGCACGGGTTCAAGCACGCCCCCGCCCTGGCCGCGTACGTGGCCGCGATCCTCGACGGCGAGCGCGTGCCCGAGCCGCGCTTCGGGCTCGGCCACGAGCGCGCCGTCGCCCGCGGCCTGCGCACGAGCGGTGATCTCGGGGTAGGGCCGGCCTCACCAGGATTCGGGGGACGGCGGGCGTGATCCGCGCGCCCGCGCGACGCAGACTTCCCCTGTAACCGAACGAACAGGGAGCCCACCATGACCACCGCACTCGACCAGAAGTCCCGCCGGCCTCAGCCGTCCGGCCCGCCGCCCGTCGTGCACGCCGCCGCACTGCTGTGGTTGTCCGCCGTCGCGGCGGGGGTGTTCGAGACCGTGCTCGCGGTCGGCAGGGAGCTGAGCGAGGGCGCCTCTGTCATCGACCTGCTGCCCGGCGCCGGTCTGCGGGTGGCCGTCTTCACCGCGGCGGTCCTCCTGGCGCTGCGGATGCGCGGGGGCAGCAATTGGGCCAGGCTGACGCTGGCCGTCACGCTCGGCGTGTTCGGCACGTTGTCGCTGGTCGTGGGGCCCGTCCAGTGGCTGCTGCACGGCGGCTCGATCGCGGAGGCCGCCGCCGGGGCCGACGCGGTGGCCTGGCTCTTCACGATCAGCCGCGCCCTGCATCTGACGGCCGTGCTCGGGGCCGTGACGCTGATGTTCCAGCCGAGGGCGAACGCCTGGTTCCGGTCAGCGTGAGACCGGCTCGGGCGCGCGCAGGTTGCGCACCCCGGGCGCGAGCAGCGCGGCGAGCGTGGACAGCACGACGAGGGCGGCGCAGCCGAGCAACGCCCCCTCGGTGCCGAAGACCTTCGCCGCGGGACCGGCCAGCATCAGCCCGATCGGCCCGAACATCAGGGACCCGAGCATGTCGTACGAGCTGACCCGCGACAGCGACTCCGGCGGCACCTCCCGCTGCATCGTCGTCTGCCACAACACGCCGAACACGTCGAAGCACACACCCAGCACGAACGCCCCCGCCACGGTCGCCCACAGCGGCGCGTCCAACCCGAGCAGCAGGTACGGCAGCGCCGTCGGCAGGCAGATCAGCGTCCCGAGCAGGATCGGCCGGCTCGGACGCAGCCGCAACGACACCAGCACCCCGGCGATCGTCCCCACGGCCTCGCCCGCCAGGAACGCCGACCAGGCCGCCGGACCGCCCAGGCTCTCCTTGGCCAGCAGCGGCCCGAGCACGCCGTGCCCGGCCTGGAGCGCCATCACCAGCACCGAGAACTGGGCGACCACCACCCAGAGCCACTGACGGGAGCTGAACTCCCGCCACCCGTCGCGCAGGTCCGCCAGCACCGAGTGCCGCTCCGCCCGCGCGCGCTCGGCGGAGGTCAGGCGCAGCATCGCGATCAGCACCCCGGCCAGCGCGAACATCGCGCCGCTGACCAACAGGGCCCACCCGCCGCCGAACAACATCACCGTGCCGCCGCTCAGCACCACCCCGGCCACGCGCGAGGCGTTCGCGCCCAGCCCGAGCAGCACGTTCCCGGCCTGCAGCCGATCGGCGGGCACGACCTCGGGGATGATGCCGCTCAGCGCCGGGAACATGATCGCGGTGCCCACGCCGGTGGCCGCCGCCGCCACACCCATGGCGGTCAGCGGGGTCCAGCCGGACAACATCATCGCGGCCAGCGCGAAGTAGCCCAGCGCCATGAGCAGCTCGCCGGCCATCATCACCCGCTGCCGTGGCAGCCGGTCCGCGATCACCCCACCGACCAGCATGAACGCGATCATGGGCAGCGACTGGGCGGTGAGCACCACCGACAACGTCGTGGCGTCCGCGCCCGGCAGGCCGAGCACGCCGAAGGCGAGCGCCACGGGCGCGAAGGCGCTGCCGAGCACGGAGATGGTCCGTGCGGACAGCAGCAGGGCGAACTTGCGGTCGCGGAGCAGCCCAAGATCGTGGAGATAGCTGTGCACTGGGCTGGTCCCCTCGAAAACGGTCAAATCTGCATCATTCTGCCGTCATTCGCGGGGTGGTGTCGTCCCAATATTTGTCATGGCGGTGACAGGAAATGTCGGGAAAAGTGCTGCTTGCTGGCAAGAATCGCGCCTGCTTCTCCCGTAATTTGCTCCCGTGGACGGCGAGGAGGCCAGGCGTGCCTGACACACGGCCGTGCGGGGGACGTCCGGTGGCGAGGGTGCCCTGGTCGGAGTCCGCGGGTCGCCTGGTCCGTCGCGGCAGGTGGATGCTGGTGGTGCTGACCCTGGCGGTGGCCGTGCTCGCCGTGCCCCTGGGGGCGGGGCCGTTCGGACGGATGGGCGGCGGCTTCGAGGTCCCGCGCACTCACCCCGCCACCTCGTACGACGCCGCCGTCCTGTACCGGCGTCCCGCGGTGGGCGGCCCGCTCCGGGTGCTGCCGGCCGCGTACCGGTCCACGAGGTCGAAGGACGGGCGCGCCATGCTGCCCTGGATGGCGTTGGTGGCCGGCGGGGTGATCGGCTCGCTGGTGTTGCTGGTCGCGAGGTGTCTCGTGAGGGCCGTTCACCGGCGGTCGTCCTGCCTTCCGGTGGTCGAGCAGGATCCGCTTCCGTCCGCCGGTTCAGGGGGAGACGTGCCTGTTTTCAAACGCCCCTGCAGTTCCCCGGTGGAGCGGCGGGCCGAGACGCGTCCCGGCTGGGTGCGGGTGACGCGGGGCCGTACGAGGGTGGTGCGGGCGGACCCCGACGGATCGGGCTGGACCTGGGTGGACGTGGACACGTGAGCATCCCGGCCACCCCTCGTACGCCGGCCGGCGCGACCCGGCTCCGGGCTGCGCGCCGCGACAGTTTCGCCCGACTGGGACGGCTACCGCGTGTCGAGAGCGGCGTGAGGATCGCCGTGGATCTCATTGAAGGTTGTTGATCGTCCAGATATTGTGCTATCTGCCCACGATCGCCCCCCTTGGGAGTAAAGGCGTCATGCGACTGCGGAAGATCTTCGTCATCGGACTGGCCCTGTCGTTGCTCGGCGTCGGAGTTCCAGCCTGGTCGGAGGACGATCCACGAGGCTGCAACGACCTGATGTCCGGCGACACCCCGGCGTACGTGGTCTGCCGCTGGCTGGCCACCCCCGACGAGGCCGCCGACATCGCCCGGTTCTGGCTGGAGAACGACGGCAAGAACATGATCGACTCGGGCCCGATGCACGAGATCGTGGTGGACTGCACCGAGGCGGGCAACGAGTGCGCGACCGACTCCGAGGGCGACGGCGAGATGCACGACGTCGGCTCCCCGGACGTGGACGGCGCCGAGGACGGCGGCACGCCGGACAACTGCCAGGACGGCCAGAAGTGCTACATCGACCCCGACGAGATCTCGGCCGCCGCCAAGACCGCCGCCGCCGAGAGCCCCGCGGGCCAGGCCGTGAAGAGCGCGGTCCAGGCCGGCCTGCGTACGTGGATCGAGACCGAGCTGGCCGACGACTACAAGGCGGGCAAGCTTGAGGAGGCCGCCAAGAAGGTCGCTGGCCTGGCCGCGCAGCCCGGCGTCGCCGGGATCAGGTTCACCTCGCAGCTCGGCTACAACCAGACCTTCGCCACGGCCGAGGAGCTGGACAAGTTCGTCGCCGAGACCACGACCGCGCTGCGCAAGCTCGTGCCCGGCAAGAAGCTGGCCGCGCACACGGTGGTCCCGCTGTTCGGCTGCGGCGCCAACGACGCCTGCAAGGCCGAGATGACCAAGAAGTACCCGCTGCTGGACCCCGCCCGCATCGGCGCCTGGCTCTCCGCCGGCCAGATCGACCAGCTGACCCTGGACACCGCCCACCTCGCCACCGAGTACGCCACCTGGAAGATCGACGCCAAGGAGGCCCAGCGCAACCAGTGGATCCAGGTCCGCGCCCGCGCCTGGGACGCCTACGCGCAGATCGCGGCCGAAGACGCCGGGTTCACCGCGGCCGGCAGCTCCGCGCTCACCGCCGAGCACGACGCCCAGGCCATCACCGACCGCGTCGCGGCCCCGCTCCAGGCCGACGCCGCCGAGACGGTCGTCCTGTGGAGCCGCTGGCAGGACGCGCAGGGCCAGGTCAACCGCGTGTACGGCGAGAAGTGGGCCGCCAACGCCACCTGGGACCAGCTCAAGAAGCTCGGCACCGTACGCCCGAGGCTGGCCACCGTCTACGACTACAGCAGCCCCGAGACCGACGTCGCCACGGACATCAAGAACCTGTCCGAGGTCTTCGGCCAGGTCTACCTGCACACCGCCTGACCTGGAACGTCCGCCCTCGACCGGACGGGCCGGGGGCGGTCAGGGCCGGGCGGCGATGAGGGCCTGGCGGGCGCGGAGCACGATCTCCAGCTCGAACCTGACGTCGGGATCGGCGAGCTGGTCGCCGTAGAGCTCTTCGAGCTGCCGCAGCCGGTAGCGCACGGTCTGCGGGTGCACGTGCAGCCGGGCGGCCACCTCCGCGGCGCCCCGGCCGTGCCGTAACCAGGCGAGCAGCGTCTCGGCCAGCCGGTCCTGCTGGGCGGGCCGCAGGTGCGCGAGGGGTGCGAGGCGTACCTCGGCCAGGGAGCCGACCAGTTCCTCGTCCTTGAACACCACGAGCGCGGCCATGTGGTCGGCGCAGCGCAGCAGCCCGCTCGGCAACACGCCGCGCCGCGACAACTCCAGCGCCTCGCGCGCCCACCTCAGGGACGTCGCCGCCGCGGCCAGCGGTACGGCCGGCCCGATCGCGGCACGCCGGCCGCGCAGCGCGTGGTCGAGCAGCTGAGCCTGCCCCGGCCCGTCCGGATCGGGCACCAGCAGGCAGGGCGCGGGCCGCTCCAGCCCGCCGAGCACGTCGGGCGGCAGCGCGGGCGCCCGGTACGTCCCGTGCTGGTCGTCGAGCGCCACGCCCGCGACGGTCCTGGGCAACCGCCATCCGGCGGCCTTGGCCAGGTCGGCGATGGCCTCGGGGGCGGCGGGCGGCCGGCTCAGCAGCAGGTCGAGCAGGCGGTTGCGGCGGCGTTCGATCACGCCGGACGCGTGCGCCCTGGCCTCGTCGAAGCCCTCGGCGGCGGCGTCGGCGAGCTGGTCGAGGTAGACGAAGATGGCCTCGCCCAGGTCGTACAGGGACTGCGGGGTCAGGCCGAGCGGGTCGGCGATCTCCGTCAGCCGCCGCCAGCTCACCCGGGCGCCCAGCCGCATCGCCGCCTGCAGCGGCTCCAGGTTGCGGCCCTCGGCCGCCTCGCCCTTGCCGATCATGCGGAACGGCTCGGGGTCCCAGGGGGCGCACGGGTTCTCGATACGGTCGAGGAAACCGTCGATGGCCTCCTCGACCGCCTTCTTCACGACTTTGATGTAGATCTCGTCCGTCGGTCTGGCGTACTCGGGGATCCGGGTCTGGATCTCCTCGATCACCTCGGCCGAGACCTTTCCGATGCCAGCCCTGAGCGTTCTCACGATGTCCGCGGGGAGCCGGGTTTCGCTGATGTCACTCTTGATGGCCATCGTCCCTCCTGTCGCCATTGTGACGTAGGCGACAAGAGTTTGCCTAGCAAGAGCTTGTTCTTGTCATTTCTGGAAGAACGCGCCGAACTCCTCCACGTCAATCAGGCCGTCGCCGTCCTTGTCCAGCTTTCGCACGCCTTCCTGCGCGGCTTCCAAGGTGACGGGCTGGCCGAGCACCTCCATCAGGCGGACGAGTTCGACGGCGGAGATACGGCCGTCCTTGTCGGCGTCGATGAGGTCGAAGGTGAGGGCGTGATCGCTCATTGGGGGTGCCTTTCTGGTGTTACCGGTGCGTCGGGTCAGACCTTAGTGGCGACTTCCCCGAACCTGCCGATGAATTCGGCGGAACATCGAATCGGGACAAAATCCGCCCTCCTCCGCATTCCGACGGCTCGACAGCCGGGTCATCTGACGAGTACGACGTACAGATGCGTATTCGACAGGCGACCTCGGCCGACGCGGGGGCGATCGCCGAGGTCCACGTACGGTCCTGGCAGGCCGCCTACCGTGGGCTCGTCCCGCAGGACCACCTCGACGGCATGAACGCGGCCGCCCGCCGGCCCGCGTGGGAACGATGGCCGGCCCGTACGGCCTGGCCCAGGGAGGGAACCCTCGTGGCCGAGGCCGACGGGCAGGTGGTCGGGTTCACCGGGCTGCTGCCCGCACGGGACGAGGACGAGGACGGCGCGTCCGTGGCCGAGGTCGCCACGATCTACCTCGTGCCCGAGAGCTGGGGGCAGGGGATCGGCAGGGCGCTCATGGACGCGGCCGTCGCCGCGCTGACCCGGGCCGGCTACCGGCAGGCCGTTCTGTGGGTCCTGGACGCCAACGTGCGCGCCAGGCGGTTCTACGAGGCCGCCGGATGGCACGACGACGGGGTGGTCAAGGACGACGACAGCCGGGGTTTCGTGCTCACCGAGGTCCGGTACCGACGTCCGCTCGACTGACCACACGCACGGGTACGCCGGGTCAGGGCCTCGCGGCGGCCTGCCGGAGGGCGTCCACGAAGGTGGTGACCTGGGGGCGGGCGTCCCCCCGGCGCCAGGCGATGGCGAGTTGTCCCGGGGGCAGGCCGGCCACCGGGCGGTAGACCATGCCCGGCCGCTTGTAGAGCGTCGCGTTCCCCTCGGCCACCAGCACGACGCCCAGCCCGCTGATCACCGCCTCGAACACCTCCTCCGGCGTGTTCGCCGTGACGCCGACGACCGGATCGTCGTCCCGCGCGTCCCGGGCGAGCCAGAAGTCGCGCAGCGGGCCGGCGGCCGGGGGCAGCGCGACGAACGGTTCGTCCCGCAACTCGGCGAACGGGACCTCGGCCAGCTCCGCCAACCGGTGGTCGGCCGGCATCGCCACCCCCCGCCCCTCGGTGACCAGCACGTACGTCTCCAGCCCCGGCGGCACGGGCAGCCAGATGAACGCCACGTCGGAGGACCCGTCGGCGAGGCCGCCGCTGGGGTCGTCCCAGCCCACGAGCCGGAGCGAGACCTCCCAGCCCGGCAGGGCCCGGCGGAACAGCCGCAGCGCCTCCTGCTGCAACCCCCTGCCGACGGCCGTCTGCATCCCGATGACCAGCGTCCCCGTGGCGGCGGCGGCGCGCGCCGTCTCCACCCCGGCGGCCCAGCGTTCGAGCAGTTCCCGTGCCACGGGCAGCAGCGCCTCGCCCTGCCGGGTCAGCGTCACGCCGCTGGGCACGCGTTCCAGCAGGGCGAACCCGAGCTGCCGCTCCAGCACCCTGAGCTGCTTGGACAGGGCGGGCTGCGAGACGAAGAGCCGCTCGGCGGCGCGCGTCACGTTCAGCTCCTCGGCCACCGCGACGAAGTAGCGGAGCTCCCGCAGGTGCACGTCCATAACCGTTGGTTATAGCAAAGGGTCTTGGACGCCGACCGCCCCCGCGCGGCACGATCTCCGGCATGAAGACACGTGAGCTCGGAACACTGCAGGTCCCCGCCCTCGGTTTCGGCGCGATGGTGCTCTCTCCCGGTGTGTACGGCGACATCGACGACACCCGTGCGCAGACGGCGTTGCAGGCGGCACTGGACGGCGGCGCCACCCATATCGACACCAGCGACGCCTACGGCCCGGACGGCCACAACGAACGCCTGGTCGGCCGCGCCCTGAAGGGCCGCCGGGACGAGGTCGTGGTGGCCACCAAGTTCGGCCTGGCGATCCCGGACGGCGAGCCGAGCCGTTCGTACCCGGTCGGCTACGCCTTCAACGAACTCCGCGTGAACGCCGAACCCCGCCTGGTCCGCCGCTACGCCGAGCGCAGCCTGCGCAACCTGGACACCGACGTGATCGACCTGTACTACCTGCACTACCCGGACCCGGGCGTCCCGCTGGAGGAGACGGCCGGCGCGATGGGGGACCTGGTGCGCGACGGCCTGGTCAGGCACATCGGCCTGTCGAACGTCACGGCGGACCAGCTCAGGGCCGCCCACGCCGTGCATCCCGTGACGGCCGTGCAGAACGAGTGGTCGATGTGGCGCCCGGTGGACCCCGAACTGCTGGCCACGGCCCGCGAACTGGGTGTCGGCCTGGTCGCCTGGAGCCCCCTCGGCAACGGCTTCCTCACCGGTACGGTGCAGCGGCTGGACGAAGGCGACTTCCGCCACAACGCGCCCCGGTTCTCGGCGGACAACCTGGCGAGCAACAACGACCGCTACGCCCCGATCCGCACCCTGGCCACGAACCTCGGCATCAGCCCCGCCCAACTGGCCCTGTCCTGGCTCCTGCACCAGGACGAGCACGTGGTGGCGATCCCGGGCAGCCGCACGCCGGCCCACATCGAGGAGAACCTGGCAGCCGCCGACCTCGTCCTCCACGCGGACACCCTGAGCAGGATCGACGAGGCGCTGACCAGGTTCGAGGTGACCGGCGGCACCCTCCTCTGAGCGCCTGGGCGCCTCGGTCAGGGGGCGTCGTTGCGTTCGATGAAGACCGTCGGGGCGTTGTTGTCGCGTACCAGGCGGGAGAGCAGGTCGGCGAGGGTGGCGCGTTCGGTCTCGTCCAGCCCCGAGGGCAGCTCGTCGATGCGCCGGCAGGTCTCGGTGTAGAACTCGTCGGCGAGCTTGGCGCCCTGCTCGGTCAGCTTGACCTGGACCGCGCGACGGTCCTTGGGGTTGGGCTCGCGGCGCACCATGCCGCGCTGCGCGGTACGGTCGACCAGCTCGGTGAGGCTGGACTTGGCCAGGCGCAACATCGCGCCCAGCTCGCTCATCCCGTACGGCTGCGCCATCAGCACGCACAGGAGCTGGCCCTGCTGGGAGGTCAGCCCGTACTCGCGGGCGGACTCGGCGTAGACGGCGTTGACCAGGAAGGTCGACCGCACCAGGGCGGGGACGACTCCCAACTGCTCCTCGTGCTTGGCCATAAGATCAGTTTAGCATAAACAGTTCGGCTAGCGAACTATTGTGCGCACGAGCACGCGCTCGGTGGCCCGGTGTTACGCGGAGTTCAACGCCTGGACCGACTCCGAGGTGGCGGCGATCGTGGCCGGGGCGGGGCTGCCGTCCGCACCCAGCGCTCGCGCTTGGCGATTAAAAGGGCATTTGTCCCGTTTAGCTGGGTAGCACGGCGCCATGCGACTGACGTACACCTCTGACCTGTGGTGGAAAAATGCCGTCGTGTACTGCTTGGACGTCGAGACGTTCAAGGACGGTAACGGCGACGGCGTGGGCGACTTCCGCGGTTTGACCCAGCAGATCGACTATCTGGCGGGGCTCGGCGTGACCTGCCTGTGGTTGATGCCGTTCTTCCCCACCCCCAACCGGGACGACGGGTACGACATCACCGACTTCTACAGCATCGACCCCCGCCTGGGGACCTTGGGCGACTTCGTGGAGTTCATGCGGACCGCCCACGACAGGGGCCTGCGGGTGATCGCGGACCTGGTCGTCAACCACACCTCCGACCAGCACCCATGGTTCAAGGAGTCGCGCAGGAGCAAGGACTCGCCGATGCGCGACTGGTACGTCTGGTCCGACAAACCGGAGCCCGACGACCCCAAGCAGGTGGTCTTCCCCGACAAGGAGAACTCCGTCTGGCAGTACGACAAGGGCAGCGGCCAGTACTACCTGCACAGCTTCTACCGCCACCAGCCGGACCTGAACGTCGGCAACCCCGAGGTCAGGGACGAGATCACCCGCATCCTCGGCTTCTGGATGGAGCTCGGGCTGGCGGGCTTCCGCGTGGACGCCGTGCCGTTCCTCATTGAGAACGTCGCCCCCGAGCTGGCCGACCCGCACGAGTTCCTGGCGGACCTGCGGGCGTTCATGACCAGGCGCAAGGGCGGCTCGATCCTGCTGGGCGAGGTCAACCTCCCGTACCGGGACTTATTGCGGTTCTTCGGTGAGGGGCTCGGTGACCAGCTCACCATGTGCTTCGACTTCATCGGCATGCAGAACAGCTGGCTCTCCCTGGCCCGCAACAGCGCCCGTCCCCTGATGGACGCCTTGAAGGACCGTCCCCGTGCTCCCAAGGACTGCCAGTGGGCGATGTTCCTGCGCAACCACGACGAGCTGACCCTCGACAAGCTCACCGAGGAGGAACGCCAGGAGATCTTCGAGGCGTTCGGCCCCCGTAAGGACATGCAGATCTTCGGTCGCGGCCTGCGCCGGAGGTTGCCGACGATGCTCGGCGGGGACCTGCGGCGCGTCAAGATGGCCTACAGCCTGCTGTTCTCCCTCCCCGGCACCCCCGTGATCTTCTACGGCGAGGAGATCGGCATGGGGGAGAACCTCGACGAGGAGGGGCGGCTGGCGGTCCGCATCCCCATGCAGTGGTCCGAGGACGGCGGCTTCAGCCAGTCTCCCGACACGGTCCGCGAGGTCCCGGAGGGCTCCTTCGCGCCCGACCGGGTGAACGTGGCCGACCAGCGACGGGACACCGACTCGCTGCTGCGCTGGTTCCAGTTGCTCATCGAGCGGTATCGCGAGTGCCCTGAGCTGGCGTGGGGGCAGTACACCGTGCTGGACGCCGGTGACGACGCGGTCTTCGTGCACCGCTGCGACGCCGACGGCGCGACGGTCGTGGTCGCCCACAACCTGTGCGACACGGCCAGGGACGTCGAGCTGCGACTGGACGGCCTGGAGCACTGCGACCTCACGGACCTGCTGGTGGACGGCACGCTGAAGGTGTCGTCCGACGGCACGGTCAAGCTCGCGCTGGATCCGCACGGTTGCCGCTGGCTGCGTGCTTCCCCTCCCGAGCTGCCCCCGGAGGACGCCTCGGTCATGTCGCAGTGAAGGCTCAGGGCGCGGGGGGCGGGTAGGCCGACATGGCGAGCTCGGCGATGCTCAGCAGGTCGGCGTAGGGGGCGCCGTCGCGTGACTGCGTGGACATGCCCTGGATCACCGAGGCGAAGTAGGTGGCCAGGGCTCCCGTGTCGGTGCCGGGGGCCAGGCGGCCGGCCGCGACGTCGTCGTCGATCCGTCCCCGCAGCGCCGCCTTGGCCTTCTCCCTGAACCCGCGCAGCAGCTCCTCCACCTCGGCGGACTCGGGCCCGCAGTTCACCGCCGCGCTGATGATCAGGCAGCCGGGCGGGTGGCCCGCGTCCGCGTACTCGGCCGCGGACTCGCGCAGCACACGCTCGATGGCCTGCCGGCCGGTGGGCTCCTCGGCCAGCGCCCTGGTGGTGAAGGCGCCGTAGGTCTGCTGGTAGCGCCGTACCGCCTCCTCGAACAGCCGCCGTTTGTCGCCGAAGGCCGCGTACAGGCTGGGGGGTTTGATGCCCATGGCGGCGGTCAGCTCGGCGATCGAGGTCGCCTCGTAGCCGTGCCGCCAGAACGCGCGCAGCGCGCTCTCCAGTGCGGTGTCCCTGTCGAAAGCTCGTTGCCTGGCCATGTCCACATTCTATAGCGATCGCTATGTTATTGTTTCTGTATCGATCGCTAAAGAAAGGGTTCGAGCGATGAAGACTGCCCTGGTCACGGGTGCCGGCAGGGGGATCGGCCGCGCCATCGCGCTGCGCCTCGCCAAGGACGGGTTCCGCGTGATCGTCAACTACGCCAGGGACGCGGCGGCGGCCGAGGAGGTCGTGAGGCTGATCGGGGCGAACGCGGTCGCCGTCCGGGCGGACCTGGGTGTGCCCGAGGACGTCGCCCGGCTCGCCGAGCGGGTGGCCGACGAGACGGACGTGCTCGACGTGCTGGTCAACAACGCGGGCATCGGCACGTCCAAGCCCCTCGCGCAGGAGACGGAGGAGGGCTACGACCGGCTGTTCGCGGTCAACGTCAAGGGCCTGTTCTTCCTCACCCGGCAGGTGTTGCCGCTGATCCCGGACGGCGGCCGGATCGTCAACATCACCTCCGGCGTGGCCCGCATCGCCTTCCCCGAGGCCATCGGGTACTCGATGACCAAGGGCGCGGTGCAGGTGTTCACGCTGGCCCTGGCCAAGGAGCTGGGCCCGCGTGGCATCACGGTCAACAACGTCGCGCCCGGCATCATCGACACCGACGTCAACGCGGGCTGGCTGCGGGGGAACCCCGAGGCCCTCGCGTACGCGGCGAGCAGGCACGCGCTCAACCGGATCGGCCTGCCCGAGGAGATCGCGAACGTGGTCGCGTTCGCCGCCTCGCCCGAGGCGAGCTTCATCACCGGCACCACCCTCGACGCCACCGGCGGCGGAAACCTCTAGGAGACAGATCATGCCCTCGGTCATCCACGACGGCGGTCACGTGCACTTCAACCGGGCGGGCAGCGGCCCCGGCCTGGTCATGGTGCACGGCACCGGCGGCGACGCCGCCACCAACTACGCCCACCTCGTCCCGAACCTCGCCGACATCCGCACGGTGATCACCCCCGACTACGCGGGCAGCGGCGAGACCACCGACCCCGGTGGCGACCTCACGCTCGACCTGCTGATCGAACAGGTCGCGGCGACCTTCCCCGAAGGCGGCCCGTCCGACCTCGTCGGCTTCTCGCTGGGCGCCGTGGTGGCGGCCGGGCTCGCGGCCCGGTATCCCGAGCTGGTCAGGCGGCTGGTGCTGATCGCGGGCTGGACGCACGCCGGCGACCCCCGCCTCCAGCTCGGCCTGCACACCTGGGCGCGCCTGGCGGCCACCGACCCCGAGAGCTACACGGCGTACGGCCCGCTGGTCGGTTTCAGCCCGGCCTTCGTGAGCGGCCTGGGCGAGGACGGCCTGAAGGCGATGCTGGCCGGCGACCCGCCGCCCGGCACCGTACGCCAGATCGAACTGGACCTCAGGACCGACATCCGGGACCTGCTGCCCGCGATCACCGCGCCCACACTGGTCATCGGCTGCACGCAGGACCACCTCGTCCCGGTCGAGCACGCCCGCGCCCTGCACGCCGCGCTGCCCGGCAGCCGGTACGCCGAGCTGGACAGCGGCCACGTGGTGTTGCACGAACGTCCCGCCGAGGTGACAGCCCTGATCCGCGATTTCGTAACCAACGAGTAATTTGTCCTGGTTACCCTCCAGGCACATGCAGACCAAGAAGCTCGCCGTCTCCGGGGCCGCCGCGGTGGCGGCGCTGGCCCTGGTGGCGCTGCCCGCCCACGCGAACGGGGACAAGAGCGTCACCGTAACCGTGATGGGGACGTCGGACATCCACAGCAACGCCCTCAACTGGGACTACTTCAAGGACGCCGCCTACTCCGACAAGCAGGGCAACACCATCGGCCTGGCGCAGGTGTCGTCGCTGGTCAACAAGGTCAGGGCTGAGCGCGGGGCGGACCACACGCTGCTGTTCGACTCGGGTGACACCATCCAGGGCACGCCGCTGGCGTACTACTACGCCAAGGTCGAGCCGATCACCGAGACCGGCCGGACCCACCCGATGGCCAAGGCCATGAACGCCATCGGCTACGACGCCGTCACCCTGGGGAACCACGAGTTCAACTACGGTCTGCCGCTGCTGGCCACCTGGATCAAGCAGATGCGGGCGCCGGTGCTGGGCGCGAACGCGGTGCAGGCCAAGAGCGGGCTGCCGGCGTACGAGCCGTTCGTGATCAAGACGATGAAGGTCAAGGGCGACAAGCCGATCAAGGTCGGCGTGCTCGGCCTGACCAACCCGGGCGTGGCCATCTGGGACAAGGCGAACGTCGAGGGCAAGCTGCGCTTCACCGACCTGGTCGAGTCGGCCAGAAAGTGGGTGCCGGTGATCCGCGGCCTCGGCGCGGACGTGGTCGTGGTGACCGCCCACGCGGGCGACAGCGGCATGTCCTCCTACGGCACCGACCTGCCGGTGGAGAACGCCTCGGCGCTGGTCGCCGAGCAGGTGCCGGGCATCGACGCCGTGCTGTTCGGCCACGCGCACAACGAGGTCGCCCAGCGCTTTGTGACCAACAAGGTCACCGGGCAGCAGGTACTGCTCACCGAGCCGGGCAAGTGGGGCCAGCGGCTGTCGCGGCTCGACTTCACCCTCACCAAGCAGCGCGGCAAGTGGGTCGTGACCGGGAAGACCTCCGCCACCCTCAACACCAACACGGTCACGGAGGACCCGAAGATCGTCTCGCTGCTGAAGCCGCAGCACGACACCACGATCGGCTACGTCAACAAGGTCGTCGCCAAGTCGGCCGAGGAACTGTCGGCGGCCGAGTCGCCGTACAAGGACACGCCGATCCTCGACTACATCCAGCAGGTGCAGACCGAGACCGTGAAGGCGGCCCTGCCGGACAACACGCTGCCGGTGTTGTCCATCGCCGCGCCGTTCAGCCGCACCGCGGTCTTCCCCGCCGGTGACGTGCGCGTCAGGGATGTGGCCGGGCTCTACGTCTACGACAACACGCTGCTGGCGATCAAGCTGACCGGCGCCCAGATCAAGGACTATCTGGAGTACTCGGCCCGGTACTTCAACCAGCTCAACCCGGGCGACCCGGTGGACGTCACCAAGCTGACGAACGCCGCCAACACCCCGGACTACAACTACGACCAGCTCTCGGGCGTGTCGTACGACATCGACGTGGCCAAGCCCGCCGGGCAGCGCATCGCCAACCTCACGTTCGAGGGCGCGCCGATCCCGGCCGGCAAGGAGTTCGTGGTCGCGATCAACAACTACCGCCAGTCGGGCGGTGGCGGCTTCCCGCACGTCACCAGCGCTCCTGTGCTGTACAACGCGCAGGTGGAGATCCGCCAGGCGCTGATCGAGTACGCCACCGCCAAGGGCACGATCAACCCCGCCGACTTCGCCTCCGCCAATTGGAAGCTGACCCGCGACGGGGCTCCGCTGTTCTGAGCCGCCGTCCGTGACAGGGCGGGTGCCCGGCCTGGGTGCCCGCCCTGTCACAGGTACGACGGGCCGGTCACCCGGTGCCTGAACGTCCACCACACCCACCCCTGCGAGGCCACCAGCAGCGGGATCAGGACGAGGACCACCGGCACCAGCACCGCCCCCGACGACCCTGGCTCCAGCGGCAGCCGGCTCCCGGCCAGCACCCCGACCACCAGCAGCGCGCCGGCCGTCAGCGCGTAGGTGCGGCCCTCGCCCGCTCCGCCGGACAACACCGTGGCCCGCTCCCGCAACGGCCCGCGCAGCCCCAGCGCCGCGAACGCCAGCCCGTGCACCGCGAACAACGCCGCCACCGCCAGCGCGGCCAGCGACACGAGCGGCCCCTCGATGCCGAGCAGCACCTCGCCGAGCAGCAACCCCCAGCTCAGCGCCAGACCCCAGCTCCCGGCCACGGTCGCGCCGTCCCAGAACGCCTGCCACCGCGCGCCGGGCACTCGCCCCCGCAACCACAGGCCCATGTCCCTGACCACCCACGACAGCAGCAGCGCGACGACCACCACGTAGTTCCCGCTCAGCAGCCGGCCCTCCAGGTCGGGGAAGAGCCCCGCGAGCACCCCGGCCGAGGCCACCAGCCACACCTCGTTGCCGAGGAAGAAGGGCGCGATCGCGGCGATCACCTCGCGCCGCTCACCCGCCGACCGCCCGAGGTAGGGCAGGGCCATGCCGACCCCGATGTCGGCCCCGCCCAGGACGAGGTAGCCGAGCGCGAAGAAGGCCAGGACGAAGATTTCCATGATCGTTCCTCAGAAGGCGGGGACGGCGGGGGCGGCGGTCTCGACCGGGCTGTCGCCGAGCGCCACCGCGCCCGGCCCGCGTCTGGCCGCCCTGGCCAGCAGCCAGTAGTTGACCCCGATCAGCACCGCGAACACCGAGACGAACGCCGTCAGCGACAACCGCATCTGGCCCGCCGTCACCGGCGACATGGCCTCGGACGTCCGCAGCAGCCCGTAGACCACCCAGGGCTGGCGCCCCAGCTCGCGGAAGGTCCACCCGGCGAGCATGGTGACGAACGGCACGGGGATCATCAGCGTCAGCAGCCAGTGCCACGCCCGGAACCTGCGTACGACCGGCCGGAAGAGCATCAGCAGCAGGCTCAGACCCGCCACGACCGTCATCACCACCCAGAGGATCATCATCGTGATCCCGGCCGCCTGCACCCAGCCGGCCGGAGGCAGGTAGTCGCCCGGCCCGTACGCGGCCGCGGCCTCCGCCTGCACGGCGGCCAGCCGCTCGGCGCCGCCGCTCCAGGCCGCGGCCTTGGACGGTTGCAGCGTCGCGAACCCGAGCCCGCCGAACGTCACCGTGACGAACGTGGCCGGCAGCGCGAGGCCGACGCCGATGCGCAACGACTTCCTGAACAGGTCGTGTTCGGCCGTGCGCCGGCGCAGGTGGTAGGCGCTCACCCCGGCCATGAAGAACCCGCCGACGATCATCGCGCCGCCCAGGACGTGGCCGAACGCGACCAGCGCGGCCGGGTTGGCGACCAGCGCCCCGAAGTCGGTGAGCCGCAGCGTGTCGCCGTCGAGGGCGTAGCCGACCGGGTTCTGCAGGAAGCCGTTGGAGATCATGATCCAGAACGCCGAGGCGTAGGCGGTCAGCGTGACGACCCAGATCAGCGCCAGGTGGGCCCAGCGGTTGAGCCGGTTCCAGCCGAAGATCCACAGCCCCAGGAACGTGGACTCGACGAAGAAGGCCACCAGCGTCTCGATCGCCAGCGAGGCGCCGAAGACGTTGCCCGCGTACTCCGTCAGGCCGCTCCACGACAGGCCGAGCTGGAACTCCATGACCAGCCCGGTGACGATGCCCATCGCGTAGTTGATGATGTAGAGCTGGCCCCAGAACCTCGTCATCCGCAGGTGGACGGGGTTGCCGCTGAACGTGGCCCAGGTCTGGACGGCGGCCACCAGCGTCGCCAGGCCGAGCGTCAGCGCGACGAAGAGGAAGTGCGCGCCCGCGGTGAGCGCGAACTGCAGCCGGGCGAGGTCGACGGTGTCCATGCCGAAAGCTTGGCGTTACGGGCTGCTCCGCCGCGTCATGCTCCGGTCTGCAATCCGGCGTACAACCCCGGGTCGAAGATCACTAAAGTCGTACGACTCAGGATGTAAGCCAGCCCGGCGTGATCATCCCGGCCTCGTAGGCGATGATCACGAGCTGGGCCCTGTCGCGCACGCCGAGCTTGGTCATGATGCGGCTGACGTGCGTCTTCGCCGTGGCGGGGCTGAGCACGAGCCGGGCGGCGATCTCGTCGTTGGACAGCCCGGCCGCCACCAGGCCCATGACCTCGCGTTCGCGTTCGGTGAGCGCGTTGAGCTCGGGGCCCGGCTCCGGACGCTTGACGCGGCCGGCGAACTCCGCGATCAGCCGCCGCGTCACCGAGGGCGAGATCAGCGCGTCGCCCCTGGACACGACCCGGACCGCGTGGATCAGCTCGGCCGGCTCGGTGTCCTTGACCAGGAACCCGCCCGCGCCGGCGCGCAGCGCGCCGTAGACGTAGTCGTCGAGGTCGAAGGTGGTCAGGATGATGACCTTGACGCCGTCGAGCCGCGGATCGCCCGCGATGCGCCGGGTGGCCTCCAGACCGTCGAGCTCGGGCATGCGGATGTCCATGAGCACGACGTCGGGCCGGTGCTCGTGGGCTCCCGCCACGGCCGCCGCGCCGGTGGCGGCCTCGCCGACGACCTCGATGTCGTCCTCGTCGGAGAGGATCGACCGGAACCCGGCTCGTACCAGGGTCTGGTCGTCGGCGAGCAGTACGCGGATCATCGTGCTCCGTTCAGTGGCAGGCGGGCGACGACGCGGAAGCCGCCCTCGGGGCGCGGGCCCGCCTCCAGGTCGCCGCCGAGCGCGGTGGCGCGCTCGCGCATGCCCTGGAGGCCGAAACCGCTGCCATCGGTGTACGTGGCGCCCGGGCCGTCATCATCCACCCGGATCATGATATTTCCGGATGAGTTGCTGACCGTGAGCGTGGCCTTCTTCGTACCGGAATGGCGGGCGACGTTCGTCAGCGACTCCCTGATGATGCGGGCGGCGGCCAGGTCGACCTCGGTCGGCAGCGCGTCGAGCGGCCCGGACAGGTCGGTGGCGACCTCCAGCCCCGACGTCGCCACCAGCTCCGGCACCCGCGCCAGGCTGCCCGCGGGCGCGGTCGGCGCGTCCTCGTCCACCTGGCGCAGTACGCCGAGCGTGGTACGCAGCTCGCGCAGCGTCTCCTTGCTGGTCTCCTTGATCGTCCGCAGCGCGGCCTCGGCCTTCTCCGGACGCTTGGCGAGCCCGTGCAGCGCGGCCGACGCCTGCACGTTGATCATGGAGATGTTGTGCCCGAGCACGTCGTGCAGCTCCCTGGCGATGCGCAGCCGCTCCTCGCTCTCGCGCCGCCTGGCCTCCTCCTCCTTGGAGTGCTCGGCGTCCAGCGCGCGCTGCTGCGCCTCCAGCAGGTACGCCCGCCGGTTCCTGGTGACCCCGCCGAACGCGATCGCCGCCACCACCCAGCCGGTGATCGCGCCGAACATGCTGTCGTCCACGTGCCGGACCCCGCGGGCCTCGCCGAACCCCATGGCCAGCAACACCGCGGCCCCGGTGGCGATGGCGGCGACCAGCCTGCCCTGGTCCGCGGCGGTGTAGAGGGCCACGAACACCAGGACGATCAGGGGCCCGTCAAGCCGGGCGAACGGGTAGTAGACCGACACCGACACGACGACCACGATCAGCGACGCGACCGGGAGGCGCCGCCGCAACATCAGCGCGCCGCACGAGACGACCGGCAGCACCACATCGAGCACGTTGGGGGTCCGGCCGCTGGTGAACGCGGCGACCAGCGTGCCGGCCAGCACCACGGCGACCACCACGAGTGACACCGTGGTGCTCGCCGACAACCTGCGCATGTGCTCCATTCTGTATGGTCACGCGGCTGATGGGGTAGTTGGTCGGGATGAGTACAAAGGATGAGCTCCGGCAGGTCGAAGCGGACCTGGCCCGGCTGAAGGCGGAGAACCAGGAGGTGCGCGACCAGGTGGGCGACATGGGCGCGACCGACCAGATCGAGATCTCGGCCATGATCGCCCAGGCCGACGAGCAGTCCGAGCTGATCGCCGAGCTCGAACGGCGCCGTGCCGATCTGGAGAGGCGGGTCAAGGAAGAGGGGTGAGGGTCAGCGGCGCAGCGCCGCGCCCACCTCGTGCAGGTGGCGCAGGGCCTGGCCGTAGGAGTCGAAGAGCCCGGTCTGCAGGTAGCTGACGCCGACCTCGGCGCAGTAACGCTCGACGATGGGCTGCGCCTTGCGCAGGTTGGGCGCGGGCATGTTCGGGAACAGGTGGTGCTCGATCTGGTAGTTGAGCTGGCCGAGCGCCACGTCGGTGAACAGGCCGCCCCTGACGTTGCGGGAGGTCAGCACCTGCTTGCGGAGGAAGTCCAGCTTGTCGTTCTTGGTCAGGACGGGCATGCCCTTGTGGTTGGGCGCGAACGTCGAGCCCAGGTAGAGGCCGAACAGCCCCTGATGGACGACCAGGAACACCAGGGCCTTGCCGAACGGCAGCACGGTGAAGACCGCGCCGAAGTAGAGCACGACGTGCCCGGTCAGCAGCACCAGCTCCATCCACGGCCGCTTGGTCGCGGGCGCGAGCAGCGCCTTGAAGCTGGCCACGTGCAGGTGCCAGGCCTCCAGGGTGAGCAGCGGGAAGAACCAGAACGCCTGGTGTCTGGCGAGGAAGCGGGGCAGGCCGCTGCTGCGCTCCACCTGTTCGGTCGACCAGACGATGACCGCGGGCGAGACGTCGGGGTCGTGGTCCTCGTGGTTGGGGTTGGCGTGGTGGCGGTTGTGCTTGCTGGTCCACCATCCCCAGCCCAGGCCGATGCCGAGGTTGCCCAGAAGCAGCCCGGTCACGTCGCTCGGCCGCCGCGTCCTGAACACCTGCCGGTGGCCCAGGTCGTGGGAGACGAAGCCGATCTGCGCGAAGACCACGGCCAGCGCCACCGCGACGAGGAGTTGCCACCACGAGTCGCCCACCCAGGCGAACAGCGCCCAGCAACCGAGGTACGCGACGACGACGATGCTGAGCCGCACCGCGTAATAAACGGGACGCCGGTCGAGGAGACCGGCGTCCGAGATTCGGCGGGCTAGTCGGGCGAAGTCACTGCCCCGGGTGTCGACCACACTTGGATTGGCCACAGATCTCCTCACATTGCGGTGAAAGTTGCCACAACCCTGGCGTATTCGCCGCGAAACCGGAAGGTGTTCTGTGCTCATCCGGACTGCCGCGAACCAGGGGTTTCGTCGTCGGTTCCGCGGCCCCTTCCCCGACCTTACGTGCGGTGACGGGATGCCGTGCGCAGGACGCTCTCAGGCGAGCAGTCCGAGCGCGTGTCGCTCCGGGGACGGCAGCGCGGCTCCCCTGGTCAGGGCGTCGTGGAAGGCGTCCGGGCCGAGCGCGGACCGGCACCGCCCGTCCAGCGCGGCCAGCAGGGGATCGGCGGAGTCGCCGACGCCGCGCAGCGCGCGGGCCGCGCCGAGCAGCTCGGCCGCCGCCCGGGGCCGCAGGTGCTCGGCCACGCCTTCGAGCACGGTCGCGCGGGCCGTCCGGTCACCGCAGGTCTCCATCAGCTCCAGAGCCGCGCGCAGCGGCGGCCCCGGCTCCGCCACACGGGCCAGCTCGACGTGCATGAACGCCCTGAACTGCGCCGGCCCCTCCCCGCTGCCGAGCGACAGCGCCCGGTCGAGCAGCCGGGCCGCCCGCGCCCTGTCGCCGGTACGCCGGGCCAGCTCGGCACGGGCGTGCAGGACCCTGGCCTGGGTCACGGCGTCGTCGGCCCGCAGCGCCGATGACCACGCCTCCTCCAGCGTGGCCGCGGCCCCCTCGTGGTCGCCCGCCCGCGCCCTGAGCTGGCCCAGCCGCAGCAGGAACGTCATCGGGCCGAGCGGCGCGTCCAGCCCCGACAACTCGGTGGCCAGGCGTCCGGGCTCCTCGGCCAGGGCGAGCGCGGCGGCGAAGTCGCCCCGGTTCTCGGCGACCAGCGAGAGCCAGTAGAGCGCGGCCCACTGGCCCCAGCGGTCGCCGGTGCGGCGGAAGCCGTCGAGCGCCGGGCCGAGCAGGTCCTCGGCGCCGGCCACCGCGCCGTACTCGAACCGGACGATGCCGCCGACCAGCAGCGCGGCCGAGCGCGTCCACGGGTCGGGGGAGTCGCGCAGGCGTTCGACGGTGTGCTCGGTGAGCTCGACGACGTCGCCGGGCGGGCGTTGCGCGCCGCTCATGGCCCAGAAGTTGAGCGCGGCCGGATGGTCGGAGTCGAGCACGGCCGGGGACGGCTCGCCGCCCGTGAGCACCCGGCACAGCCCGTGCGCCAGCTCGCGCCCCGGCGGGGGCACCTCGCCGGTACGGCGCAACACGGCCGCCGCCTGCTCGCTCATCTCCCGCCGCCGCCCGCGCATGATCCACGGCCAGAACCGGGGCAGCACCAGCCTGAGCGGGTCGTCGGAGTGACGCAGGGCGGCGTCGAGGTTGTCCTGCTCGGCGTCCAGCACCTCCAGCCACGCGAGTTGCTCGCCCGTACGCAGGTGGGGCTCGGCGGTCTCGGCCAGCCGCGTGTAGTAGCCGGCGTGGGCCTGCCTGAGGGCGGGCAGGTCGGCGGCGGCGTACTGCCTGATGGTGGCCAGCATCACGTAGCGGTCGCCGGAGACGGAGATGAGCGACTTGTCCACGAGCGAGGCGAGATCGTCAGGGTCGCCGCCGCAGATCTCCGCGACGGCCTCGTACGTCGCGCCGCCGGAGAAGACCGTCAGCCCGCGCAGCAGCTCGCGCTCGCGCGCCGACAACAGGTTCCAGCTCCAGTCGATGACGTCGCGCAGCGTGCGGTGACGCGGCTCCGACGTACGGCCCCCGCGGAAGGCCAGCCGGTCGCCGAGCTGCCGGACCAGTACGGACACCGGCATCGTACGCAGCCGGGCGGCGGCCAGCTCGATCGCCAGCGGGATGCCGTCGAGCTCGCCGCAGATGCGCGCCGCGTCCGCCTCGCCCAGCCCAAGCCCCGGCCTGGCCGCCGCGGCCCGCTCCCTGAGCAGCTCGACGGCCTCGGGCAGCGGCCGCACCGGGTGCAGCGTCTCGCCGGGGACGTCGAGCGGCTCCCTGCTGGTGGCCAGGACGCGCAGCCCGGAGACCTCCGACAGCAGCCACCGCGCGACCACGGCGGCCTCCTCGACGACGTGCTCGCAGTTGTCCAGGACGATGAGGGGCGAGGTGCCGCGCAGCGCACATATCACGTCGGTCGTTCTCAGCACGCTCTCGACGGCCGCCCGCACCCCGGCGGCGGAGGCCAGCTCGACCAGCCACACCCCGTCCGGCACGTCGAGCGCCGACGCCGCCTCCACGGCCAGGCGGGTCTTGCCCACGCCGCCGGGGCCGACGAGCGTGACCAGCCGCGCGTCCTGGCCGCCCAGCAGCTCCCGGAGCCTCGCGACGTCGCCGGAACGGCCGACGAAACTCGTGAGCCGGGCGGGCAGGTTGCCCCGCGGTGCGGGAGCGGGCTCCCGCACCGCCGCCAGATGGGCTTCGCGCAGCTCGGGGCCGGGGTCGACGCCCAGCTCCGCGGCGAGATCGGCCCTGATGCGCTCGAAGACCTTCAGTGCCTCGCCCCGCCGCCCCCGCGCCACCAACGCCCGCATGAGCAGGGCATGGAACGGCTCCCGCAGCCGATGCGCCGCGACCAGCCCCTCCAACTCGGCCACCAACCCCGGCCCGCCGCCCTCCGACACGCCCCCCTGCTCGGCCACCAGCCCCGGCCCGCCGCCCTCGCCCTCCTGCTCGGTCGTCAGGTCGGCGGCGATCGCGGTGGCGAGGGCCGTGAGGCGCAGTTCCTCCAGGCGGGCCGCGGGCGCGGCGGCGAACTGCAGACCGGCCGCGTCCGCCAGCGCGGGCCCGCGCCAGAGCGCCAGCGCGCCGCGCGGGTCACCGGCCCGTACCAGCCGTTCGAACGCCCACGAGTCCACCTCGGCGGGCGGCACGTCCAGCAGGTAGCCCGCGGGATGGGAGGCGATCAGCCCGGGGGCCTCCCGGCGGGCCCGCGACACCAGGGACTGCAACGCGGCCGTCGGATGCGCGGGCGGCTCGCCGGGCCACAGGTCGTCGATCAGCCGGTCGGCCGTCACCACCCGGCCGGGGTCGAGCGCCAGCCGTACGAACAGGGCGCGTACGCGGGCGCCGCCGATCTCGGCCCCAGCCACCTGGAGCGGCCCCAGAACCCCGATCCGCATGCCCCTACCGTACGCACCGTACGGACCGGGCAGCGCCCGGCGTCACGGGCAGCGTACGATCATGCCCGCGTACGACAGGTTCCCGCCGAATCCGAACAACAACATCGGCGCGCCCTTCGCCACCTCACCCCGTTCGAGCAGCTTCGACAGGGCGAGCGGCACGCTGGCGGCCGAGGTGTTCCCCGACTCCACCACGTCCCGCGCGACGATCGCGTTGACCGCGCCGAGCCTGCGGGCGAGGGGCTCGACGATGCGCAGGTTCGCCTGGTGCAGCACCACGGCGGCCAGTTCCTCCGGCCGGACCCCGCCGCGCTCGCACACCTGCCGCGCGATGTCGGGAAGCCGCGTCGTGGCCCAGCGGTAGACGGTCTGCCCGTCCTGCGCGAACCGGGCCGGTTCGCCCTCGATCCGCACCGCGTCCCCCAGCTCGGGCGCCGAACCCCAGAGGACGGGACCGATCTCCGCCTCGGCGGCGGCGCCGACCACGACCGCGCCCGCGCCGTCGCCGGTCAGCACGCAGGTGGTCCGGTCGGTCCAGTCGGTGACGGCCGTCATCCGGTCCGCGCCCACGACCAGGGCGTTCGTGGCGGCGCCGGCCCGGATGGCGTGGTCGGCCAGCGCCAGCGCGTGGGTGAAGCCGGAGCAGGAGACGCCGACGTCCATCAGGGCGCCGCCGGGCACGCCCAGCCGGGCGGCGACGCGGGAGGCGACGTTCGGCGCGCGTTCGGTCTGCGTGCAGGTGGCGACGAGGACGAGATCGACGGCGGCCGGGTCGAGGCCGCTCGCGGCCAGGGCCTTGGCGGCGGCGTGCGTGGCCAGGTCGGTCACGCTCTCGTCGGGACCGGCCACGTGCCTGGTACGGATCCCGACCCGCTGTCTGATCCATTCGTCGCTGGTGTCCACCATGGCGGCCAGCTCGTCGTTGGTCAGGATCGTGGCGGGCTGGTGGTGACCGGTGGCGAGGATGCGGGATCCGTTCATGCGGCCGGACTATAGCAACCGAACGTTCGGACGCTAAAGTGCCCGCATGCGCAAGTCCGCCGCCGAAGCACTCGGCACCCGTACGGCGATCCTGGAGCGCTCGGTCGCCATCGCCTCCGCCGAAGGGCTCGAAGGGCTGACCATCGGCCGGCTGGCCTTCGAGCTGGAGATGAGCAAGTCCGGCGTGATCGGGCACTTCGGGACGAAGGAGGCGTTGCAGCTCGCCGTACTCGGGCGGGCGGGGGAGATCTTCCGCGCCGAGGTGTGGGCGCCCGCGATCCCCGCCGAGCCGGGCCTGCCCAGGCTGCGCGTGCTCTGCGAGGCGTGGATCTCCTACCTCGAACGCGAGGTCTTCCCGGGCGGCTGCTTCTTCGTGGCCGCCTCCCACGAGTTCGACGGGCGCGCGGGAGCCGTCCGGGACGCGGTCGTGTCGCTGTTCGACGCCTGGCGCGGGCGGCTGCGCAAGGAGGCGGGCCGCGCGGCGGACGCGGGCGACCTGCCGCCCGGCACCGACCCCGACCAGCTCGTGTTCGAGCTACTCGGGCTGCTCATGGCGACGAACCACGCCATCCAGCTCCATCGCGACCCGATGGCCCCGGAACGGGCGCGGCGGGCCGTACGGGCCCGGCTCGGCGGTTGAACGCGCGCGGGCTAGCTCGCCGCGAGGCGGTCGAACAGGTCGAGCGCCGCCTGCCGCACCTCCGCGGGGGACAACCCGTCAAGGGCCTGCCGCGCGTCGGCGATGTCACGCGTCGTGGCCAGCGTGATCGCCACGGACGAGGCCGCGGCACGGTCGATCGATCCCGTCGGGGCGGCGTCGGCCAGCTGCTGGGCGCTCGCGGCGAGGTCGAGGTTGTCTCTCAACGGATCTCCTCGGATGAAGTCTGCTCCGTCCATTCCATCACTTTGCGTCGTCCCACATCCATCATTCGTTGAATTCGGGACGTTACGCCCGTAGCGGGTCGTGTCCGACGGACATCAGCTCGCGCCGCGAGTCGTCGTCCGTACGGTCGCCCATGGTCTCGACCAGTTCGATCACCTGGCGCATCACGTCCAGGTCGGTCTTGGTCAGGTCGCCCTTCCGCTTGCTCAGGACGTGCAGCACGCCCCGGCCCAGCTCGTCGATGCCCATGTCGGGGTCGGGCGGGAAGCCCTCCTCGTCCGAGGCCTCGGCCAGCAGGTAGCCGCGCAGCTCCTCGGAGTTCATGTTGACCGCGCGATGGAACTCGTTCCAGAGCGTGTTCGTGTCGAAACCCTCAGTCATATGGGCCGCTTACCCGCCCGGACCTCGCGTTACGCCCCGGGAACGGTCAGCCCCGACTCGTACGCCGCGATCACCGCCTGCACCCGGTCCCGCAGGCCCATTTTGCTCAGCACATTGCTGACGTGCGTCTTCACGGTGTGCTCGCTGACCACCATGGCCTCGGCGATCTCCGCGTTGGACAGCCCGCGCGCGATCAGCTGCAGCGTCTCGCGTTCGCGGGCGGTCAGCGACTCCAGCGTCCGGGCCGGGGTGCCCGCCGCCACGGGCCTGGAGGTGAACTCGGCGATCAACCTCCTGGTCACGGTCGGAGCCAGCAGCGACTCGCCCGCGGCCACCACGCGCACCGCGCTCACCAGGTCGTCCCGTCGCACGTCCTTCAGCAGGAACCCGCTCGCGCCCGCCCGCAGCGCGTCGAACACGTAGTCGTCCAGGTCGAACGTGGTCAGCATCAGCACCCGGCAGCCGGTCTCGGCGCACACGATCCTGGCCGCCTCGATGCCGTCCATCCTGGGCATGCGGATGTCGAGCAGCAGCACGTCGGGCTCGTGGGCCCGTACGGCGGCGACGGCCTCGACCCCGTCGCTCGCCTCGGCCACCACGGAGATGTCGGGCTGGGCGTCGAGGATCATCGCGAACCCGCCCCTGACCAGCTCCTGGTCGTCGGCCACCACGACGCGCACGCTCATCGGCCGGCCCCCAGCGGCAGCCGCGCCGACACCGCGAAGCCGGGGCCGTCCGTGCGCGGGCCGGCGGTCGCGCTGCCGCCGCACGCAGCGGCGCGCTCGCGCAGGCCGATCAGCCCGTTGCCACCCGAGGGCAGCGCCCGGCCGCCGCCGCGGCCGTTGTCCGTGACGTCGATCATCAGGTGGTCGTCCTCCCAGGTGAGCCGGATCTCGGCGTGGTCGGCGCCGGAGTGCTTGACGATGTTGGTGAGTGCTTCCTGCGTGATGCGGTAGGCGGCCACCGCGCTGTCGGGGCCGATCGCGCGCGGCTCGCCCGACTCGGCGAACCGCACGTCGAGGCCCGTTCCGGCCACCTGCCCGGCCAGCGCGGGCAGGTCCGCGAGGGTCGGCTGCGGCGCCCGCGGCGCCTCCGGCTCATCCTCCTTCAGTACGCCGAGCATGCGGCGGAGCTGCACCATCGCGTCGCGTCCCGCGGCGGCGATGGCGTCGAAGGCGGCCTCGGCCCTGGCCGGGTTGCTGCGTACGACGACGGGCCCCGCCTCGGCCTGGACCACCATGAGACTCACCGCGTGGGCCAGGATGTCGTGCATGTCCCGGGCGATCCTGGCTCGCTCACGTTCGGCCGCGCGCTCGGCTTCCAACTGACGCTCCTTCTCCAGCCGGGCCGCCCGCTCGGCCAGCTCGGCGGCATGGGCGCGGGACGTGGCCGCGGCCCTGCCGATGGCGTACGCGGCGGTGAACAGGGCGACCCCGCGCATCGCGGTCTCCCATGACCCTACGAAGGCCAGGCCGCCGACGAGGGTCGCGACGAGCATGATGATCCGGGGCAGGCGGGGGCTGCAGGCCGCGACCGTGTAGAACGCGACGAGGGCGCCGTACCAGACGGGCTGGCGGGCGACGTTGTCGGACAGGTCGTAGAGCGCGCCCGCCGACAGGCTGGTGATCAGCATGGCCACCGGCCACCTGCGCCGCCAGATGAGGGGGAGCGAGGCGCCGATCGCGCTCGCGTAGCCCCACCAGTCCCATCTGCCGCCGTACGGGTCGAGGCTGGAGGCTAGCGGCCAGACCTGGACGACGACGATCAACAGGGCGAGCGCCCCGTCCACCCAGAGGTGGGGGAGCGCTCGGAGCCTGCGACGAAGTAGGTCGATAAGCGTCAGATCGGACACGGGGTCCCATTGTTCCTCACGCATGGACGAGCGTGTGCCGGGCACCGGACTTGGCCTGGCGGCGGGCCAGCGGCCAGAACGCCACCAGCATGATGACGGCGCCGACCGGGATCAGGTCCAGGCTGACGAGGGGGACGACGACGTTGAGCAGGACGAGGACCGGCATCCAGGGCTTGACCTGCCGGCGGACGGCGAGGTGGATCACCAGGGCGAGCTGGGCGAGGTAGAACAGGGCCGGGCCGACGGAGTAGACGGCCGGCGACACTCCCGGGACCGCTTGGATCTGCTCCCACAGCACTGACATCGCGTCGTGGTCGGCGGACATGAACCCTACGACGATGTCGATCGCGAACTGGGCGAACGCGCACACGATGCCGACCAGTCCGATCACGAGACTGGTGGTGGCGATGCGGTTGCGGTCGAGCATCCGCCACATATCCCGAAATATCACGATGAACAGGATGAGAGCGGCTGAAAAGGCGAGATGGCCGGTTGTCCAGGCCAATCCGGGCCCTCGGGTTCCGTCGAAGCCGTCGGCGATCCGGATGAGGCCGTACGCCAGGACGAGCAGCGGGGCGGCGATGTAAGCGCTTCGGGTGTTCATCGGGGGTTCTCCTCAGTGGGTGGTGCGATGCACTTATCCTGCGGTTTTCCGCTCCCGATGTGATCGCCGTGCCGAGCGATCCTCCGCCTCGCTCTCAAGAGGGATGCCGCTCACTCCCTGGGGCGGCCCCGGCCGGCAATCCTTGACAATTGAACTTGTCGGTGAAACCCTCAGCCGCACTACAGCCCGAGGCCGTGACAGGGAGACAGGCATGCCGCACGAGTTCGAGATCCGCCACGAGATCCCGCTGGACGCCGCTCCGGACGTGGTCTGGCGGGCCATCGCGGAGGGGCCGGGCATCGACTCGTGGTTCATGGGCCGTACCGAACTCGAACCGCGCGTGGGCGGCACGGGCACGCAGACCTTCGGCACCGACGAGGCCACCGAGTCGGTGGTGACCGCCTGGGAGCCCGGCAGACGCCTGGCCCACCGAGGTGTGGAGAACCCCGACGGCACCTTCATGGCCTTCGAGTACCTCCTGGAAGGCCGCGGCTCGGCCAGCACGGTGCTCCGCTTCGTCCACAGCGGCTTCCTCGGCGACGACTGGGAGTCCGAGTACGACGACCTCCAGCGCGGCGACCTCCAGTACCTGTACAAGCTGGCCGTCTACCTCAAGCACTTCCCCGGCAGGATCTCCGCCCACAACCTGTTCCTGGTCGCCCCGAACGCGACGGAGGAACGCTTCTGGGCCGCGCTCGGCGCCGCGCTCGGCCTCGCCGGACGGCCGGTGGCGGGGGAGAAGGTGACGGTCGCGATCGCGGGGCGCGAGCCGGAGCCCGGGGTCGTGGAGTGGGTGACGGACCCCGGCACGTTCGTGGCCGTCCGCACGGACGACGGCCTCTACATGTTCATCCAGGCCCGCGGCGCGGCGGTGGTGGAACATCACGCGTACACGCCGGTGGACGGCGCCGCCCTGGAGGCGGCCTGGCGCGACTGGCTCGCCCTCGCCTTCGCCTGACCTCGCCTTTGCCTGACCCCGCCGCCTTCCCGGCCGTGCCGTTCAGGCGATGCCGGCGGCGAGCTTGGCGACGGCGTCCTCGACGCGCCGCTGCCTGGTCTCCGGCTTCTTCGCGCCCTCGACCAGCAGCACGTAACGCCGCTTGCGTGAGTACGACAGCCCGTCGAAGAACGTCCGGGCGGCCGGGACCAGGTCGAGCGCCTTGGCCAGGTCGGCGGGCACCGCGACCTCCCGGGGCGCGGTGTCCGGCTCGACCTCGACCGCCACCGTGTCCCCGGCCGCCACCCCCGCCTCCTCCCGGTTGGCCGCGCTGAGCGGGATCATGAACCGCCCGCCCATGGGCGCGATGGTGCTGCGGTAGGTGAAGCCGTTCAGGGTGACGGTCACGGCCGGGCGTCGCCCGGCGCCCAGCCCCTCGACCACCTCGGGCGGGACCTCCATGCCTGTGGCGGTCTTGCCGTTCAGCTCGATCGTGCAGGTGAACCTCATGCGAAGAACTCCTTCAGTACCGGCGCCAGGGCCTCGGGCTTGACGATGTGGGTCTGTCCGTCGAGCGTGCGGTAGTCGGCCCCGGGCAGGGCCTTCGCCAGCGCGCCGACGGAGTTGCGCATCCACTGCGGGCTCTTGCCGCCGTCGATGACGAGCGCCGGAACGGTCACCGCCGCCCACTCGTCCTCCGGGTACGGCTCGCCCCGCTGGTAGGGGGCGACCAGCGCGGTGTCGTACGGCAGGGTGTGGGCCACGGCCTTGAGCCTGCCCCAGGCGGGCATGAACCGCATCATCGCCACCACGATCGCCGGCAGGTTGACGCCCTCGCGCATGAAGAGCCTGACCGCCTCGGCCCGGCGGTCGCCGGCCGCCAGGGCGCCGAGCCGCCGGACGTAGTCGTCGCCGAGCGCCGGGCGGGTGGAGTCCACCACGAACGGCGGCTCGTACAGGGCCAGCCGCTCGACGGGCAGTCCGTTCGCGACCGCGGCCAGGGCCAGGGCGGCGCCGGAGGAGGTGCCGTACAGGCGGACCCGGCCGCCGGCCTCCTCGGCGAGCGCGGCCAGGTCCTCGATCTCCCGCTCCGGCGCGTACGGCGCGGTGTCGCCGCTCTCGCCCCGCCCTCGCCGGTCGTAGGTGTAGACCGTGAAGTCGGGGGCCAGTGCCGTGGCGAGGTCGCCGTTGATGCTGGAGCCCCGGAAGCTGAGCGCGCCGTCCACGAGGATGACCGCCGGGCCCTGGCCTGCGCGTTCGTATGCGATGGGGGTGCCGTCCGCGGATTTGATCATGCTGCTCATGGTGTCCTCCGTTTCGTGATGCCCACCGTATCTACCGACAAAAATATTTGTCAAGGATTATCTTGGGTGGGGATGTACTCATGCGTGCACCTTCGCGCTCTTACCGGGTGGAGTCGTCCCGAGCGCGGGGGACGCTGGGGCGGCTCCCGTGTCGCGTGCCGCGATGAGGAGGGGACGGCACGTGCCGTGGACGAGGACGCGCGGTCTGCCAGCCGCCCGCCCGATCCCCGGCACGTGCCGTAAGCACCCCCAGGCCCCGCGCCCGCCCCCGCGCCAGCCCGGGCGCCCACGCCCGCGCCGGACCGGCACCCCGCCCGGAGCCCGATGGGACGCCATGGATGGGCCCGGCGTCGCCGAGGCGGCCCGCGTGGCCTTCGCCTCCGGGGTGAACGCGGTCGTCGCCGCTGCGCCGATCCTGCGTGGGGCGATGTGAGGTCAGGCGGGCGTCGGGCCCGAGTTGCCGCGCGGGATGGGAACGAGCGCCCGGCCCCCGAAGGGCGGCACGCCCTCACCCTCGATCAAGGCAAGCAACCGCTCCGCCGCGTGTCCGCCGTGAGGCCGGGACGTCAAGCCGCCGGAGGAGTGACCGTTCAGGCCGCGTGCCAGGGGCGGGTGGGCTCGGTCTGCTTGGCGGCGTCCGCCACCCGCACCGCGAACGTCGGACGCTCGGCTCCGGGCACCGGCCCGAGGTAGGCGTGGCCGGTCAGGTGGCACCAGGCGGGCAGGTCGACGGGCGCGGCCGGGTCGGTGGCGATCAGGTGGATCACGGCGCCGGGACCGGCGCGCAGCACGTGCCCGCGCAGCTCGATGAGCAGTTGGACGCACATCTTGTCGCCGCCGTCGATCACGAGATCAGGTTCGGGCATGCGTATAGGAAACCACGCACCGCCTCGGGGGACGCCGGGCGGCCCTGGCCGCCGAACGGTAACGGCCCGGACACAATGGGCGGATTATCCCATTCCAGGGACCATAATCCTGTTCAAGTGTCGGGGGAGGCGGTGATGAGATGGCTGGGTTCGCCGAGATCGCCGAAGAGGCCAAGCTAGCAGAAGGTTCCGGGAACGACCCCGGGCACGGCCCCGGAGGGCGCGGCGTCACGCTCGCGCGGATCGCGGCCGTCGTCATGGCGGTGGCGTCCCCGGTTCTCACGATCGCCGCGCTGCTCCTCTACGCCCACCTGCCGGAGGCGTGGACACCCGACAGGACCGCCACGCCCCAGACGGCCGCCGCCCTGACCTTCCCCGCGGTCGGCGCGTTCCTGATCTTCCACCGGCCCCGGCTGAACATGGCCTGGCTGATGGTCGTGGGCGGGATCGCCGCCGCGGTCAGCGACCTGTCGAGCGCGCTGATGTTCCGCCTGGCCGCCGACGGCGACCTGGCGACGGCCGGGTTCATGCGCTACCCCACGCAGGTCGGGTGGGCGGTGTGCGGCCTGGCGCTCACCATGTTGCTGCCGCTCTACTCGCCCGACGGCCGGCTGCCCTCGCCGCGCTGGCGGTGGGTGTTGCTGCTGGGCGCGTCCTCGCTCGGGCTCGACCTGCTCCGCGCGGTGCTCCGGCCCACCCCGCCCCTCGGGAGCTACCCGTATCCGGCCGTCATCCCCAACCCGCTCCAGGTCCGCGCGCTCGGGCCGTACCTGGAAGGCGTCTCCACGGTCGCCTGGACCGGCATCTACGTCGCCATGGCGCTCACGGCGCTCTCCCTGGCGCTGCGGCTGCGGCGGGCCGACCCGGTCGGCAGGCGGCAGATCGGGTGGCCGCTGTTCGCGTTCGCGGGTTATGTCGTGTTCCTGATCGTGTCCGCGTTCCTGCCCGGGTTCCTATGGCCGAGCGTGGTGTGGGCGGCGCTCATCCCGGTCGCCGTCGCGTTCTCGGTGACGCGCTACCGGCTCTACGGCATCGACACGGTGATCAGCCGGGCCTTCGTCGCGGCCGGGCTCGTGGCCGTGGTGAGCGCGGTCTACTTCGGCGCGGGCGCGCTGTCCAGCCTCGTCGTGTCCGGCTACGACGAGATCGCCGGCATCGCCGCCGCACTGTTCGCCGGCGCGTTCTTCCAGCCGCTGCGGCGCGTGTTGCAACGCGCCGTCGACCACCTCCTGTACGGCAGCGTCGGCGACCCCTCCGTGCTGGCCGAACGCCTGACCCAGGCCGTCCGGCGCGGCGACCCGGCCAAGGCGCTGACCTCGGTGGTGAGCGTGCTGCGCGACGGGCTGGCGGTCGAGGGCGTGGCCGTCGAGGTCGCCGACGGCGAGCCGCGCTACGTCGAGAGCGGCCGCGTGGGCCCCGACCCCCGCGAGGTGCCGCTGGTGTGGCACGGCGAGCTCGTCGGCCGCCTGTTCGTAGGCCCGCCCGGCCCGCGCCGCTTCCCGGCCGCGCACAACGAGCGCGTGCTCACCACGCTCACGCCGTACGCCGCCGACGTCGCGCACGCCGTACGCATGGCCGCCGACCTGCAGCGCTCCCGGGAACGCATCCTGACGGCGCGTGAGGAGGAACGCCGCCGCCTGCGCCGCGACCTGCACGACGGGCTCGGCCAGACCCTCTCGGCGATGGCCATGACCATCAACATGGCCAGGATGAGCCTGAAGAAGTCCCCCGACGCCGCCGACGAACTGCTGCGCGAGCTGCACACCGGCATGGGCGCCGTCACCGACGACATCCGCGAGCTGGTGTACGGCCTGCGCCCGCCCGCGCTCGACGACCTCGGCCTGGCCCGCGCCGTACGGGAGCTGGCCGGGCAGTCCTCCCCGGACACCGAGATCGAGGTGGAGGTCGAGGGCGGCCTGACCGACCTGCCCGCCGCCGTCGAGGTGGCCGTCTACCGGATCGTCCAGGAGGCGCTGACCAACATCCGGCGGCACGCCAGGGCCTCCCGCGCCCGGATCGTGCTCCAGCGGGACTCGGTGCTGCGCGTGCTGGTCGCCGACGACGGACGGGGGTTGCCGGCGACGTACAGCGCGGGCGTGGGCCTCGGCTCCATGCGCGAACGGGCGGCCGAGCTCGGCGGCATCTGCGTCGTCAACAGCGAGCCGGGCGGCGGGACGCGCGTCGAGGTCATGCTCCCCCTGAGCCCCGCCGCCGGCCTCGACACGGCCGCCCCCCTGGACAGGGCCGGCTCCGGACACCGCCCGCACTAGGGACACCCCCAGGGCGGCGTGGGTCAGCGGCGGCGTCGCTTCTGGGCCCCGGTCGTCTTGCCCGGCTTGCGGGGCTTGCGCGGCAGCCGCCCGCGCTCGCCCGGCGGCCGTACGTGCACCCCGCGCCAGCGCTGCAACGCCACGCGCGCGGCCGAGGCCACCCGGGGCGCCGGGTGGTGCTCGATGAGGAAGCGCAACATCGGCGTGGTGTAGGGGTGGTCGCTGCAGGTCATCATGCCGAGCATGCTCAGCACGTCGTCGACCTCCAGGTTTCCGGAGAGCTGGAGGATCGACTCGGCCGGCCCGCCGATCTCCATCGCGGCCACGGTCATGTCGGCGTAGACCCAGGCCACGTCCACCGGGGCGGGCGGGAGGCCGTGGTCCTCCTTCTCCCGCGCCCGGATGAGCGCCCCCAGCCGGGGCACCTCGCGCAGCGCGGCGGCGACGTCGAGACCCGGCCGGCCGAGGTCCTCCAGCAGCACGGTCAGCCCGACGGCCCGGCTCAGCGGGCTGACGTCGAGCAGGACCCCGGCGATCTCCTCGGCGGCCCGCGCGGGATCGCGCGCGCCCAGCCACAGGCGCACCTCCTCGACACGCTCCTCGTCGCTGTACGTGCGAAGGGCCCGCAGCAGCGTGGGGGCGTCGACCCCGGCCGTGGCGCCGTGGACCGGGATGTCCTGCCCGATGAGGGTCCTGAAGAGGTCGAGCGCACTCCAGGTGCCGAGCGGCGTCAGCGACACCGACGAGCCGTCGCGCCTGATCAGCCGCAGCTCCGCCAGCTCGTCGGCCGCCTGGTCGGTCAGCTCGGGGATCTCGGCGACCGGCAGGGCATCGCGATGGCTGAGCAGCATCAGCAGGGTGCTCGTGCCGGGGTCGAGGGCCGCGGGGTCGGCCTCGGGGGCGAACAGCGAGTAGAGGATGTCGCCCCACGTGTCGAGCACCTCGTCGGCGGGCCCCGAGAGCAGGGTCTCGGCCGCGGGGCCGGTCATGGCGGCCCCGTCGCGTACGTCGACGAGCCGGCTGTCCTCCGCCACGCTCCACATCCGCGCCTGCTCCGGCCGGGGAGCCTCCGCGTCACCGGCGGCGGCGGCCATGCGCAGCAGGTCGTGGACGATCGGCGTCGCCCGGACCACGGCCGCGAGATCGTCGGCCGGAAGGAGGCGCACGGGGGGCTGCAGGGTCACGAGCGGCAGCAGGTCGGCCTGATGACGGAAAGGGTCCACGGTGGGTAAGGTTACTGTCTCATTGCGTGACGACGCCTGTCCTTTGACCGGACGGGCGGCCGGAAAACGCGTGGGATTCTGTCGGTGGCCGGTGATAGAAAACGAGTTCGACGTTCACCCGCCCTCGGCCAAGGGGTTTCACCGTGACCACCGGCACTTCGGAGTTCTCCGTCGACGGCCCGCGCTACAACCGGCGCGGCCCGGTCCGCTGGCTCTGGTCCCATCTGCGCCGCCACCCGCTCCCGCTGATCGGCTTCCTCGGCGGCTCGCTGGTGATGGTGGTGCTCAACGCGCTGATCCCGCTGCTCACCGGCTCGGCCTTCGACGCGGTGCTGGGCGGGCGGGGCGAGCCCGCCGCCGCGCTCGGCCTGGTCGCTCTGGCGCTGCTGGCGATCGTGTCGGCCCGCGGCCTGCTCGACCTCGTCGCCCGGATGAGCAGCGAGGTGCTGGCCAAGCGGCTGGAGCGCGACGCCCGCGACGAGCTCTACGTCGGCCTGCTCGGCAAGAGCCAGACCTTCCACAACCGGCAGCGGGTCGGCGACCTGATGGCGCGGGCGGCCAACGACATCCGCCAGCTCTCGATCATGATCAGCCCGGGGGTCGACCTGATCGTCGACTCCGGGCTCACCGGCCTGGTGCCCCTGGTCTTCATCGCCGCGATCGACCCGCGCCTGCTGCTGGTGCCGGTGGTGTTCGGGGTGCTGTTCGTGATCGCGCTCAGACACTACATGGGCCAGCTCAACCCGGTGGCCACCCGCATGCGCGACGAGTTCGGCGACCTCAACGCCGGGCTGAGCCAGGCGGTGCGCGGCATCGAGGTGATCAAGGTGACCGCGCAGGAGGAGCAGGAACGGCGGCGTTTCCGGGCCCTCGCCGGGCTCTACCGCGACTCCTTCGTGCGCAACGGTCTGGTCCAGGCCCGCTACCTGCCCACGCTGCTGTTCGCGTTCGCCATGGCGGGGGCGCTGTGGCACGCGCTCTACCTCCAGGCCGCGGGCGTGCTCACGCTCGGCGACGTGGTGGCGTTCATGGGGCTGATGGGCATGCTCGGCTTCCCGACGCAGATCTCGATCTTCACGTTCTCGCTGGTCCAGATCGGCATCGTGTCCTCGCGCCGGATCCTCGACATCGTCAACGCCGACACCGAGCTGGAGCAGCCGGCCGCCGGGCACGCCGCGCCCATCGGCGGCGAGATCGTCTTCGACGACGTCACGTTCGGCTATGGCGAGGGCGAGCCCGTGCTGCGCGGGGCGACGTTCACCGTGCGGCCGGGGGAGACGGTGGCGATCGTCGGCGAGACCGGGGCGGGCAAGAGCACGCTGACGAAGCTGGTGCCCCGGATCTACGACGTCACCTCGGGCCGGATCCTGGTCGACGGCGTCGACGTACGCGAGTGGGACCTCGACTCGCTGCGTTCCCAGATCTCCACGATCGAGCAGGACATCGTGTTGTTCTCCCGTTCGGTGGCCGAGAACATCGCCTTCGGCCTCGGCCAGCGGGCCGACCGCGCGGCCGTGGTCAAGGCCGCCGAGGACGCGCAGGCCGCCGAGTTCGTGGCCGAGCTCGACGACGGCTACGACACCGTCATCGGCGAGCGCGGCATCACGTTGTCCGGCGGCCAGCGCCAGCGGCTGGCCATCGCGCGGGCGCTGCTGACCGACCCGGCGATCCTGGTGCTCGACGACTCCACCAGCGCCATCGACTCCGCCACCGAAGACCGCATCCAGCAGGCCATCGGCCGCATCCAGGAGGGTCGTACCACCCTGCTGATCACCCACCGGCTCTCCCAGATCCGCTGGGCCGACAAGGTCCTGCTGCTGCGGCGCGGCGAGGTGGCCGCCTTCGGCACCCACGACGAGCTGATCCGCAGCAGTCCCCTCTACCGGCGCATCTTCGCCCACTACGACGAGGTCCCGGTCGGCGACGGCACGCTCGACGAGCAGGAAAGGGTCCACTGATGGGCTTCATCATGGACGGCCTCGACGCCGAGGACTACGACCGCACCTACACCGACCGCGACCTGCTGCGCCGGATCCTGGCCTACTTCCGGCCGAAGCTGGGCGCGATGCTCCTGGTGGCGACCATGATCGTGCTGGTCTCGGCGGCGCAGGCGGCCCTGCCGCTGCTGGCCAGCGAGGGCGTCGACGCGATCCAGGACGGCACGATCGGCGGCGTCGGCTGGCTCCTCGCCGCGGGGATCCTCCTCGCCGGGGCGCTGAGCTGGGCGTTCAACTTCGTCCGCCAGTGGTACAGCGCGCGGGTCACCGGCGACGTCGTGCTCCGCCTGCGCGAGGACGCCTTCGACGCCGTGCTCGAACGCGACCTGTCCTTCTACGACGAGACCCCCTCGGGCCGGATCGTCAGCCGCGTCACCTCCGACACCGACGACTTCGCCACGGTCTCGACCCTGACCATGGACCTGATCAGCCAGGTGCTGATGGTGGGCTTCGTCACGGTCCTGCTGTTCCTGCGCAGCGTCGAGCTCGCGCTGCTGACCCTGCTGGTGGCGCCGATCGTGATGGGCCTCGCGCTGGTGTTCCGGCGCATGGCCAGGTCCAGCACGCGCCGCGCCCAGCGTTCGCTGGGCCGCGTCAACGCCAATCTGCAGGAGACCATGGGCGGCATCGCCGTGGCGAAGAACTTCCGCCAGGAGCGGCAGGTCTACGACGAGTTCCGGCCCATCAACGAGCAGAGCTACCGGGTGACGCTGCGGCAGGGCTTCGTCTTCTCGGCCATCTTCCCCCTGCTGTTCCTCGTGGCCGGGCTCGCGACGGTCGCGCTCGTCCAGTTCGGCGGCACGTCGGTGCTCGGCGGCGGCCTGTCGGCCGGCGACTGGTACCTCTTCCTCCAGGGTGTGTCGCTCTTCTGGATGCCGCTGACCTCCATCGCCGCCTTCTGGTCGCAGTTCCAGCAGGGCCTGTCGGCCTCCGAACGGGTCTTCGCCCTGATCGACGCCCCGCCCCGGGTGTCGCAGACCGGCTCGGCCGACCCGGGCCGGCTGGCCGGGCGCATCGAGTTCGACGACCTCACCTTCGGCTACGACGCGGCCAGCCCCGTGCTCCGCCATTTCGACCTGGCCATCGAGGCGGGCGAGACGGTCGCGCTGGTCGGCCACACCGGCGCCGGGAAGTCCACGCTGGGCAAGCTGATCACCCGGTTCTACGAGTTCCAGGAAGGCCGCCTGCTGATCGACGGCCACGACATCCGCTCGCTCGACCTGGGCGCGTACCGGCGGCAGATCGGCGCGGTGCCGCAGGCGCCGTTCCTGTTCAGCGGCACGGTCGCCGACAACATCCGCTACCCGCGGCCTGAGGCCGGCGAGGACGAGGTGCTGGCCGCGGCGGCCGCGGTCGGCGGCGGCGACTGGATCGAGGCGCTGCCCCACGGGCTGGAGACCGACGTCGGCGAGCACGGCCGGGCCCTGTCCATGGGCCAGCGGCAGCTCGTCGCGCTGGCCCGCCTGCTCATCCAGGACCCGGCGATCGTCGTGCTCGACGAGGCGACGGCCAGCGTCGACCCGCTGACCGAGGCCCAGATCCAGGAGGGGCTCGACGTCGTGCTGGCCGGCCGCACCTCGATCGTCATCGCTCACCGGCTGTCCACGATCGAGCACGTCGACCGCATCATCGTGCTCGACCACGGGCGCATCGTCGAGGAGGGCGGCCACGCCGAGCTGCTGGCCCGCGGCGGCCGCTACTGCCAGGTCTACAACACCTACTTCCGCCACCAGTCGCCCAACTACCGCCCCGACACCGGGTTCGTCGCCGTCGGCGAGCCCTGACGGCCTCACATCACCAGCCGCTGATGCCTGCTGCTGCGCCACTCCACCATGAGCACGGTGGCGTCGTCCTGGAGCCGCCCGTGCTGGTGCTCCAAAATGGCCTGGATCAGCCGCCGCAGCGTCTCGGGCGCCGACAGGCCGTCGGCCTCGTGTCGGATGATGAAGTCGATGAAGCGCTCCAGCCCGAACAGCTCCCCGTCCGGGCTCTGCGCCTCGATGATCCCGTCGGTGTAGAACAGCAGCCGGTCGCCGGGCTGGAGCTGGTAACGCAGCTCTCCGGTGTCCGGCCGCAGCCCGAAGCCCATCGGCGGGTCCGGTTCGCCGGACAGCGTGGCGACCTGCTGGCCCGCGCGGATGACCAGCGGCGGGTGATGGCCCCGGTTCACCCAGTGCAGCCACCCGGTGCCCACGTCGAGGGTGGCCAGGATGCCGGTGGCGAACCGGCCGGTGAACTGCTCGGCGATGGCCGCGTCGATCGCCTCGCCGGTGAGGACGAGATCGGCGCCCTGCCGCCGGTTGTTCCGGGCCGCCCCGACGGCGATGGTGGCCGTCAGCCCGGCGGAGGTGTCGTGGCCCATCGAGTCGAAGACGGACACGTGCAGCTTCCCGCCGTCGACGGCGTAGTCGAAGGCGTCGCCACCCACCGCGTACGCCGGTTCGAGCACGGCGCTGACCACCACCTCGTCGTCGGCGAACGTCCCAGGCGGCAGCAGCGGCACCAGCACCTCGGCCGACAGGGTCATCGGCCGGGCGCGGACCAGCCGCGCGTAGGAGTCGCTGTGCGGGCGCTTGCTGATCACCAGCACCGCGATCAGCGACGCGAGCTGCTTGGCCCGCCACTCCGCGACCTCGCCGCTCTCCACCACCGTCACCCCGAGCACGCCGACCCGCTCGGTGCCGTCGAGGAGCGGCAGCCACAACCGCCTGACCGTGCCGTCGGGCCCGGTCGGCGCCTGGACGACCTGCGCGTTGCGGAAGGCGAGACCGGCCAGCGTGCCGTCGATCCGCAGCGGCACCAGCAGCTCGCCCGAGACGTCCCGCTGCTCCGGGATCGGGATCAGCAGGTGTTGCTGCAGGTCGGTGACATAGATGACGGTGTCGGAGAAGCCCACCAGGGCGGCGTGCTCGGCGACCACCTGCGGCAGGTCCTCCATCGCGGTCAGGTGGTTGGCGGCCAGCATGCCGCCCAGCATCAGCTCGCCGTCACTCCGCATCGGCGCCCCCTTCTCACAGGTCTGCCCCGGAACCTGCCCAGATCGAGTGCCCGATTCCTGCCCTGATCGCCCTTGCCGACACCTCATCGGTAATCAGCCTGCTGCCGGGCGCCTCAGGACGGGCCGGGCTCGCCCCACTCCCGGACGCGCTCCAGCACGTCGGCGAGCAGCCGTGGCGTCGGCGTGATGCGCAACGTCTCGTCGATCTCCCGCTCGGCCCAGTCCCGATGCCGCCGCTCGGCCTCCGCGTCGACCGCCACCCGCGCCTGGACCAGCAGGAAGTTGAGCCGGGACGCGACCAGCATCGAGAAGTCCGCCATCCGCCGCACCCGCCCCGGGCCGCCCGCGCGCACGTACGCCTCGTACATGGCTCGCATCGCGCCGAGGTCCGGGTCGGGGCCGTCGCAGAACCAGTCGAACAGCGCCCGTGCCAGCTCCCGTCCGGGCGCGGCCGGGCCGAGGTTGTCCCAGTCGACGACCACCAGGTCGCCTCCGGGGCCGGTCAGCACGTTCTCCGGGTGCAGGTCGCGATGGCAGACGATCAGCTCGCCCGGATCGGCCGGTGTGACCGCCGCCGACAACTCGGGCAGCCGGTCCAGCACTTCGGCGAGCCGGCCGTCCCACGCCGCGCCGGTGCCGGTCACCGCGTCCCAGTCGGGTCCGTCGGCCAGGCGGTCGTACCAGGAGGCGGGCGGGCCGCCGTCCGGCTCGCGCGCCGCCGCCGGGGCGCACGTGTGCAGGCGCGCGAGCAACGTCCCCAGTTCGTACGGCGTGCCCGGCGCGGACAGCTCGACCGGCCGCAGGTCGACCCAGTCGTACAGCCGCAACCACACCCCGGTGGGTGCGGTGATCAGGTGCCGCCCGTGACGGTCGGCCCGGTTGCCCGGCAGCCGTACCCCGGCCTCGGCCGCCCGCCGTGCGAACGCCAGCTCCGCCTCCAGCAGCGCGCCGGACGGCGGCTCGGCGAAGATCTCCTTGAGCGCGTACCGCGCCGGACCGGCCTCAACCCGCCAGATCTGCCCCAGCGCGCCGCGCGGCCCCGGCGAGATCGTGACGTGCCCGTCCCACCCGAACGCCTCCCGCACGTACGGGATCAGCTCATCCCCGCTCGCCGCCATCCCCGGGCTCCTCCTCCCGCGCCCGCCACCGCGCCGCGTCCTGGTACGCCTTCGTCACCGCCACGATCATGGCCGCCTGCGCGGCGACCACCAGCATCAGCCAGAGGACGCCCCCACCCGCGAAGACGAGCAGCCCCAGCAGCGCGACGACCGTGAACACCCATCCGCCCACCGACCCCGGAAGCCTCAAAACCGGCTCTCCCATACGTACCAGGGGCCTTCGAGGTGCGTGTACGCCGTGTGGGACTCCTCCGGCGGCCGGCCACCGGGGCTCCACGCGAAGCCGTACTGGTCGAGCAGGCCGGTGTCGCTCACCAGGAAGCGTGCCCCGCCCTCCATCCGCCCGATCGCCGTCAGGGGGTACAGGCCCACCCATCGGTCGTCGTACCGGGCGGGCCCGCGCTCCGCCGCGACCGTACGGGCGAACTCCTCCAGCCCCGCCTCCGACAGCGCGAACCGGACACCGAACGGCGCCCCGGTGAACACCAGCGCGCCCACGATCACGCCCATCAGCGGCGCGGCCACCCAGCGGAACCAGTGACGACGCAGCCCGGGACGTCCGTCCGAACGCAGCAGCGCCACCACGAACCGGGCGATCCAGACGACCCCGACGCCGACGGCGAGTGCGAGCCCCGCGAGCAGG
The DNA here is from genome assembly GCF_003947315.1 of Nonomuraea sp. WAC 01424. Lineage (NCBI taxonomy): Bacteria > Bacillati > Actinomycetota > Actinomycetes > Streptosporangiales > Streptosporangiaceae > Nonomuraea > Nonomuraea sp. WAC 01424. Next base: position 97,324 of record NZ_QHHZ01000026.1, read on the forward strand.
AGCATGACCGGCCCTCCGCCAGGCATGCTCGTGTGATGCAGCACGATCAGCCCCACCACGGCGACCAGCGGAAGCAGCACCCTGCCGGGCGGGCCGACCAGGGTCTGGGTGAGCGCCGGTAACGGGGGTTGTGTCCCGGTGTTCTCGGACATGCTCGATGGTAGCGCGACGGCCCGGCCTCGCCCCGGCTCGTCGTGCTCGACAGCGGGACGGCCGCGCGTCCGTTACAGCAGCTGAGAGCGGTCGAGGGCGGCCCTCTTCCTGACCTCGGAGAGGAAGACCTCCGTGTGGCGGTGGGAGCGTCGCGGGCGGTTGGGCTCGCGGCGGGCCGGGGCGTCGGCGTGCTGCGCGAACGTCAGCCAGCAACTGCGGATGCCGTAGAGCAGGTTCTCCAGCAGGTCGAGGGCGGGACGGGCCGGGTTGAGCGGGGTGATGGGCAGGTAGACGGTGCTGGGCCCGAGGCCGAGTTCGGGATGGTCCGTGCGGGCCTGGGCGATCAGCTCCTCGGCCACGCCGATGCGGTTCTTGGCCTCGGTGACGCCGTAGAGGTGGCCCTCGGCGACGTGGAGCGCGTTGCGGATCATGGGCATGACCGCGTGGCGGGGCGAGGCGCCGCCGCCCATCGCGGAGATGACCTCGGTCAGGCTCTCCTGGGCCGGGGCCTTGATGTTGTCGACCTCGGAGATCGTCTGCATGGGGTGCAGGCCGGTGTGCCGGGCGCTGACGGTCGTGGCGGCGTAGAGCCAGTGGGCCGCCGCGATCGCGGCGGCGGTCGGATCGATCTTCGTGAACAGCGACTCGGTGCCGAACGGATGCTGGTGCAGCAGGCTGTCGGCCTGGGCGACCTGAAGGGGCGAGGCGTCCTCGCGGCTGAGCATGACGGCCTGCTGGGCGAGGGCGGCCGGATCGCCGAGCTCGGCGTTCTCGATGGCGGCCAGCTCGGCGGTGACGTCGGTGGCGACGCAGGAGGCCAGCCGGGCCTGGTTGATCGTGTGCAGGGTACGGCCCACGCGGTGGGCGACCTCCTCGACCCGGGTGGAGTAGAGAGTGAGCGCGCCGTTGGCCGGCCGGATGGGCGCCATCAGGGCCGGGATGACCGCCGCGAAGGCGTCGCGCTCGGCCTGACGCTGCCAGCCGACGCTGTTCGGCCCGTGCTGGTCGGCGGCGCTGGACGGGTGGGTGTAGCAGCGCCAGCAGGCGTGCGACAGCTCCGTGAGGCTCGTGGCCAGACGGAGGACGTCCGGACTCGACGGCACTTGCTCCGCCACGGTGGTGGCGATGTCGCCGATCCCCGTACCCCAAGTGGCGATGAGCGCGTGGCGGGTGTGGTCGACGGCGAACCGGGTCACGGAGGCTCCTTAAAACGGGGGGTGTGGGGGAGCGTGATGACATGCTCAGGATGCTTGATCGGGCGTTGTCGTGGAGGGCGTTTCGCATTGTTCTCGGTCCCTGATCTGCGGATTTGCCGGGAAATGCGCAAGAAGATTTTTCCGGAAGGCGAACAGGTGACGGGTCGTTGAGCACAGGAGTGGCCCTATGTCGGGACATGGCTCCTTTGAGGGGACTAAATCCGGCGCCGGGCCGGCGGCGTCGGCTCGTACGTGACGCACGGCCACGGACGCCGTCTCCTCCACCCTCGTTCCTCCTGTCTGGACCTGTTTCGGCCCGTCACTTTCGGTGGCCAATATCCGCCGACAGAGAAGAAACTTGGGCGCCGGTGTAAAGGAACACCACCCGGCGCGACCAAGATCATTCCCGGGCGGGCGTGCCGTGTGTCACCGTTTTCTCATCCGTGGGGCGCCCGCTTCCGCGTCCGGTGCGGGGACCCTTTCAAGCTGCGCGAAGGCAGGAATATGTGGACCTAGAAACACAGATCCTCAGGTTGCTGTTGCGTCTGCGGAGGCTCAGGGCAGGCGAGCGTACCGGCGGCGACGTCACCGCGACGACCGCCGGCATCAGCCAGATGCAGGCCGACATCGCCGACATCCGAGCGGAGATGAGACAGGACTTCGCCGCGCTCGGCGATGAGCTGGCAGCCCTGCGACGACACATGAACGACCACTTCACGTCCAACCGGCCGCGCTGCTGCAAGGAGCCGGCCGCCGGCTGCCCGCAGGAGGCGCCGGCGTACGACCCGAACCCGATCGTGTACTGACCCCGGCGAGAGGCCCGGCCTGAGCCGTCACCGCGCCTCGGGCCGGGCCCGGCGCCCATTGCCTGCCGGCGGTCGTCTCGGGTATACACGGGTAGCCACTATGTGCTTACAACAAGTGGGACCCGGTTCACCTCCCCCTTCCGGGCCGGCTCCCTACCGACTGCCGGCAAAGGTAGGGGTAAGTGGATGTAGAGGCGGAGATCCTGGACATCAAGCTCCGGATCCAGGCTCTGGAGGCGACGCTGTGCGGCGGCGCCGACTGCTCGGAGGCGGCGCTCGGCGTCGCCGAGGCGCGGGCCGACGTGGCCGAGTTCCGGACCGCGGTGAGCCAGGGCGTGACGGCCCTGACCGACGAACTGCTCGGCCTGGGCGGCGAGTCCGACGAGCACGTCGACGCGGTCCGGTCGAGGATCAGCAGGCGGCTCGACCTCCTCCGCTGCGAGACCCTCGACCTGGCCATCAGGCTCGACCGCCTGCTGGAGACGGACGATTCCTGACCCCCGGCGTCAGCGGCGCCGGCTCTGGGCGAGCAGCGTGCGCATGTTCGCCGGCGGACGGGCCAGCAGGTCGGCGGCGAAATGCTCCAGGATGTTGAGTATCGTCCCTTCGGGCAGGCCCTGGAGCTCGCGTTCCTTGTGCACGAACGGCCTCAGCGAGCGCCACGTCTCGACGTACCGGCGGTGCAGCAGGGTGCTCACGAACCGCCTGTCGATGATGTCGAGGTGGGCCAGGATCGCGTAGAGCTGGAAGAAGTAGCCGATGTCGTAGATCTTCCGCTGAACGTCGTCGTCCAGGCCCGAGATCCCCTTGTCGCTGGGCAGCTTCGGCAGCTCGTCACGGATGAAGGCGTAGCTGCGGTGGAACTCCAGCGATCTGAACTCCTTGAGCAGGTCGATCAGCGGCTCGACGTGGTTCCCGTGCCGCTGCGCCCTGAACTGGTGGCGGGCGATGCGCGACGAGGCCACCACCGCCGAGATGGAGACGATCACGGCCCCGACATTGATCAGCACTGAGAGGTCCATCAGGCGTCCTCGGTCAGCTCGGTCAGGAAGGTGTGGATCAGGTCGTTGACCACGTCGGGACACTGCAACTGCGGCCAGTGCCCCCGGCAGCGCGGTCTCAGGTCGACCACGGAGATCAGCGGGTTCAGCGAACGCAGGACCGCCAGGTCGGTGTCCCGCCGGCTGCGTACGTAGAGCATCGGCACCGGGCACCGCCTGCACAGGTCCGTGGGGTCGAAGCGCAGGATGTCGTGCCACAACGGCCGTACGACCTGCTCGGGGGTGCGTTCCAGCGACCGGAAGACCTCCGTGCGCCCGTCGCCGCCCGCACCTCCCGGCCCCCAGGCGTCGCTCATCGCGGCCAGGAAGTGGCCCCGCCAGTCGCCCGACGCGGACTCGTGCGCCCGTGCCTCGTTCACCCGCCTGTCGGCGGCGGTGAGCGCGAAGTTGCTGTCCAGCACCAGGACGCCGGAGACGAGCGCGGGCCGGGTCACGGCGACCAGCGTCGCGATGAGGCCGCCGGCGCTGTGACCGCCGAGGACGACCCCTCGCAGGCCCCGCGCGTCCAGGTCGGCCGCGACCGCGTCCGCCATGGCCCGGACCGAGTACGTCCCGCTCTCCAGCCCCGGAGAGCCGCCGTGGCCGGGCAGGTCGAGGCCGAGCAGCCGCAACTCCGGCCGCAGCCCCTCCCACTGCCGGACGAACTGGCCGCGTTCGCATCCCAGCCCGTGCAGCAACACCAGCGGCGGCCGGTCGGCGGCACCGGGAGGTTCCCGTTCGGTCGCGGCCAGGCGTGGAGGCGGTTTCGCATCGATGTCCGGCATCGCAGTCGTCCCGGCGGGTCTCAGCAGCGTTGCCCGTTGACGAAGCTGATCGCCGGGCTGTACGTCACCCTCTGGCAGAAGTAGCTGCCGGACGGGATGGTGATCGTCCCGTAGGTGTCGGTGCCCGATCCGGTGCATCCGCTCGCCACGATGACGTAGCCGACCAGGTCGGAGATGAGGATGCGCGATCCGCTGGAGCAGGTGTAGTTGGCGTCCATGGCCATGGCCGGAGCGACGAAGGCCGAGGTCGCCAGGACGGTGGACGCGACGACGGTGACCGTGCGCTTGAGCAGGGAGTTCACGACGTACCCCTTCCCATGGGAGGTGCGGACGCCTCCACCCGTACCCGGCCCTCGTCATGACGGACCTGCCGGCCGGCGTCCGGAAGCGGCCAATGCGGGGGTGGGCGGGTTCTCAGAGAGTTCTTAGGCGCGCTTTATGGCGGTTTTCGGTGTGATTCCTGAATATGGGAGGCATGGACGGCGTGCCGCAGGACGACGGTACGGCCGAGGCTCAAGGGGCTCAGGGGCCTCGGCGGGTCGTGGCCGGGAAGGCTCGGCGCGTTGTCGTCGGGGGTGGGGTGCTGGTCGTCGTGGCGGTGCTGGCGTACTGGCTGGGCGGCGGCGGGGGCGGCGAATCACCCGCGGCCGGGCCGAGCCCGACGCCGACGCCGAGCGCGACGCTCACCGTGACGGACGTGTTCAAACGGGTCGGGCCGTCGGTGGTGGTCATCCAGGCCGGGAAGTCGCTCGGCACGGGAGTGATCGCGGCCGAGGACGGGACGATCCTGACCGCGCACCACGTCGTCAAGAGCACGAAGGACATCGACCTCACGTTCGCGGACGGGACCAGGGCGAAGGCCGTCGTCACGGCGTCGAACCCCAAACGTGACGTCGCCACTCTCAAACCGGTGAAGCTGCCGGAGATCGTCGTCCCGGCGACGCTCGGCGGGGCCGTGGCCGTCGGGGCGCCCGTCGTGGCGATCGGCAACCCGCTGGGCCTGACCTACAGCGTCTCCACCGGCGTCGTGTCGGGCCTGAACCGCCGCGCCGACCGTACCGCCAAGGACGGCGACCTGAACGGGCTGATCCAGTTCGACGCCTCCGTGAATCCGGGCAGCTCCGGTGGGCCCCTGCTGGACGCGCGCGGGCTCGTCGTCGGGATCGTGGTCTCGATCGCCGACCCGGGAGGCGACGAGGCGTTCGCCGGGATCGCGTTCGCGGTGCCGATCGGCGCGGCCCTGGGCGGCGACGACGGCGACGGCCCACCAGGCGACGGACCCCAGCTCTGACCGCGGAAGTGACCGCGGTCGCACCCACCTGACCGAAGCGCCGAGAGAAGGGACGTCATGACCTCGACCGAGCCCCCCGCTCACCCGCTCGAACAGGTCCTGTTCGAGGTCAAACGGACGATCGTCGGCCAGGACGCGCTGCTGGAGCGCATGGCCGTGGCGCTGGTCGCCGACGGTCACCTGCTGGTGGAGGGCGTGCCGGGCCTGGCCAAGACGCTCGCGGTACGCTCACTGGCCGCCGCGATCGACGGAAGCTTCCAGCGTGTCCAGTTCACCCCCGACCTGGTGCCCGCCGACCTCGTGGGCACGCGGGTCTACCACCAGCAGTCAGGCGAGTTCAGGACGGAACTCGGCCCGGTGTTCGCGAACCTGCTGCTGGCCGACGAGATCAACCGTGCCCCCGCCAAGGTGCAGAGCGCGCTGCTGGAGGTGATGCAGGAGCACCAGGTGACGATCGGCCGGGAGACGTTCAAGGTGCCGGAGCCGTTCCTGGTCATGGCGACGGAGAACCCGATCGAGTCGGAGGGCACGTACCCGCTTCCCGAGGCGCAGGTGGACCGGTTCATGATGAAGGTGGTCGTCGACTACCCGACGCAGAGCGAGGAGCAGGCGATCGTCGAACGGGCGCTGCGCCCGCCCGAGCCGCCGCAGCCCACAGTGACGACGCACGACCTGGTCGCGATGCGGGCCCGAGCCCGGCAGGTGTACGTCGACCCGGCGGTCGTCGACTACGCCGTACGCCTGGTCGCCGTGACCCGTTCCCCGGGCACCGCCGGCCTCGGCGAGCTGGAACGGTACGTCACGTACGGGGCGAGCCCGCGCGCGTCCATCGCGCTCGTCACGGGCGCCCGCGCGCTGGCGTTCCTGCGCGGCCGCGAGTACGTCCTGCCGCACGACCTGACCGAGCTCGCGCTCGACGTGCTGCGCCACCGCCTGGTGTTGTCCTACGAGGCCCTGGCGGACGACGTCGACGCCGACACGATCATCACGAGGGTGCTCGGGGCCGTCCGGGCGCCCGACGTCGTCCTGCGGAACCGCTGAGGAGACATGGCCACCGCCCCCGAGAAACTCCTGCTCCGCCTGGAGTGGAAGGTCGTCCGCCGGCTGGACGGCCGCCTCCAGGGCGCCCACCGTACGGCCCACCGCGGCGCCGGCATCGACTTCACCGGCCTGCGCCCCTACACCGAGGGCGACGACGCCCGGCACATCGACTGGAACGTCACCGCCCGGCTGAACGAGCCCCACCTGCGCGTGTTCACCGAGGACCGCGAGCTGACGGTATGGCTGGTGCTCGACCGGTCGGCGTCGATGCTGGCCGGCCGGCCGGGGCGCGGCAAGCACGACGTACTGGCCGAGCTGGCGCTCGTCCTGGCCCGGCTGTTCGGGCGCGGCGGCAACCGCGTCGGCGCGCTGCTGTTCGACACCGGGATGTTGCGCGTCGTGCCGCCCGGCACCTCCCGGCGGCACGCGCTGCGGATCGGCGCCGAGCTGGAACGCACCGCCGCGGCGCGTCCCGGCGCCACCACGGACCTGGCCGAGATGCTGGAGGCCGCCGGACGGCTCGCGCGCCGCCGCGCGCTCGTCGTCGTGTTGTCGGACTTCATCGGCGACGGCGACTGGGAACGCTCGCTCCAGCGCCTGGCCCGGCGGCACGAGGTCGTCGCCCTGCGCATCGTGGACCCGGCCGACGACGCGCTGCCCGAGGCCGGGCTGATCGTGGTCGAGGACGCCGAGACCGGCGAGCAGCTCGTCGTCGACTCCACCGACCCGCTGCTCAGGGTGCGTTTCCGGGAGGCCGTGGACGCCCGCGACACCCGGCTCGCGGCGGGCATGCGCCGGGCCGGGGTGCCCGTCCACCGGGTCGGCACCGACCGCGACCTGGCCGAGACGCTCGTCGAGGTCGTCGCCCGGACCCGGGACCGGTCGCCATGACCGAGATCATCGGCGACCGCCTGACCCTGTCGTCCCCGCTGCTGCTGGCCGCCGGGCTGCTCGTCACGGCCGCGCTCGCCTGGGCGGCCGTCGTCTCGGCGCGCCGCCGGAGGTCCGCGCTGGTCGCGGCGGGGGTCGTCCTGGCGCGCGGGCGGGGGGCGTACCTCGGGACCGGCCTGACGGTCGCGGGCGTCGGCGTGCTCGCGATCGCCGCCGCGGGGCCCGCGGCCATGGTGCCGGTCCCGCGGACGGCGGGCACGGTCATCCTCGCCGTGGACGTCTCCAACAGCATGGGCGCCGACGACGTCGCGCCCACCCGGCTGGCCGCCGCGCAGCGGGCGGCCCGCGCGTTCGTGGCGGCGCAGCCCGACAGCGTGGACATCGGGGTCGTCGCGTTCGAACGGGGTGCGCTCACCACCGCGCGGCCCGACGCCGACCACTCCGTCGCGCTCAGAGCCATCGACCGGCTGAGGATCACCGGCGGCACCTCGCTCGGACCGGCCATCACGGCCTCGCTGACGGCGATCACCGGCAAGCAGGTGGTCATCGGCCGCGACGGCGCCGCGCCCGACATCGGCTACTGGCCGTCGGCGACGATCGTGATGTTCTCCGACGGGCAGAACCGGGGCGGCGACGTCGAGCAGGCCGCCGCCGTGGCCCAGAAGGCGGGCGTGCACATCCACACCGTCGGGGTCGGCACCGAGGCCGGGGCGACCGTGCAGGTGGACGGCTACCACCTGCAGACCTCGCTGGAGGCGGACACCCTCACCGCGATCGCGCGGGCCACCGGCGGCGGCTACCACCCCGCCTCCGACGCCGCCCGGCTCGACGGCGTCGCCGGCACGATCGACCTGCGGCTCACGGTCTCCGACGAGCCATTGCCGCTCGCCGGCGGGCTGATCGGGCTGGCCCTCGCGCTGCTCGGGGCCGGAGCGGCGCTCACCGTACTGCGGTCCGGACGGGTGATCTGAATGTCGTTGTCATGGCCGTGGGCGCTGCTGTCCGCCCTGATCATCCCGTTGATCTTCGCGGTCCGCTGGTGGGCGCGTCGCCGCCGCCGGCGGGCCGCCGTCCGCGTCACCTCGATCGCGCTCGTACGGGCCGCGCTTCCCGGGCGTACACGCTGGACGCGGCGGATCCCCGTGGCGCTCTTCGTCGCCGGGCTGGCGCTGCTGGCGGTCGGGGCCGCCCGTCCGCAGGCGTCGGTGCCGGTGCCGATGAGGTCGGCGACGATCCTGCTCGCGCTGGACACGTCCGGCTCCATGTGCTCCACGGACGTCGATCCCAACCGCCTCACCGCCGCCAGGAAGGCCGCCGCCGACTTCATCGAGTCGCAGCGCGGCGGCCCGCGTATCGGCCTGGTCACCTTCGCCGGCACCGCGGGCCTGCTCGTACCGCCCACCGACGACACCGACGCGCTGATCGAGGCGCTGGACAACCTCACCGTCGACCGCGGCACCGCGATCGGGCAGGCCATGCTCACCTCGATCGACGCGATCGCCGAGGTCGATCCGTCGGTGGCCGCAACCGGCGCCACCCCCACCACCGCGGACCGGGGGTACGCCGGCGCGGCGATCGTCGTGCTCACCGACGGCGCCAACACCCAGGGCGTCGACCCGCTCACGGCCGCCCAGGAGGCGGCGCTGCGCCGCGTACGGGTCTTCACCATCGGCTTCGGCACCACGAACCCGGTCCCGATGGTCTGCGACAACTCGCAGTTCGACGGCCGCGGCTTCAGCGCGTGGGGCGGCGGGTACGGCGGGCGCGGCGGCTTCGACAGGGGCCGCAACCCCCGTGTCATCGACGAGCCCACCCTGAAGGAGATCGCCCGGACGACGGGCGGCTCCTACCACCGCGCCGAGAACGCCGGCCAGCTCCAGACCGCCCTCAACGCCCTGCCGGGCTCCTTCACCGTCATCCGCCAGCGCGTGGACACCGCCGCCGCCTTCGCCGGGGGCGGCGCGCTCCTCGTCGTCGTGGCCCTGTCACTGTCCCTCTGGTGGAACCGCCCCCGTACCTGAGTCCTCAGGGTCGGTGCGGTCGGCGAGGCGTTCGCAGCGCTGGCGGGCGGCCTGCGCGGTGCCGAGCCCCAGCCCGAAGGCGATCTCCTGCCAGGTCATGCCGCGCCCCCGGGCCATCCGCAGCAGCCCGGCCTCCAGCGCGTCCAGCTCCCCGCGGACCAGCGGGACGAGACTCAACGCCGCGGTGATGTCGGCGTGGTCCACCTCGGGCTCGCCGTCGTGCGGCGCGGCGGCCCCGCTGAGCAGGAACGACACGAGCCGTACGGCCTCGTGCGGGCCGATCGCGGACGGGTGGGCCTGCCGGGCGCGCTGCTCGTCGGTGGCCGCGTGCCGCTCGGCGATCCGGAACAGGGACGCGTGGACGCGCCGGACCCGCGCCTGCTCGGGGTCCGGCGGCGAGAAGGGGTGATGGTCAGCACTCGTGGACATGAGCCCACGATGCCTTGCGGAACGGTCTGATGTCAACGCAACGTTTTGAACAGACTGTTCAAATCTTGAGCCTTCGTTTGAAGGTTTTCCGTCTCTCTCGGGGCGGTTTCGCGTCCAGGTTTACACCGAAAGTTCAGCGATAGCGTTGAAGGAATGGACATCATGGAAATCGCCCGGCCACTCGACGGCGCGGGCATCTCGGACTTCCTGCGTTCGCTTCCCGTACGGCCGCTGCTGCTCGGCCTCGGCGAGGCCAGGCACTTCGTGGGGGAGCTGGGCGAACTGCGCAACGAGATCTTCCGGCACCTGGTCGAGCACGAGGGCTACCGGGCCTTCGCCATCGAGAGCGACTGCCTCATGGGCCTCGTCGTGGACGAGTACGTCACGACCGGCACGGGCACCCTCGACGACGTCGTGGAACGCGGCTTCAGCCACAACTTCGGCGCCTCCCCGGCCAACCGCGAGCTCGTACGCTGGATGCGCGCCTACAACGAGGAGCATGAGGAGAAGATCCGGTTCTTCGGGTTCGACGGCCCCCTGGAGTACTGGGCGGCGAGCCCGCGCCAGGCCCTCACCGGCCTGCACGCCCTCCTCGGCGGCCCGCTCCGCGACACCGTGGTGACCAGGGAGACCCTCGACACGCTCCTGGGCCAGGACGACCGGTGGGCCGACGAGGCCGCGGCCATGGACCCGTCCCGGTCGATCGGACGGTCCGCCGAGGCCCAGCGGCTGCGGGTGATCGCCGACGACCTGGCGGCGCTGCTCGACACACAGACGCCGCAGTTGGGCGCGCGGGACAGGGAACGGGCCGAACTGTACGCGCGCACCGCCGTCGGCCTGCTCCGCTACCACCACTGGATGGCCGACGACTCCCCGGAACGCTGGACCCGGCTGTCGGCGCTGCGGGACGCCATGATGGCGGCCAACCTCCAGGCCGTCGCCGAGCACGGCCCGGTCCTGGTCTTCTCCGCCAACCTCCACCTGCAGCGTGCCAAGAGCGTCATGCCGCTCGGCGAGCAGCGGCTGGAGTGGTGGAGCGCGGGTGCGATCACCGCCACCCGCCTCGGCGACCGGTACGCCTTCCTGGCCTCCGCCTTCGGCACGGCCGCGGGCGCCACGCCGCCCCCGGACACCGTCGAGGGCATCCTGTCCACGCTCCCGTGGGACCACTCCGTCGTCGACGCCCGCCGCCTGGCCGAGTCCGTCGTCGAGTCCGGCGCTGAGTCCGCCGCTGAGTCCGGTGCCGCGCCCGCCAAGCGGGTCTCCCACGACTTCGCCTATTTCCCGCTGGACCCGGACCAGCTCGCCGGGATCGACGGGATCGTCTTCCTCAAGGAGGTCGGCCCCTGGGGCTGAGCACCGGCGTGCCGGGACAGCAAGATGGCCCCTCCCGAGAAGGGAAGGGCCATCAGGTGGACGTGAACTGCTGAAGGAACGGCCTAACGGGAGGAGTCCCACGCCATTTCCATGTCGTCCATCCCCGCGTACGGGTCGTCCATCTCGTAGTCGCGCTCAGGCTCGCGCGTCTCGTAGGAGGGCTGATCCATTTCCTGCCTGATCTGCTCCTCGGGCTCCCAGCCGCGGTCGGGCTGGAACCTGTGATCGGGCTGGAACCTGTGATCGGGCTTGAAGCCGTGGTCGGGCTTGAGCCCATGGTCATGCTTGAAGCCGTGGTCGGGCTTGAAGCCGTGGTCATGACCGTGGCCGTGATCGTGGCCCGGGTGGTGCGGCCTCTTCCCCGGACGGCAGTGGTGCCTGTTCTTCCCGGGCGGGCAGATGTCGTGCGGCTTCTGCACCACGCGGATCGTGGCCCTCGCCGGGTTGGAGGTCAGGTTTCCCGCCTTCGCCACGGCGGTGTTGGTGATGGTGAAGCGGCAGCCCCGGTGGCAGTCCGGCCTCCCACCGGTACGCGACGGCACGATGAAGGTGCCCGTACAGGTCGTGGACTGGCCCGGCTCCAGGGTCGTGGTCTCGCAGACGATGTTCCGCACGCGGTTGTCGTTGATCCGGAGGTTGTCCGCCGTCTCGTTCGAGTTGTTCCTGACGTCGTAGCGGTAGGTCACCCTGTCCCCGGGCCGGTACACCCGGGAGTCGTCGACGCTCTTCTCCAGTTCGAGCATGCCGCGCTCGTTCTCCACGCGGATGATGGCCTCCGACGGCGGCGACGAGACCTCGGTCGAGTCCCTCCTGCCCCTCGCCACGGCGATGTTGAGCACCGTGCCGCGCTCGGCGTCCTCCTCGGTGACGGTGTAGGTGCCCGTGCAGGTCGTGGACCGGCCCGGCTCCAGCGTCGTGCTCTCGCAGACGACGTTCTCCACCAGGTTGTCGTCGATCCGGAGATCGGTCAGGGTCTGGCCCGAGTTGTTCGTGACGACGTAGCGATAGGTGACCGTGTCACCGGGCATGTAGATCCGGGAGTCGTCGACGGTCTTGTTCAGGTCGAGCGTCGCGCGCTCGTCCGAGACCTCGATGGTCACCTCCGACGGCGGCGAGGTCACCTCGTTCGAGTCCGCCATGCCGGTGGCGACGGCGGTGTTGGTGACGAAGCCGCGCTCGGCGTCCTCCTCGGTGACCGTGTACGTGCCGCGGCAGATGATCCGCTCCCCGACGTCCAAGGTGCTACGTGGGCAGATCACCTCCTCGACCACGTCGTCCTCGATCGCCAGGTCGGTGATGTTGATGTTGCCGGTGTTGGTCACCACGTACTCGTAGGGCACCTCGGTGCCCACCGGGACCTGGTCCGGAAGGTCGGCGCCCGCGGCGACGCGCTTCGTGAGGTCCAGCTCCGGCCGTTCGACCACCGGGCGGACGACCACGTTGCGAATCAGGTGGACGTCGTTGAACAGACCGGTGGAGGCGCCGAACCCGAACTTGTACGTCGCGGGAACCGGCGTCGGCGCGGGCGTGGTCAGCACCTGCTGCATGCCGTTGCCGTCGTTGAAGTCGATCGACACCGTGACCACGGGGTTCGGCGCCGGCGAGATCCGTACGTTGACCCTGCGGCGCGACTCCTCGAGGACCTCCTGCGCCTCCTCCGGGTCGTTCGGCACCGACATGGTCGGGCCCTGGAGCTCGCCCGGCAACGTCGAGGGCCACGGCCCGGTGGTGGTGAAGTTGTCGGTGGTGGCGGTCAGGAAGCAGTAGCCCGCCGTACCGTTGCCGGGCCCGCGCAGGGTCACCATGTTGGGACCCGGAGCCGGGATCCGGAACGCCGTACCGGCCGGCGAACGCTGTGCGCAGGTACGCCCGCGCTGCTCCCAGTCCCCGAAGTAGTTGCCGAGGACGTCCAGGCCGACGCCGAGGTAGCCCCGGTCGACGCCGGGCTCGAACTCGTTGGCCGGGTTGTCGTCGGGCAGCTTCTGCGCGTACCCGAGACTGCCGCCGAACGCGCCGGGACGGTTCAGCGTGACCGAGCCGTCGATGAGGAAGAAGGAGATGCCGTCAGCGGGCACCAGCGTGTCGCTGCCGTACTGCCACTGGTCGAAGGTGACGTCCACGCCCTGCTCGGCCGGGATCGCCTCGTTGTACAGTGCGGCGGCCGTCTGGTCCAGATCGGCGCTGGTCAGCTGGAGGTAGCCGAACGGGGCTCCTCCGGTCGGCGGCACGGGACCCGCGGCGTCCGCCGGGCATCCGCCGAGAGGATGGTTGCCCGGACCGGGCGGCGGGGCTGCCGGAGCACCTGTCAGACAGGCCGACCCCACGCCGATGAACTGCGGGATCGCGGTGGCTCCGGTGAAATCGTCATCGACGATCGGCACCGGTTGCGCGGCCGCCGGCTGCGCGGGCTGGAGCGCGACTGCCATCGCGCTCATCAGGAGCATGCTGGATATGGCTGCACGTCGTTTGGGGCCAGGTGTTCTGGTCACCGGCCCCGACAAGCCAGAGCGTATCTTCACGATTACAGAACGTAGCTATGCGCACTTGTGAAGAGCCCGACCGACATAGCAAACGATCACCCACGAATGTGACCATTCTCTTTACGGGCATACCGGTTTCCTCGATCATTCCGCTCTTTCGAGGGAAAGTCGCGTAACCCGGCCCGGCATTTCGCATGATGAAGACGGTCACGCTGCGTGAGTAAGAACCAGGTCAGCCGGTGAGCTCGCCCAGCCGGCGCAGCGCGGTCAGCCCCGGCATGAAGCAGTACTCGCCGCCGCGGGTGACGACGAAGCGCGGCAGGCCGACCAGACGCCGCCGTACGGGACGCCGGGGGATCGTGAAGTCGCCGGAACCGTCGGCGGCGCCGACGACGGGGTCCCTGGCGTCGCCCGCGCCGAAGAATACGCCGTCGTTCATCCATTGCGACTGGACGAACTCGAACTGCCGCCCGAGATGGGCCCCGACGAAGGTGAACATCAGGCCCCGGTCGGCCCCGTCGTCCTCCAGGACGCCTTCGGGCAGCGGCGGGCCGTACGCCGTCCCGCGCCGGATCATGCGGTGCAGCCGCGGCTCTCCGGCGACCGAGGCGTCACGAGGATTGCCCCGGCGGATGTGGCATCCGCAGGGGGTGATGAAGCCGGTGGGGTCGTCCCGTTCGTACAGAAAGGTGTTGTTGCGGGTGCGGTCGGATCCGAGGGCGGGGTCGTCGCGCAGCGGGCTGAGCGCCAGCGGCGCGCCGCCGCGCCAGCGGCCCATGATCTTCGCGGCCAGCAGTTCCTCGTCCTCGGGGCCGGTGGAGTTGTCCCTCAGGTACTGCCGGAACAGGGCCACGCGCTGGTGGAGCTTGCGGAAGACCACGTAGGAGCCGTTGCGGCCGAGCACTTCGGGCCGCGTGGACTGGATGCCGCCGAGTTCGTCGCGGTAGCCGAGCACGAACTCGCCCGCCTTGAGCGCCGTCTCCAACGGGTTGGAACCGGCGGTGCCGCTGCCTTCGACGGCGGGATGGCTGATGCCGTCGCGGTAGCCGAAGGGCTCGGTCTCGGTGGGCAGCGCATGGCAGTTCTGCCGCCAGACGGCCGTCACGCCCGGCAGGGCTTCATAGGCGGGTCGGGCACGATCGACCGCGGCCTCCAGCCGCGCACTGTCGGGCGCGAGCGCCACCAGGACCACATGGACGCCGGACGTGCCGAGCGGCGCCTCCCAGTGCTCGGGGCCGCTCTCGGCGACGTCCCCCAGCGCCGCGGCCCGTGCGGCCATCCCCTGCCGGAACTCCCAGGCGAAGGTGTCCAGCGACTCCTGAGGAACGCCGAGCGCCCGCAGGCCGTGGTAGGTGAGCGCGATGCTGACCCAGGTCTCGCCCAGCGGGCTCACCGTGCCGGCGGCCGAGGTCACCACCGCGCTCGCCCGCCGCATCAGCTCCCGTCCCTGCTCGCGGTCGTCGATGCGGAACAGGATGTAGGTCGCCGCGTACGGCGTCGGCCGGGGGCTGAGGACACCACGCTGGATGTCGTGCAGTTCGAGCGTGGACCGCGTCTGCTCGCTCATCGGAACGGCCTCCCCGCCCGCGCTCACGTCATCTCGACGAGGTTGCGCCAGAAAGTGCGCAGGCTCTCGTCGACGCCGAACAGCGAGCTGAAGATCGTGCTGTCGGCCAGGATCACGTCGCCGGCCCGGTCGCCCGCGGGCGGCATCCACAGGAACATGTCGAACTCGGTGTTCCCCGCCTCGGTGAACGGGTTCGGCGGCCTGGACAGGTCGACCGACTGCCTGCCGAGCACCTGGACGACGTCCGGATCGTCGGTGGTCACGGCGTAGTGCGGCAGATGCATGTGGAAGTTGAAGCGGGTCACGCCCCGCAGCCAGCCCTTGGTGTCCAGGTCCTCGGCGATGGACAGCGGGGCGCTCCTGTTGCCGTCCACCACCGCGGGGCGCAGGCCGTAGCGGTTCTCTACCGGTACGCCCAGGCCCGCCATCAGCGACCGGGTGTACCGTCCGAAACGCTGCTGGCGCGGCACCAGCGCGTCGCCGTGGTGGTGGTACTCCAAGTCGCGCACCGTCAGATCGTCCGACGCGCCGACGTCGTGGTGCGGCCCGAGGGCCAGGCAGGTTCCCTCCCGGCGGAGGAAGTCGCGCAGCGCCTCGATCTCCGCGGGGGTCGCGTCCTGCCCGGTGATCATGTGATCCAGGCCCCAGACGAACAGGGTGTCGGTGTCGGCCAGTACGCGTTCGTCCAGCGGCGTGTGAAAACCCGCCTGATCGACACGCTGGTACACGGGCACCTGATAGCCGGTGGTCTCCTCGACGAACTGCTGGAAAGGCCGCCAGCCCCAGAAGAACAGTTCCAGCCCGCCCGCGATGCCCTGCTGGAAACGCAGCGGATCCGCCCACTGCGGGTCCTCGTACGCCGGCCACTGGACCCGGCGGATCTCGGTCATCGTGGAGAACCGGTTGTCCAGTACGGTCACGTCCCGGCCCGCCTCGGCCGGGAAACTCCACGCCACGTAAATGCTCATCCGGCGCCGACCGGCGCGGTACGGGCGCGGCAAATGGTTCTGGTTGTAGGTGCGCGCGGTGGCGGACTCGCTCATCTCATCTCCAGGAGACACCGGTGGACGTCACTGCAACTGGTCGAGCATCTCCGACAACGCGCTCTTGATTCGCAGTGCCTTCTTGACCTCGTCGGCCGTGACGTACGGATACTCGCCGTACTCGATGAAGCTCGGGCAGTGGTGTTCGCGGACGAACCTGACGAAGGCGTCCGGGTTGGTCTTCCAGTCCTCGGGAAAGCCCTCAAGGTTCTCGAAGGCCGTGTTCACCCCCGCCCGGGTGAACAGGGCGATGGCGTCCTCGGTGTACTTGTCGAAGTCGGTGTCGAAGATCCCCTGGTACATGAAGCGCGTGTCGTCGTCGAAGAGCACCCAGCGCAGGTAGTGCAGCTTCAGGGGCGCGAGCAGGTCCGGGTCGTCCTCCAGCGCCTTGGCCAGCGTGTGGCCGTAGCCGCGGATCGCGTCGGCCCGGCCGGGTTTGACCTTCGCGATGATCGTGAACCCGTAGCAGGCCGGGCTGCGCGGGTAGACGGGGCCGTACTTGCCCTGTTCCAGGTGGCTGGTCTCCTTGGGGAAGACGGCCGCCTGCGGCTTGATCTCCATGCCGATCCCTCCGTGGCTGTGCTCCGGGGGAAGGGGAAATCATCCTCTAAGTGACGATCCTGCCACGATGGAGCTTTGTGCGGCAAGCCGTCCGTCACAATCCGTCGAGATGACCATGACAGTGCGTCACCTTCCGGTGTCGCGGATGCCCGGTCCGGGTGTGCCGTCCAGGTAGGCGAGCACCGCGCGGACTCGGCGGTGGCCGGCGTCGTCCGGGGCCAGGCCGAGCTTGGCGAAGATGTTGCCGATGTGCTTGTGGACGGCGTTGTCGGAGATGCGCATCCGTTCGGCGATGGTGGCGTTGTCGTGGCCCTGCGCCATGAGCGCGAGCGACTCCCGTTCGCGGGCGGTGAGGGTGTCCAGGGGGTCGTCGGCGCGGCGGGCGAGCAGCTTGGCGACCACTTCGGGGTCCATGGCGGTGCCGCCGGCCGCGACACGGCGCAGGGCGTCGACGAACTCGGCGACCCGGCCGATGCGGTCCTTGAGCAGGTAGCCGATGCCGCCGCGGCCGTCGGAGAGCAGCTCGCCGGCGTACTCGCGCTCGACGTACTGCGAGAGCACCAGGACCGGCAGCGCGCCGTGCTCGCGGCGGGCCCGCAGCGCGGCGTGGATCCCCTCGTCGCGGAACGTCGGCGGCAGGCGTACGTCGACGACGGCGATGTCGGGCCGATGCTCGGCGACGGCGAGGAGGAACGCCTCGCCGTCGCCGACCACCGCCGCGACGTCGCAGCCCTTCGCCGCCAGCAGCAACTTCAGGCCATTGGCCAGCAGGACGTTGTCCTCGGCGATCACGACCCGCACGGGACCTCCTGGACGATCATCATGCGCACGGCATCCGGACGGCGAGCGTGGTGGGCCCGCCCGGCGGGCTGTCGAGCCGGACGACGCCGTCCAGGGCGGCGACCCGGCGGCGTATCCCGGGGATCCCGGTGCCGCGCGTCTCGTCGGCGCCGCCCTTGCCGTCGTCGGTGACCTCGATGGTCAGTACGTCGCCGGCACGTTCGATCCGGAGGGCCGCCCGGGTGGCGGCGGCGTGCTTGGTCACGTTCGTCAGCGCCTCGGCGATCACGTAGTAGGCCACCGTCTCCACGGTCGCCGGGAGCGCGCCCAGCTCGGCGAGCTCGATGCGAACGGGCACGCCCGACCGGGCGGCCAGCGTCGTCAGCGCCCCGTCGAGCCCGCGGTCGGCGAGGATCGGCGGGTAGATCGTCTGGAGCACCGTACGTAGCTCGGCCATCGCCTCCTCGGTCGTCTCGTGCGCCTGGTCGAGCAGCGCCGCGACCGTGTCCGGGTCGTCGGCGAGCGACTCGCGGGCCAGGCCCAGGTGCATGGCGATGGTCACCAGGCGTGCCTGCGTACCGTCGTGCAGATCGCGTTCGATCCGCCGGAGCTCCGCGCCATGGGCGTCGACCACGCCGACCCGGCTCCTGGTCAGTACGTCGACCCGCTCGGTGAGCCGCTCGCGGGCCGACGGCGTGAGCACCGCCAGGCACAACCGCGCGTGGAGGCGAGCCGGCATCGGGAGCACCCACCAGGCCACCGCACCGAGGACGGCGATCTGGACGGAACCCCCGGCCAGCGCGGTCACCCAATCGTCCACGGGGACGTCGAGGAACGAGAACAGCGTGGGACGCGCGTCGGCGGGAAACGCCCACCACAAGGTCATCGCCACCGCGGCGACCACGATGTTGCCCAGGCAGAGCAGGCCGGCCAGCCCGAGCGGGAACCCGACGGCGACGTGTGCGAGCGCCCAGCCGAGGTCCCGCCGCCCGCCCGGCCGGCCTTCGGCCGCGACGCCGAGCAGCCGGCCGGCCCGCCGGCGGTGCCAGGCCGCCCAGCCCTGGGCGACCGGCGGCGCGAGCAGCACCGGCAACGCGAACGCCGTCACCACGGCGGTGGCCAGCGTGCCCAGCAGGTAGACCGAGCCGGAGAACGCACGGTCACGCATGCGTACCTCCTCACGACGCCGTACGGGGTTCATTATCCGGTGCCGGTCCGGGCCGGAAACTACAGCGGGCTGTACCCGCGTGCCTGCGGCCGGCTGTATCGTGCCGGAGGTCCGGGGCGAAATAGCGTCCCCGACCATGAAACCGACGTATGCCCGCGGACGCCTGGTCCCGGCCCTCGCCCTGATCGCCCTGTCCGTCGCCTTCGCACCCCCGGCCAGGGCGGACGGCGGCTCGCTCCCGGTGGGAGTGGGAGGCGGCCCGTCCTCGTCGCTCGACTGGAAGCCCTGTTCCCAGGGCGCCGACGACGCGATCGGCGGTGAGCTCGACCGGGCGGGCGCGCGGTGCGCGGAGCTCGCCGTCCCGCTCGATCACTCCAGGCCCGGCGGCCCTACGATCACGCTCGCGCTGTCCCGCCTCCCCGCCGCCGACCGCGCCCATCGCATCGGCACCATGGTGCTCAACAGCGGCGGGCCCGGCGAGAGCACGCTGGGCATGCCCCTGCGGACGCGCGCGGCGATGAAGGACGTCGCCACCCGTTACGACCTCATCGGCCTGGACCCGCGCTTCGTCGGACGCAGTACGCCGCTCGACTGCGGCTGGCCCGTCGGCCTGTGGGTCCGTTCGGCCGGGGCGACCCGCGCCCGGTTCGATCATCAGGTGGCGGTGCAGCGTGACCTGGCCGAGCGCTGCGCCCGGCGGCACGCCGACGTGTTGCCGTACGCCAACACGCGCGACACGGCCCGCGACATCGACCTCGTCCGCCGTGCCCTCGGGGAGCGCCGGATCTCCTTCCTCGGCTACTCCTACGGCGGCTATCTGGGCGCGGTCTACACCCAGATGTTCCCCGGCCGTACCGATCGGGTGGTGCTGGACAGCGCGGGCGACCCGGACAAGTGGGGCCCCAGGGCGACGCGGGGCACCGAGGACGAGGCGGAACGCGCGCTGCGCGGCTGGGCGGCCTGGGCCGCCGGACGTCACGGCACGTACGGCCTCGGCGCCACCACCGCCCGTGTGCTCGCCACCGTGGACTCGATCGTCGCCGCCGCGCAGGAGCGCCCGCTGCGCGTCGGACGGTTCGAGGTGGACGACCAGGCGGTGCCGTACCTGCTGTCCGTCGGGTCCGGCGACGACCGTCCCGCGGCCCGCGCGGAGTTCGCGTCCACGGTCCGGACCCTGAACGAGGCCGCCCACGGCCGCCCGGCCGAGCCCGGCGCCGAACTCGCCGGATTCCTCGCGTTCGTCCTGACCAGCGCCGGTTCGCCGTTCGCCGGGCCGACCGCCGCGATCGTCTGCGGCGACCGTGCCGCGCCGCGCGACCCCGACACCTACTGGAACGACGTCCAGCGCAGCCGTGCGCGCCACCCGCTCTTCGGCCCTCTCAAGAACAACATCTGGCCCTGCGCCTTCTGGCCGAACGAGCCGCGCGAGCCCCTCACCCATGTCGCCAACCCCACGCCCGCGCTGATCGTGTCCGCCACCGGCGACACCGCCACCACCTACGAGGGCGGCAAGGCCATGCACCGGGCGCTGACCGGCTCCCGTCTGCTCACCCTGCGCGGCGCCACCGCCCACGGGATCTACGGCGAACACGGCAACGCCTGCGTGGACGCCAAGGTCAACGCCTACCTGGCCACCGGCGTCCTCCCCACCGCCGACGTGACCTGCGTCAGTGATTGACGCGGGACGGGTGAGGCGTCGGTGTAGCCGTGGCGCGATGCACCCTTCACCTTCAGGTCATATCGCACAGAGTATCTAATTAGTTACGCTCAGCACGCAATCGGGCGGTGGCCACCGAACCCCTCCACGACTCCCGTTCCGCACCATCGGCCCCGGCGGCCAGGCCCCGGGGCAGTAGCGAAACCGAGGTGACCGGGTGCACCTGACCCCGCACGAACAAGAACGGCTGATGATCCACGTGGCCGCGGACGTGGCCCTCAAGCGTAAGGGGCGAGTGAAGCTCAACTACCCGGAGGCGGTCGCGATCCTGACCTCCTGGGTTCTCGAAGAGGCGCGCGCCGGCAGGACCGTGACGGACCTCATGGCGACGCAGCAGCCGCCGGTGCTCATGCCGCACGACGTCATGCCGGGGGTCGCGGAGATGATCGCCGACCTCCAGATCGAGGCCACCTTCCCCGACGGCACCAAAATGGTCACCCTCCGCGAGCCCATCCCTCTGGCGCCCACGCCGTTGCCCCGCATGGCCGCGAAGGGGAGGCAGGGTCCGCCCGGCGCGATCGACTTCTCCCCTCAGGGCAGTGTGAGCTTCAACGACGGCCGCCCGATCACGACCGTACGGGTCACCAACACCGACGACCGGCACATCCAGGTCGGCTCCCACTATCACTTCTACGAGGCCAACTCCCGCCTCGACATCCAGCCCGACCGCAACGCCGCGTACGGCAAACGCCTGAACATCCCCGCCGGCGGCTCGGTGCGCTTCGCCCCCAACATGCCGCAGGACGTGGAACTGGTGCCCATCGAGGGCCGGCGCATCATCGCGGGCCTGAACGGCAAGGTCGGAGGCCCTCTCTGATGTCCCTCACGCGCGAACAGTACGCCGACCGGTTCGGCCCGACGACGGGGGACTGCGTCCGCCTGGCCGACACCGACCTGTGGATCGAGATCACCGAGGACTGGGCCGGCGGTCCCGGCCGCAGCGGCAACGAGATCCTCTTCGGCGGCGGCAAGGTGGTCCGCGAATCGATGGGTCAGTCACTCGCGCCACGCGACAGCGCGACCCCCGGCGCACCGAAACCGCCCGACACCGTCATCACCGGCGCGCTCATCCTGGACCACTGGGGCGTGGTCAAGGCCGACATCGCCATTCGCGACGGCCGCATCGCCGCGCTCGGCAAGGCCTACAACGACGAGACCATGAACCGGCTGCACGACGGCCATCCCGTCGCGACCGACTTCCTGATCGGCCCCGAGACCGAGGTCATCTCGGGCAACGGCAAGATCCTCACCGCGGGCGGCGTCGACACCCACGTGCACTTCATCTGCCCCGAGCAGATCCACGAGGCGCTCGCCTCCGGCGTCACCACCCTGATCGGCGGCGGGACCGGCCCCGCCGACGGCACCACCGCCACCACCGTCACGCCCGGCGCCTGGCACCTCGACCGGATGTTCAAGGCGCTGGACGCCTTCCCGGTCAACATCGGGCTGCTCGGCAAGGGCAACACGATGTCCACCGAATCCCTCCACAACCAGGTCAAGGCCGGCATCCTCGGCTTCAAGATCCACGAGGACTGGGGTGCCACCCCGGCGGTCCTGCGCCACTGCCTGGAGGTGTGCCGGACGACCGGCGTACAGCTGGCCCTGCACGCCGACACCCTGAACGAGGCCGGCACCGTCGAGGACACCATCGCGGCCATCGGCGACGAACCCCTCCACGTCTTCCACATCGAGGGCGCCGGCGGCGGCCACGCCCCCGACATGATCAAAATGGCGAGCCTGCCCAACGTGCTGCCCGCCTCCACCAACCCCACCCGCCCCTACACGCGCAACACGGTCCCGGAGCACCTCGACATGGTGCTGATCGCCCATCACCTCAATCCGCAGGTGCCCGAGGACCGGGCCTTCGCCGAGTCGCGGATCCGGCCCGCCACGATGGCCGCCGAAGACCTCCTGCACGATCTGGGCGCCATCTCGATCATGTCGTCCGACGCCCAGGCGATGGGCCGCATCGGCGAGATGATCATCAGGACCTGGCAGACCGCGCACATGATGAAACTCCGGTGCGGACCGCTGGCCGGCGACCGGGGCGGCGCCGACGAGACCGACAACCACCGCGCCCGCCGCTACGTCGCCAAATACACCATCAACCCGGCCGTCGCGCACGGCATCGACCACGAGATCGGTTCGGTGGAAGTGGGCAAGCTGGCCGACCTCGTGCTGTGGGAGCCGAAGTTCTTCGGCGTGAAACCGCACCGGGTGATCAAGGGCGGCCAGATCGCGTACGCGCAGGTCGGCGACGCCAACGGCGCCATCACCACGCCGCAGCCGATCCTGCCGCGCCCGATGTGGGGCTCGACGGGCCGCGCCCCCGGCGCCAACTCCGTCAACTTCGTCAGCGAACACGCGATCGCGGCCGGTCTGCCCGGCCGGATCGAGGTGGACAAATCGTTCACGCCCATCCGCGACACCCGCGGGGTGTTCAAGCAGGACATGCTCCGGAACGACGCCACCCCCGCCATCGACGTCGACCCCGACGGCTACGAGGTGCGGATCGACGGCCGGCGCATCGACTACTCCGAACCCCCCACCGAACTGCCGATGGCGCAGCTCTACTTCCTGTTCTGATCCGCCGTTCCACGACCTCGACCGCGCAAGGAAGGTGGGGCACGCCGATGAGCCGTGCCACGCTGCTCGTCCTGGCCGTCGGCCGGTTCCCGGCCGGCGGGCACGCTCATTCCGGCGGCGCCGAGGCGGCCGTCGCGGCCGGGCGCGTGCGTGACGCGGCCGGTCTGGAGCGGTTCTGCCGGGGCCGGCTGCACACCAGCGGCCTGACCGCGGCGGCGCTCGCGGCCGCGGCCGCCGCCCGGTGCGACCCGCTGCTGCTGGACGAGGCCGCCGACGCCCGCACGCCTTCCCCGGCGCTGCGGCAGGTCGCGCGTACGCTCGGACGGCAGTTGCTGCGCGCCGCCCGCGCCGTCTGGCCCTGCGCCGAGCTCGACGACCTGGCCACGGCCCGTCCGCGTGGCGCCCATCAGCCCGTGGTGCTCGGCGTGGCCGCCCGTGCCGCGGGTCTGAGCCCGTACGACGTCGCCTGTGTGGCGGCGTACGAGAGCGTCAGCGGTCCGGCCTCCGCGACCGTCCGCCTGCTGAGCCTGGACCCCTTCGACGCGACCGCCGTCCTGGCCCGTCTGGCCGCCGACCTCGACCACGTCGCGCGGCGGGCCGCCGAGGCGGCGGGCCGCGTCCAGGCCGACGGCGTCGCGGCGCTGCCTGCGGCCTCGGCGCCGCTGCTCGACATCACCGCCGAACAGCACGCGACCCGCCCGGCCCGCCTGTTCGCCTCCTGACCCGCAGCCGTCCCCATCTGCCCGTAGCTGTCCCCATCTGTACGAA
Source organism: Nonomuraea sp. WAC 01424 (assembly GCF_003947315.1). Lineage (NCBI taxonomy): Bacteria > Bacillati > Actinomycetota > Actinomycetes > Streptosporangiales > Streptosporangiaceae > Nonomuraea > Nonomuraea sp. WAC 01424. The sequence continues at coordinate 121,024 of NZ_QHHZ01000026.1, forward strand.
CGCCTGTCGTCATCTGTACGCCTGTCGTCCGACCACGGGAGCACCATGCACCTCCACCACGACCACGACGTCTCCGCAGGCCAGGCCCATGACCCCGGTGGCCGCCACGGCGCGTTCCGCATCGGGCTGGGCGGCCCGGTCGGCTCCGGCAAGACCGCCACCGTCGCGGCCCTGTGCCGCGCACTGCGCCGGGACCTGTCCATCGCGGTGGTCACCAACGACATCTACACGCGCGAGGACGCCGAGTTCCTGCTGCGCGAGGCCGTACTGCCCGCCGAACGCATCAGGGCGGTCCAGACCGGCGCCTGCCCGCACACCGCCATCCGCGACGACATCTCGGCCAACCTCCAGGCCGTCGAAGACCTGGAAGAACTGCTCGGCCCGCTCGACCTGATCCTCATCGAGTCGGGCGGCGACAACCTCACCGCGACCTTCTCCAAGGGCCTGGTCGACGCGCAGGTCTTCGTCATCGACGTGGCCGGCGGGGACGACGTCCCCCGGAAGGGCGGGCCGGGCCTGACCACGTCCGACCTGCTCGTCATCAACAAGACCGACCTCGCCCCGTACGTCGGCGCCGACCTGGAGGCCATGGCCCGCGACGCCAAGGCCCAGCGCGGCGAGCTGCCCGTCGCCTTCACCGCCCTGAAGACCGAGGACGGCATCAGGCCCGTGGTGGACTGGGTCCTGCGTCGCCTGGCCACCCGTGTCCCGGGCCCCGCATGACCCTCGCGCCCCAGGTGGTGCCGGGCGTGCCGGGTGCGCCGGTCGTGCCGGGCGTACGCGCCACCGCTCGCGTCACGGCGACCCGCGCCGGGGGCGGCACCGTACTGTCGGTCCTGGCCGGTGACGGCCCGTTCGACCTGCGCCGCATCCGCTCGTACGGCGACCAGGCGCGGGTGTGCGTACTCGGCGCCATGGTCGCCCCCCTCGGCGGCGACCGGCTGCGTATCGAGGCCACCGCCGAACCCGACGCCCACCTGCACGTCACCACCGCCTCGGTCACGATCGCCCTGCGCGGCCCCACCACCGAGCCCGCCGCCTACGACGTGCACCTGACCGTGGGCGACCGCGCCGGCCTGCACTGGCTGCCCCAGCCGCTGATCTCCGCCGCCGGCAGCAACCTGCGCCAGACCTTCACCGTCGACCTGGCCGCCACCGCGCGCCTCGTCCTGCGCGAGGAACAGATCCTCGGCCGTACGGGCGAACCGCCGGGGCGGCTGGCCACCCGCCTCATCGTCCGTCGCGACGGACGCCTCCTGCTGGACCAGCAGACCGCCTACGGCCCGGACGCACCCGGCTGGGACGGCCCGGCGATCCTGGCCGACCACCGCGCCACCGGCCAACTCCTCATAGTCGACCCAACCCTCACCCACCACCCCCCCGCCCTCTCACCCCAGCCCCCGCTTCAGGCTCGGTTGTTCGGGGGTGACCCGGCGGAGGGCCTGGCCGTGTTGACCCCGCTGGCCGGGCCCGCCGTCCTGATCACCGCTGTGGCCCCCGACAGCCTGCGCCTGCGCCGCCTGCTGGACGCGGCCCACCCCGTCGAGTGATCGCCCGGCGAGCACCTCACCGACGAGCCCTCCTTCCCGAAATATGCCGATATGTCCTCTTTAGGTAGACTTCGCCGCTTGTGGAGATCTACCTGACCCAGGCGAGAATCGCCCTGCTTCTCGCCCCGCTCGCCATCGCGCTGCTGTTGCTGCCCTTCGTCTCCCGTCAGTACGGCCGCTTCGGGCACATCGGGCGCTGGTCGGGTTTCGTCACGGCGGCGCTGGTCCTGTACGCCTGCGGCGTGGTGGCCTTCACCCTCTTCCCGCTCCCCGAGGTGACCCCGGACTTCTGCGCGACCAGGCAGAGCCTCGCCGCGCCGCGCTGGCAACCCCTGTCGAGCATCCAGGACGTGCTCAGGGAGAACGCGGGACGCGGCCTGCCCGCCGCCCTGTACAGCAGGTCGGTGTTGCAGATCGTGTTCAACGTCGCCCTGTTCGTACCGCTCGGCTTCTTCCTGCGTTACCGGCAGCGGCTAGGCGTGGCCCGAACCCTGGCGATCTCCTTCGCCGGTTCCCTGGCGATCGAACTGACCCAGCTCACCGGCCTGTGGGGCCTCTACCCCTGCGCGTACAGGCTGTTCGACCTGGACGACCTGATCATCAACACGGCCGGCGCCGGACTCGGCTGGGCGCTGGCCGGCCCGGCCGCGCGGCTGCTGCCGGGACCGTGGCCGAAGCCCCGCCAGGACCTCGCCCCGCCCACCGCCGCCCGGCTGGCGCTCGCCATGCTGCTCGACGGCGTGGTGTGGTTCTTCGCCTCGCCGGTGTTCGGGCTGCTGTTCGTCCAGGCCCACCGGCTCGTCACGGGGGGACCCATGCCGGACGACGCCCTCCTGAGGGACGTCCTGCCCGGCCTGTCGTACGCGATGACCGGGTTGGTCCTCTTCGTGCTCTTCCCGGTGTTGCGCGGGGACGGCGCCACACCGGGCCGCGCGGCCGTACATGTGGCGGTCTGTCACGCGGTGACCGGGCGGCCCGCGCCTGTGCTCGCGCGACTGATCCGCTCGGCGGCGCCGTACCTGGCCATCGTCGCGGGTTCCGTCGTCGGCGGGGTGGTGCCCGTCCTCGCCCTCCTCCTCGTCCTGGAAGTGGAACGGCGTGGCGCCATGGCGCGCTGGACCGGGACGCGGCTCGTCACCCGGGCCGCCGCCCGCCGGGCGGAAGTCGTGGGGGAGCCGGTCGCCCACACTGTCTAAGAGGTGGATCGGCCGCCCCCGCCCTCCTGGTCGGAGCAGAGCTGCGCGTGCAGGGTCTGGAACGCCCATCGTTCCCAGCGCTCGCCCGGCCAGCCGCGCGTATGCACGAACAGCAGGTACAACTCGGGGCTGAGCAGGCCGTACAGCAGATCGGCGGCCTCCTCGGCGGACACCTCGGCCCGTGCCCCGGGCTTGCAGATCAGGGCCTTGGCCGCGTGCTGCTGGACGACATAGCGGGGATCGACGTCCTGCGGCCACAACGCGGCCACCTCGGGGTCGCTCGCGACCGCCGCCTCCAGGACCTTGCCGATCGGCGCGACGCGCTCCAGCACCGCGGTCGTGCCGGCGACGTAGGCGCGCAACATGTCCTGGGCGGTGCCGGCGGCCAGTGCCGCCGCGTACCAGGGCCGGTCCATCGTGGCGACCGGTTCGTCGTCGCCCGCGATCGTGACGTCGACCAGTTCCTTGAGCAGGGCGCGTTTGTTGCCGAAGACGAAATAGATCGTCTGCACCGCGACCTCGGCCTTCTCGGCGACGTCCTGGAGGTTCGTCGCGCCGTATCCGTCCTGGACGAACAGCTCCAGCGCCGCCTGGAGGATGCGCCGGCGGGTCTCCTTCGCCTTCTGGGCCCGCTTGTTCGTCCGCTTGACATCGCTCATGGCTAGAGTCTATCTCTAGATTCAGTCGCTAGAAGTCAACTCTAGAGAACGGATCCAGTCATGACGGTCATCAGCGTCACCCGCTTCCACGCCGATCCCGCGGACGGCGAGCAGGTCCAGGCCCGGCACGCCGCCCTCGTCGCCGCCATCAGAGAAACCCGGTCCGGTCTCACCGAGGCACGCCTCGGCCGGCTGGACGACGAGACGTGGGTCGGCGTCTGGCGCTGGAACTCGGCCGACGACCTGCGGGCGGCCCGCCAGGCCGCGCCCGGCGCCCCCGCGGCCGTCGCGGCGTTCGAGGTCGCCCGCGACGTCACGGCCGAGGACATCGAGATCCTGGCCGAGCTCTGACGGCCTGCCTCGACCCGGCCCCGGCCCCGAAACCGTGGGCCGGGGTCCCCCCGAACCGAGGAGACGACATGATCGAAATCGAAGCGCTGACCAAGGTGTACGGCACCGCCCGACCCCCGGCGGTCGACGAGGTGTCCCTGCACGTCCCCGCCGGCTCGGTCTTCGGCTTTCTGGGGCCCAACGGCGCCGGCAAGACCACGACCATCAAGATGCTGGCCGGACTGCTGACCCCCACCTCCGGCCGGGTCCGGCTGGGCGGCTTCGACGTGGCCAGGCAGCGATCGTCTGCGATGGCGCAGTTCGGCGCCGTGCTGGAAGGCTCCCGCAACGTCTACTGGAGCCTGTCGGCCTGGCAGAACCTGATGTACTTCGGCCGGCTCAAGGGCCTGCGCAAGGCCCGGGTCGCCGAGCGCGCCCAAGACCTCCTGACCGATCTGGGCCTGTGGGAACGGCGCCACGACAAGGTCGGCGGCTTCTCCCGGGGCATGCAGCAGAAGGTCGCGATCGCCGTCGCCCTGATCGCCGACCCGCCGATCGTCCTGCTGGACGAGCCGACGCTCGGCCTGGACGTCGAGGCCACCCGTACAGTCAAGGACTGGATCACCGAGCTGGCCCGCGAGCTCGGCACCACCGTCCTGCTCACCACGCACCAGCTCGACGTGGCCCAGGAGTTGTGCGACCGGGTGGCCGTCATGCGCGGCGGGCGGCTCGTGGCCGACCTGCCCACGCACGAGCTGCTGGCCCGCTTCCGCGAACGCGACAGGTACGAGATCCGCATCGAGGGCACGCCCCCACCCGGCCTCGACGCCGTCACCCACGAAGGCGTCACCACGATCGACGTACGGGTGAACGATCCGGGCGAGGTGTACGACGTGGTCGAACGGCTGCGTGCCCAAGGCGTCGTCCTGGAGTCGCTGACGCAGGTGCAGCCCGATCTGGAGGACGTGTTCCTCGCCCTGGTGAGCGAGCCGTCCCATGCGTGAGGTCCTGCGGGCGGAGATCGGCAAGGGCCTGCGCGTCCAGCTCGCCCACCCGGTCGGCCACGTCATCACGCTGCTGATCAGCACCATGATGTACCTCGGCCTGCAGTTCGTCCTCGGCCAGGGCGAGCTGCGCCAGGACCTGCTGCCGCCGACCCTGGTCGCGATCGGCGGCTACTGGTTCCTGCAGTACGCGGGCCTGGTGATGGTGGCCGACCTCGTCGAGGAGAAGCGCGCCGGCACCTTCGCCCACTCCCAGATGAGCCCGGCGCCGCCGTGGCTGCCCATGCTCGGCCGGCTGATCACCGCGTCGGTGTTCGGGCTGGGCGTCGCCGCCGTCGCGGCTCTCGTACCGATGCTGGCGGCCCGGATCGTGATCCCCTTCCACTGGGCGGCACTCCTGCCCGCCATGCTCCTGCTGATCAACGTACTCGCCTTCACCCTCCTGATGGCCTCCCTCGCCCTCGTCAACCCGATGATCGGCGCCCTGCAGTCGTTGTTCACCTCGCTGGTGCTGCTACTCAACGGCTCGTTCCTGCCGCTGGACCTGTATCCGGACTGGCTGGCCGCGGCGGCCAGAGTCCTGCCCACGACGCTGGGCATCGAGGTGCTCGCCGAGACGCTGTTCGAGGGCCGTGGCGTGGCCGGGGTCTGGACCGGCGGCTCGCTGCCCTGGCTGCTCGCCCACACCCTCGCCCTCGTCGCCGTCGCGGGCCTGCTGTTCGTACGCAACCACCGACGTGCCCTGGAGTCGTCATGACCTTCGTCCGCGGATTCGCCGCCGAAGTCGGCAAGGGCCTGCTCACTTTGCTCGCCGGATGGCGCGAAGTCCTGCTGGAGATGATCACGTCCCCGCTGTTCTACCTGCTCATCGTGCTGTTCATGGGACGCGGCCAGCTCCGTGCGGACCTGCTGCTGCCGGTGCTGCTCGGCATGGTGGCGCTGACGTTCATCCACGAGCAGGTCAACCGGGTGTTCTGGGGCTACCTGGGCGACATCCAGTCCGGCGTGCTGGAACAGACCTACCTGACCCCGCTTCCCTCGGCCGCGAGCATCCTCGGACGTCAGGTCGCCGCCGTGATCGCGGCCGTACCCGCCGCGCTGGCCGTCCTGGCCACCGGCGCCACCGCGATCACCCTCCAAGGCGGGCGCCTGCCCGTCGACGCGCAGGTGATCGTGCCGCTGGCCTCCATCGTGCTGGGCACCTGCGGGCTCGCCCTCATCCTGTGCGGCCTGACCTTGGTGTTCAAACGCATCGAGATCATCACCCAGCTGTCCGTGGCCGTCTACGCCATCGCCGGCGGCACCCTGGTGCCCCTGGCCGCCATGCCCGTCCCGATCGCCGACCTGAGCCGCCTGGTCGTCCCCATCGCGCCCGGCATCGAGGCGATGCGCGACATCCTGCTCGGCGGACATTCCCTGGCCACCCTCCCAACCGGCTGGGGACTCGGCTGGCTGCTGGCCCAGCCGCTGCTCATCACGGTGGCGGGGGTGCTCCTGTTCAACCGCCTCGAGAACCTCGCCCGGCACCGAGGCACCCTGGGCCGCCCCTAGGCCGAGATGCCACAGAGTCACGCGAGCATCACTCTATGGTCATGTCACTCTATGCGCATCTATGACTACGTTATGTGTCGATGGTCGGACCGGCCGTACGAAGTGGATCAACGAGTGCGGCCGGACCCAAGAACGCGACAGAAGGAGAAGGAGCCCCCGCATGAGCATGATCCAGACTGGCGTCCTCGACCTGGACTCCACCAACCCGGTGGCCACCACCGGCGGCGACACCTCCACCTTCACCCAGGTGACCTTCCCCACGCCGTTCCCCGCCGGGTCGCGCGTGGTGGTCCTCCCCTTCGTACAGACCTTCAACGGCCCGGAGACCCCCGGCCTCCGCATCGCGGACGTGACCCCGCACGGCTTCCGAATCCGCATCAACGAGATCCTCGCCGGAGCCGTCAAGAGCGACGGCCACCACACCCGCGAAACCATCGGCTGGCTGGCCACCACCGTGTAACCCCAACCGGGCCCCGCGCACACACTCACAACGCGGGGCCCACTATGCGCCGAGGCTCAGGACCCATCGCGACACCGTAACGGCCCCGCGCCAGGGAGGCGCTTCAGACGGAGCCCGTCAGCGGGGGTCATCTGCAAACCGTCCTCGCACCCGCACCCGAAGGCTCGACCGTACGGAGCCTCGTTCACACTGATTCCGGGGGCAGGGGGCCACGGCCTGCGGCTAGCCGCAGGCGATCCTGAAATCACCTTGGTGGCGGACTTCTGCTCTGTCATCTACGAACTGCCACGGAATACCCGAAGGGCTTTTCAAGGCCCATGCCAGTATGGGCGCGCGACCTCAGGGCGAGTCGTCAGTGAATGTCGGTGAGGTCGACCGCCGTCGCTGACGTGTCTGCTTCTGCGGGGCCGGGTCCTGATCTGATGGTTCGGGGCGTTCGATTCGGGTGGGGTCGCCGCGTACGAGTTCGTCGTGGATACGCCAGCGGGCGGTCGTGACGGCGCGTTCTATCACCTGGTCGCCGTGTTCGATGCGTTCGCGCAGCAGACGGATGGCGATGCGGCGGTTGAGGGTGAACTGCCGTTCGGTGTCGACCACGACGACGAACCCCGTGGGCCGGTGGGTCGCCCGTACGGCTGTGCTGGCCTTGTTGCGGTGTTGGCCGCCGGGGCCGCCGGTGCGGCAGGCGACGATGTCGACGTCCGCTTCGGTGAACGTCGTACGCGGGATGTCGACCTGGCACGGTTGGGCGATGACGTACCAGTTCTTCCGGCCGGTCCCGGTCCGGTAGGGGCTGGGGGCCTGCCAGCACAGGGTCCCGGTCCACGAGGCGGCGAACGCCTCGGCGTCGTCCCCTTCGATCCGTACGAGGGCCGACCGGTAGGTGCCGGGCCGGTCACCGGGAACGGTGTGGTCCCGATGGGTTTCCAGGTCCTGCCTGGTGGCGTCGCCTTCCAGGCGGCGCAGCAACTGGGCCAGCGCCCAGGCGCACTCCTGCGGCCCGCGCCCGGCCGACAGGAGCAGGTGGACGCTCATGACCGGCCTCGCCCGCGCCGCCGGTTCCTCTCGGACGCCGGCCCGAGGTCGGGTGTCTTGTAGGTGACCAGGGGGATCGTGGTGGCCACGGGCGTGGCCAGGCCGTGGTCGACGAGGTCGGCGATCACTTGCTCGATGCGCTTGTACGCCGTCGGCGCCTCCTCGAAGAGAAGCTGGCGGTCGCCGCACACCACCAGCGACCCCACCGGCGTACGGCGCAACTCCTCGACCGTGTGCTTGGCCCGCCCGCGGCGCAGGGCGTCCGCGCGCGACATCTTGCGGCCCGCGCCGTGCGCCACGGAGTGGCCGGCGTCCGGCCCGGCGTGGGCGGCCACGAGGTAGGACGGGGTGCCGCGGGTACCGGCGATGAGCACATCGCGGCCGTCACCCGGCGCCGCCCCCTTGCGGTGCAGGTAGACCCCGTCGCGGCGCTCGACCAGGTTGTGGCACTGGTCGAGGATCGGCTCGGCGGGCTCGAACCCCAGCGCGTGGGCGACCCGGGCGGCCAGCAGCCGCCGGTTGAGCGACCCCCACCGTACGGCCTCGTCATGCATCGCCAGGTACGCGCCAGGATCAGGGGCGGGACCCGCGCCGTGGACCGCGGTGTGCTCACGCAGGATCCGTTCGCCCAGCCCCCGGGAACCGCTGTGGACGATGAGCACCAGGTCGCCGGCGTCGAGACCGAGGCGGGCGGCGTGGTCCGGGTCGAGGACGGTCCCGATCCGGGCCAGCTCGACGAAGTGGTTGCCCCGGCCGACCGTCCCGAGGCCCTCGACGTGACCCGCGGGGATGTCACCCTTCATGACGGTCCAGGCGGGATCGTCGGCATCTCGTTCAGGATCCAGCGCGCGATCGAGATCGGGAAAGCGGGCGGCGAGCTTCTCGGGTACGGCGCGCTTGAGCCTGACGGGGAACACGGCGATCCCGCAACCGATGTCGGAGCCCACCAGGAACGGATACAGGACGGTCGACGTCATGGCGGCGCCGATGGGCGCGCCCTTGCCGGGGTGCAGGTCCGGCATGGCGGCGACGTGCGTCATGCCGTCGAGGGCGGCCACCTGATGGCACTGCGCGACGGCATCGGACTCGATCCAGCTCGTAGGGGAGGCGAACACGGTGACGGTGGCCGCCTTCTCCGCCGGCGTGGACGGCGGCGGGAGCTCCTGGGGGGAGTGACGCTGAGACAAAGACGCTCTCTTCGCTGAAAAGGGGGTTATGGGCATGCGGGATGACGGCGCGAGCCGGCGCCGTGACATCTCGAAGTGGCGGGGGTGCTGTCCGTCAGAGCCTCATGGACACCACATTCGCGGAGCCCCGCCGTACCAGGCAAACGATTTTCGAGCCGTACGGACCTGCGGGGCCGCGCGGCCACCAGCACGCCCGATCGCAAACACGCCCTCCGCCACCGACACCCGGCATTCCCCGCCGGCCGACATCAGCGGCTTCGAGACGCTCGACGAGCGCACGCTGCGGGTGACCTACGAGTACGGCGTCCGCAGCAGCCGGGCGAGGGCACCGTCCGGCTCAGGGAGCCACTGGCCGATCGGCTGGTACTGGACGCGAACAGCCGCCTCCCTCCACCAGCGGGCGAACGACTCTGCCACCTCTCAAGGGGGTGCGATGGCACTCTCAGCCGGTGGGGAAGTGCAGCCTGAGATGCTCCATCCCGAACACACGCCGCATCTTCCCCTTGATGAGGACGGGCTGGAGCACGGTGAACACCCGCTCGATCGCGGTCTCGTCATAGTCGTCCAGTGTCGGGGTGGCCCGCAGGAACACTGATCCGTCAGGCAACTCGTCGACTTCGTCGAAGGCGCCCGTCGCTGCCAGCGCCGTCGGTCCGCCCAGCCGCGCTGCCAGCGTGCCCGCGCACACGGTGACCCAGGAGTAACCGCGCAGTTCGAGCTCGCAGCGCGGGACGGTGACGGCGTCCAGGGCGCCGAGCGCGGTCTCCAAGGGGGTCTCGTCGGTGAGGCAGTCGTCGGTGACATGGCCGAAGCAGGCCCCGGTGACGGCGGCCCGCCGCTTCAGCGCCTCCGCCCAGCTCTGCTGGGCCTCGGGCGGATGCCGGTCACCGGAACGCGGCACCTGTTCCACCCTGAGTTTGAGCCACGGCTCTGCTTCCCCGGCAGGAGCGGACACGTTGATCCACACGGTGCCGTTCCCGGGGAACCCCCGCTCGTCGAGTGGGGTGACGATGTACTCGACCATCTGGGGGCGTCGTCGGACCGCACGGGCGACCGCGCGCAGGCTCGCCTCGGAGTACGGCATGGTCTTGGAGAACGGGCGGGAGAGCGCGGGTTTGACGCGGAACTGCGCCCACAAGCCGCCCGGCTCCCCGGAGGGGGTGCGGCCCGTCCCGTCGTCGAGGGCGGCGGGGTTCATCCGGGGGGCGCGGGCCAGCAGCGACGCCAGGTCCGGGGCGAAATCGGCCAGCGCGCCCGACAACCAGTCCGATGTCAGGTCGGCGCGGCGGTCGTCCGACTTCGCGCGGACGACGAGTTCGGCCGACAACCTGTTGGAACCGAGCGTCACTGTCCCTCCTTCGGGCCGACCAGCCTAGCGGCCCGCCGGAGGTTCCGGCGGGCCGCGTCATCTCAGTAAGCGAGTCCCGGCGGCTGGTAGAGGCCGAAGCTCAGGATGGACAGGGCGATGCCTCCGAGGATGGCCGCCCCGGTGAGCGTGCCCTGCAACTGCGGCGGCAGGGCAGGCAGGCCCTTGGGCCTGTTCTCCGCGTTACGACGCAGATCCTCGAGCGTGTAGCCAGGATCCCCGACGTGCGGCATCAAATGCGGCGTCGGGAACGGCAAGGGCTGCGGCTGGGTTTTGGGCGAGACCACGGGCACCTGCTGCGGTCCCCGGCTCTTGGTCACCCAGTATTCGATCACTCCCGAGTTCTTGCCCCACTTGGCGGCGTTGGAGTAGGCGATGACGATCTCGTTGGTCTCCTTGACGTAGTTGGGCACGGGGAGCAGAAGGTCGAAGCCGGGGAGGACACTGCGTCCGCCGGTCTGCTTCGGCAGCGCCTTGAGCGCCTTGATGTAGATCGCGAGTTCGTCCTTGCCCTGGGCGGCGACCGTGGTGCGCTTCACCTCCCACAGGTAGATCGCGTCCTCCGTGATCAGGGCGATGTCGGCCTTGCCGTTGGTGCCGAGCTTCTTGGCGCCGGGAATGTGGTACTCCAGCACGATCTTCCCGGACGGGTAGCCGAGCAGCGCCATCCACTTGATCAGCAGAGCCGCCACGTCGACCGCGCGGTTGTGCCTTGAGGCGTTGTACTTCCACGGCTTGTCGCCGTCCGCCGTCTTCGCGGCGCGCCGCGGCTTGAGCCCGTCGGGGTCGGACAGCGTGATGGGGTTGTTGGCGGCGTAGCTGTAGGGGTTCGCCCAGTCCGGCGCTTGCAGGCTCAGCACCGGGTCGGTGCTGACGAACTTGGCGATGCCGGGGTCGTAGTAGCGGGCCGACAGATAGACCAGCCCGGTGGCGTCCTCGGTCTTGCCGAGGAAGCCGCGGTCGGTGAAGGGCAGGGCGTCACCACCGCGCCGACCGCCGAAGGGCAGGTAGCGCTGGCGTACGACGGCACCGTCGGCGTCGCCGACGGCAAGTTGCTGACTGTTGTTCAGCCCCGCCATCAGCCAGGTGACCGTGCTGCCCGTACGCAGTGCGACCGTCGTGCCGTCGGCGGTGGCGTAGTACCGCGTGCCGGTCACCTGGCCGCCCGACAGCTTGAGCTCCATGACACCGAGGTAGAGCGTGGCGGCGCCTGGATCGTGCCGGATCAGCCGCTCACCGTCGGCGTCGTAGACCATCGAGGTCTGCTGGCCGTCGATGGTCACCTTGGACAGCTGGCCGAGCTCGTCCCAGTCGAACGTGCCCTGCTTGCCGCCCACCGTCCTGGAGGACAGCCGGCCGGCGGCGTCGTAGACGTAGGTGTCAGTGCCGCTCGGGCGGCTGATGGAGGTGACCGCGTTCGGCCGCGTCGCACCGGCGCCCGCGGCCGGGTAGGTGTAGGTGGCCGCCTGCCCGTTGCTGGTCAGCGTGGTGAGGTTGCCCGCGGCGTCGTAGGTGTAGCTCTGGTTGTACGGGTCAGGCCCGAGGCCGTCGCCCCCGCCGCCGCAGTCGGTCGCGGTCGTGGTGAAGGCGGCCGACAGACGGAGCAGTCCGTCGTAGGCGAAGCACTCCGACTGGCCCTGCAGGACATCCTGGATGCGGTTGAGCTGGCCGGCGATGTTGTAGCCGAACCTGTCGTCCTGAACGGTCTCGGGCGTTGCCGTGTCGGCCTTGGCCGTGGTGGTCACCCGGCTGAGCCACCCGGTTGTGGCGTCGTGCTCGATCGTGCGCTTGATCTTGCCGGTCGTGCCGAACTGACGCTCGGCGAGCTTCCCGGTCGCCGAGTAGAGGGTGTCCTTGACGTAGGTGAACCCGCCGAGGTCGGAGCTGAGACCCTTGGTCAGACCGTAGTCGGTGTACGTGTAGTCGAGAGTCTCCGCCGGAAGTCCGCCCGCGGCCGGCATGCCCTGCCGTCGCAGGTTCCCGGCCGCGTCGTAGGCCGAGGTGAACACGTAGTCTCCGGCGAGGGCGCCCTCGACCGTGGGGATACTGATCTTGTTGCCGGTGGGGCGGTAGTTGTCGTCGTAGGCGGTGACACTCTGGGTGTAGGGCTGGCCGCCGACATAGCGGGTGGAGGAGGCGGGTTGGCCCTTGGCGACGGAGTCGTAACTCCACTCGGCGAGCTTGGTGCCCGTACCCGCCTCGCCGCTCCACTGGGTGGTGACCCGGCCCAGGTCGTCGTAGCCGATGGAGATCTTCTGGCCCGTCGCGTCGGTCTTCCACGCGACCCTGCCCGCCAGGTCGTACCCGGTGGTCGTCGTCCCTGCGTCCGGGTCGGCGGCGACGGTCTGCCGCTTGAGCCAGTCGTAGGTGAACGTGCGGACGCTCCCCTTGGCGTCCGTCATCGTCAGCAGGTTGTCGCTGACGTCGTAGGTGTAGACGGTGTCCTGGTGGGAGGAGCCGTCCTTCCACTCCTCGATCTTCGTGGTCCGGTCGAAGACGTCGGTGACGGTGACGGTCTTGCCGCCGACCGGGGGGACCGTTTCGGTCCTGTCCGCACCGGGATAGACGGTGGTGGTACGGCGTAACTCCTGGGCGAGGTGGTAGGAGATGATCGCGACCGGGCGCTCAAGCCCGTCGTAGAGGGTCTTGGCCCACTGTGCCGCGTTTGTCAGGGTGGGGTTGAGCAGGCCGGAGCCGGGCGCGGCGGCGTTGTGCACCGGCTCGGTCTTGGCCAGCGGCAGGCCCCTGGCGTCGTAGGTGGTGACGACCACGGCCCGGCCGCCGGAGGGTGAGGTGGCCTGTGCCTCCCGGGTGCGCCCGAGCCCGTCCTCGTAGCTGTACGTGCTCACCATCTGCGCGGACGAGCCCGTACCCGTGAGCAGCCGCTTGAGCGTGGTCCTGATCGGTGCGGTCGGCTGGCTCAGCCCGCCGCTGGAGGGGATGTCGTAGGCCGCGGTCGCCGTCGGAGTCCCTCCCGAGCGCGGCTGGCCGGGGGCCCACATCGCGACGGCGCGGCCGAGGGCGTCGTAGTCGAGCTCGGACTTCTTGCCGTTGGCGTCGACGATCGACACGATCTCGCCGTGCAGGCGTGATGTCGTGGCCATGACCTGCTGGTTGAGCGGGTTCGTGGTGACGACGCCGTTCGAGGGCCAGCCTGTCGTGGGGTTGTAGGCGGTGGTGGTGTGCTTGCCCAGCGGGTCGACCACCTCGGTCTGCCTGCCGTAGTCGTCGAAGGACGCCTTGCCCGTCGAGACCGTGTTCGTGTCGGCGTAGGCACGGGTCTCGGTGGCGTTGCCGTCGCTGGGCTTGTTCGTCGCCGGGTCGGTGCCGTTGTCGTACAGGGTGACGGTCTTCCCGACGAGGGTGCCCGCGGCGCAGTCATCGCCCGTGCGCTTCTCGACGACCGACGGGAACCCGATCAACCACTGGCCGCCGTCGGTGTTGCGCGCGTACGAGATGGATGTGCACGAGTTGTCGGTGGACACCCCGTCCTGCCCGTACGAATTGATCTTTATGGGCAGACCGTCGGCGTTGTGCAGTGTCTTGTTGTCGCTGTAGCGCCAGCTTCCGTCGGCCGCCTTCTCCCTGGTGCGCTCGCGCACCCGCAGGACGAAGTACGGGTCCAGCGCGCCCGGGACGTCACCGTTGGCCTTGAGCAGATACTCCCAGCGTGTCGATTCGACCTCGGCGTAGGCCCGCGGGCTGGTCGCGGTCATCTTCCAGGTCTGCCGCTGGAGCGTCTGCCCCATCAGCGGCCAGGCGTCCAGGATGGTCCCGCCGTCGAAGTCGGGGACCAGCGTGCCCATGCCTCGCAGGAACGTCTCGGACGTGACCGTGTAACCGTCGGGGTCAGAGCCTGATCCGGTGATCGTGCGTACCTGGCCGTATCCGCGCCAGTCGGAGGAGGCCGGCTTGAGCCCCGGCTCCGCGTACTCGGTGGGGCCCACCCAGCCCGGGCCGCCCAGGTACTCGTAGGCGTGGGTGATGTCGGGTGAGCCGCCGACCAGGTCACGCTCGACGACCTTCGTGGCCAGGTGCTTGTAGAAGCGGGCCCAGCTCTCGTTGCCCTCGATGCTGTAGTCGACCTGGAAGCAGTCGCCCGTCTTGTCGGCGAAGTAGTCGGTGCCGTCCCGGCCCTTCCCGCCGGAGCAGGGGTCGGCCTGGCCGTACGTGACCTCGATGCGCCCGCCCATGCCGTTGGCGATGCCGCTCACGTGGGGGACCATCCGCCATGACAGCAGGTCGGTCCAGTCCGACATGTCGTCGTAATCCATGCGGCCGGCCAGCATGGCGGCGTCGAAGTCCACCGGCGGCAGCGTGATCGTGGGGCTCGTGGCCAGCCCGGTCTGCTGCGCGGTGTCCAGCCACATGACCGGATCGCGCGGCGGGCCGAAGTCCGTCCTCGTGTAGATCCAGGTCTGGCGCAGGTCCAGCCGTTCGACCGGATCCCATCCGCCGGTCGCGGGGTTGGCCGACTCGGCCGTCACGGAGGTGAGCTTGCGGGTGGAGAAGAAGGCGATCGCATCGTTGTCGCAGGGCGTCTGAGCGGCGCACTGCAGGTCGGTCGGCACGTCGCCGCCGTCTCTCGCCGCGGTGGTGAAGACCGTCCGGGAGGTCGGCGTCGTACCGGCCAGTTGGGAGTTGTGGCCCCACTCGACCTTGGCCAGCACGCCGCCGTTGTCGTACGGCAGCACCCGGTACAGCTCGTGAGCGCAGGAGGGCAGGCAGAAGTAGTTGGTCTCGCGGGTGTAGGAGTAGTCGAGCACGTTCTCGTTGCGGTCAGTCTCTCTGTCGAGGTTCCAGCGCCACACACCGGTGCAGGTCGGCGGGATGGCGTCGTTGTAGTACCGGTCGTAGCAGGGCTCGCCGACGTCGTTGCCCACGTACGGGAGCTGCCATTGGGCGTCCTTGCGGTAGCCGAACCTGGAGACCGTGCCGTCCTGACCCGTGACCTGCCAGTACGGCTGGCTGTCCGCGCCGCCGGCCAGCTGCTCGATCTTGAACCCCAGCTCGGGGACGGTCTTCCAGCCGCCCGAGGTGTCCTTGACGATGGCGGCGGACCGCCCGCCGACGTTGATGACCAGCTCGGACTGGCTCATGTCGTTGGTCGTGGGGTCGTTGTCGTTGGCGTCGGGCGATTCCCAGCACACCGCCCTGCCGCCCACGCCCATCTCGTCGGCGGTCCAGATCAGCTCGGCCGTTTCCGGATGGTAGAAGTTGTCGACGTAGCAGCGGCGGTACTTGCGCTCGATGAATCCGGCGTTCAGGTCCCAGCCCGCGCCGACCGTACCTGACTGGTTGTTGGTCCAGCGGCCCTGCCCGTCCACCGAGGAGGAGTCGTAGCGGAGGGACAGCTCAGGGCCGTTGCCCGCAGGGGAGGGGGCTTCGGGCAATGGCAGGCTGTAGTCGAAGCCGCCGCCGGAGGTGCCGGCCTGCCAGCTGCCCGACGGCTTGAGGTCGGTTGCGCCGAAGTTGCCGTCCGTGCCTGCGACCCCGGCGGCCAGCACGTACACGGAGCCGGTCTGGAACGCCTTCCCGGCCAGCTCGGCTGCCTTGGGACGGCTGCTCGGCGCCACGGTTACGGGAAGGCTCGCCCCGGTGACCGGATCGGCCTGGACATCGGCGATCAGCTTGCCGGCGGCGAGGTCGTTGTGCGCCGCCACTGGCTGTGGGCGCACGACGCAGTCGCGGGGACGCGGGACGGTCACCGCGCACGCCGGCAGCCTGAGCAGGCCGAGCCTGGTGTCGAAGCTGCCGCCGAAGGCGTCGCGGAAACCCGCGTAGGAGAATTCCGCCCGTACGGTCCCCGCTCCCTCGACGCGGGTCACCCGGGCGGCGATGCCGACGCCGCCGAGCCGGCTGACGGTGTCGGCGGGCAGCGTCTCGACGCGCACCTTGCCCGAGGTCGTCTTCTTCGTCTCGGCCACGGCGATCGGCAGCGCCCCGACCTGGACCGCCTTGCCGGTGAGCACTGCCTCGCCGCGGCCGGGGCGTGGCCAGACGGGATCGGATCGTTTGACTCGCGGCTGCTTCTCCTCCGCGCCTTTGGCCGTCTTCGGGACCGGCACCGGGTGCCCCTTGACCGACGGTTCAGCTTCGGGGCCCGACACAGCCGCCGATGCCTCCTGGCCGAACACGAGCGGCACTCTGACATCGAAGGCCACCATGGTCAGGGCAACCAGTAACGCGACGGTCGCCCGTTTCCAAGAACGCCAACCCTGCATCCTTACACCTTTCAGGCATGCTGACGCAGGCCCGTTCCAATGGACGGGCCGGCACGTCATAAGGTGAATATAAGGTTCACAGGTGATGTTGAAGAGTTTCGTAGAAGCGGTCAACCCGTAAAGTTGGCGCCATTTCAGGATCGACAGTCCCGGGTGTACGGGAAGGGTCGACATTTGAGCTGATCAACATGTGCGGCAGGCGCTCGGCGGGCCAATGTGTTGTCGTCTGTGATCTATGTCATATTGACGCCATGACCTCCTTGGGCTGGGCCGCCGTGGTGCTACGTCCTGCCGCGATGCGTCATCGACCGTGAGAACGACTTTGGACCGCGACAAAATGGCTGCACAGGGTTTTCGCTGCACGGCACTCAGGGGCGGTTCGCGTTTATCTGCTGCGAAAGAAATCGACGTCGCCGGCATTCCTGGCCCGTATGGGCCGGGTGCAACTCCTGTCCGTCAGCCACACCGCGCGGCCCACTTTGTCCGGTCATGCACAATATCGGTGCCGTCGAACAGCGTGTCGGAGATGCATGCTGGCTCTTGGGGACTCGGGGAACTTGATTTAGGGTGCCTAAGTAACCAGTGGGGCACGAGAGGAGATCCCTTGGACATTCTCGTAGTGGTGGATGGCGAGGAACGGTCTGACGAGCTGTACTCGCTGCGTAAGGAGTTCTCCGACGACGTCGAGTTGGCGGGCATCGCGCAGGACCGGATCTCGGGCCCTCCGGCGGACGCCCTCGGCGACATCGCCGATGCACTGATCATCGCGCTGGCGCCGGGAGGGCTCGTCACCGCCGCTGCCGCCGTGCTCGTGACATGGATCCGTAACCGCAAACGATCGGTGTCCATCACGCTGAAGAGACCTGACAACGCAGAGCTGCGCTTCCAGGCGGAGACGGTCCGGGCGATCGACGGTGCGAAGGTTCGTGAGATCACTGCCGAGCTGGCCAAATGGCTGAACGGGGAAGACGCCGAAGTGCCGGCCACCGGCCGCGGCCTGGGGCCCGGCGATGGCACAGGACCTTCCTGACGGCGGCGGCTCAAGATCGGGTCTCGGGCGGGCCCGGGTACTCCTCGTAGGCACGGCGACGCACCTCCCCGGCTCGCGACTACGCGACGAGCAGGCCGTCGCCGATACGTTGATCGCCTTCAAGCATGCGCTGGTCGATCAGTGCGGCGTACGCAGGGACGCGTTGGACGTGTGCCTCGACCCGCAGACCCCGGGCGAGTTCGGCCACGCTCTGCAAACCGTCACGGAGGGCGCGGACAGAAGCGACGTCCTGCTGGTCTGCTATGCCGGGCACGGCATGGTGAGCAGCAGCGACGGCCAGCTCTACCTGGCGACACGGGAAAGCGGCGGCGACGGACGGCTGGAGCACACCGCGTGGCCCTACGCCAATCTGCGCCGCTACGTCTTGGAGAGCAGGGCACAAGTCAAGATCGTCATCCTGGACTGCTGCTTTTCCGGAAGGGCGGTCAGTGCCCTCGCCGCGGACCAGGACGAGATCGCCAACGTCGCCGAGATCGCCGGCACGTATGTCCTGACCTCCGCGGGGCGGGACGAGTATGCCTTGGTCCTGCCCGGCGGGCAGCGCACCGCGTTCCTCGGGACCTTGGTGGACCTGTTGAACCATGGAGACCCGGAGGCGGACCGCACCATCACGGTCGCCGCGGCGTACCGGCACCTGGCCCGAATGCTCCCCGCGAAGGGCTGCGCACGACCCGTCGGCCGCGGGTTGAGCCTCGCCGGAGACCTGGTCCTCGCCCTCAACCGCGCCTGGCGCTCCAAGGGGGCGGACGCACCACCTCGCCCCGCGGGCACGGAGAGGAGACAGTGCCCCTACCCGGGGCTCGCGGCCTTCTCCGCCGCGGACTCTTCCCTCTTCTTCGGCCGCGAGCAACTGACGGGGAAACTCGTCAAGAAGATCGCCGAGCGCTACGACGAGCCGGCGCCTGTGCTGGTCATGGGCAACTCCGGCTCGGGAAAGACTTCACTGCTGCACGCCGGCGTGCTCCCGGCGATCGGCCACGGAGATCTGGAAATCGCCGGCTCGTCCACATGGCCGCGTCTGGCGTTCACCCCCACGGCGCGGCCCCTGGCGGCGCTCGCGGCGAACATCACGCCACTGATCCACAGGGATCCCGCCGAGTTGGAAGAGCTCATCCGCGCACGACCGGAGGCTCTGCAGGAGGCACTGAGCCGTACGCCGCCAGGGCACCGGATCGTGCTGGTGGTCGACCAGTTCGAAGAGCTCTTCACCCAGTGTTCCGACGAGGCGGAGCGGCAGGCGTTCATCCGTGCGCTGCACAGCACGTGGAGCGGGCATGGTGGCGAACCGACCACGCTGGTGGTTCTCGGCGTCCGAGCCGACTTCTTCGGACGGTGTGCTGATCATGGCGAGCTGACTCAGGCAATCAGCAGGCACACGATGGTCGTCGGCCCGATGAAGCCGCAAGAGGTCCGCGACGCGATCGAGCGCCCCGCCGAGCGCGTGGAGTTGTCACTCGAAGCGGGTTTGACCGAGGTGCTGCTCACCGCCCTCGGCGTCCGTCGCGGCGGCGATGAAACTCAGCCCGCCTACGAAGCCGGTCGGCTACCCCTCCTTGCGCACGCGCTGCGGGCCGTCTGGCAGCGGCGTGATGGCGATGTCCTCACTGTCGCGGCCTACAGGGAGATCGACGGCATCGGCGGCGCACTCGCCACGTCCGCCGACACCGTTCTGGCCGGACTGGATGAGAAGGGCAGAAGCACGGCGCGTGACTTGTTACTGCGCCTGGTGCGGGTCGGCGAGGGCACCGACGACACGCGACAGCGCGCCTCACCCGGCGAACTCATCGACGACGCGCCCGAACCGGACGCTGCCCGCAAGGTGCTCCACACCCTGGCGGCCGATGACGCCCGGCTCATCACGCTGGACGGAGACACCGTTCAGATCACCCACGAGGCGCTGTTGCACTCCTGGCCGACGCTGCGCTCCTGGATCGAAGCCGACCGAGCGGACCTGCGCCTCCGGCATCGCCTGGCAAGCGAAGCCAGGGCCTGGGAGCGGAGTGGCCGCAAAGCAGGCGATCTTGCCAAGGCGACATCGCTGGCCATCCTGCGCGATTGGGCCATCGAACCGGAAGGACTGCGCACGCTCGACGGCGGCACGCGTGAGTTCGCTGAAGCGTCGATCCGACGGGCCAGACGCCGGAGGACGGGTGCCTTCGCCATCTTCTCCGTGTTCCTCCTGCTTTTCGCGGTCACCGTCGTGCAATGGCGGACGGCCGACGAACGCAACAGGATCGCCACAACCAGGAAGTTGACCGCTGAGGCCGAGGTCCGCCGGGACAACGATCCCATTGGCGCGCTTCGCGCGAACCTCGCCGCGTACGGACTGGCGGGGGCCGACGGTCCGGTGCACGGCGAAGCCCGCGCCAACCTGACGGCCGCGATTTTGGGTGACTCGCTGCCTCTGCCGTTCCCCGCCCATCGAGGGCCGGTGAACGCGGTGGCGTTCACGCCCGATGGCGGCACGCTCGCGACGGGCGGCAGTGACTCCGCCGTCATCCTGTGGGACATCCGCGATCCGGTGATGCCCGGAAAGGCCGCCGTCCTCACCGGCCATGAGGGACCGGTGACGTCTGCGGAATTCGACGCCCGCGGTTCTCTGCTCGTCACCGGCGACGCCAAGGGGCGGGTCGTGTTGTGGAACACGGCAGATCCACGGCACCCAAGGCAGGCGGCGGTCCTGAAGAACTTGGGCGCCGTCAACACCGTCGCGCTGAGCCCGCGCGGCGCCGTACTGGCGACCGCAGGGCAGAACGCGAAGGCGGCGTTGTGGGACGTCACCGACCCGGGCAAACCACTGCGCCTCGCCACCATCAGCGGGCACGACAAGCCGATCTCGTCGATCGCGTTCTCCCCAGACGGCCGCCTGCTGGCCACGGCGAGCGACGACGCCACCGTGAAGCTATGGCAGGTCTCCACGCCGACACGTCCCCATCGGGTCGCCACCATCAAGAAGGAGCTTTTCCTTCCCAAGCACGTGGCGTTCCATCCCGATGGTAACGACCTGGCCATTGCGGGCGGCCGAGGCGTCTTCCTGCCTGTCGGCAGTTCCCCCCTGGTCACCCTCTGGGACATCCGCGACAACCGCCGGCCACAGCTCATCAGCGAGTCGGCCGCCCACCAGGGGACTGTGGACAGGCTGGCCTTCAACCCCTCAGGAACCAGAATGGTGACGGCGAGCAGCGGCGATGCCGCCGTCATCCTGTGGGAATGGAGGGAACAGAAGGCGGTGCTCCAGCATTCGTCCGCAGTCACCGCCCTACGGTTCAACCCGGACGGGCGCCTGCTCGCCATCGGCGGCGAGGACGGAACGATGCGCTTGCGGATCGTGACCAACCCCGCGGCCCCCCGGATGTTGTTCGACGTGTCCGGCACCGGACCGGCGGCCTTGCATCCGAACGGTTCGATCCTGGCCATGGCGGAGATGGAAACCGTCAAGCTGTGGGATCTACGTCAGGACTCCACGCCGAAGCAGATCTCCTCCATCCGCATCGGCGCCCGCGTGGGCCAGCTCACCTTCAGCTCCGACGGGGCAACACTGGTCGTGGTGACGGCCTGGGATGCCATCAGAATCGAGGTGTGGGACATCCGGATCCCGGCGTCACCGCGCCGGGTAGCTGTGGCGCCGGTCAACATGCCGGAGGAGTCGTCATCCGTCGTGTTCCATCCCGGCAGGAAGATGCTTGCAGTGACGGGAAAGGACGGCGCCGTGTCGTTCTGGGATCTACGCGATCCTGCACGCGCGGCACGCTTGTCCGCCTTGTCCAGCGGCGCCAAAGGTACCAGCGGCACCCCGACCTTCGACGAGCATGGCGACTTCCTCGCGGTCGTCAACGACGACCGGCCGCCATCTCTCTGGGACGTGCGCGACCCGAGAGCTCCCCGCAGGGTCACTTGGGACGGAGCGCCCCCGGCATCCGTTGTCGCCTTCGGTGGCGACGGCTCCGGGCGCCTGCTGGCGACGGGGAATGGCAACACAGTGACGCTCTGGGACCTGACCACCCAGCCGGCGCCCTCACGTATTGCGGTCCTGACCAGTGTGAAGAACGTCCACTGGCTGACCTTCAACCCGAGCGGAGACCTCCTGATCACCGGATCGTCTGAGAACCGGCACATAAGCCACTGGGGGCCACGACCGACTGGCGAGGACCTCTGGGGACGGGCCGACGCGGCCGAGTTCTGGATCATCACCGATCCGGCGGCACCTCGCCGACTGCCCGCCATGACCGACGAAGTGCCCCTCTACCCGCCGTACACCTTCAGCGCCGACGAGCGCAGGCTCCTCACCGGCTACGGCAGCGGTCCCGGAGACGTGGCGTTGTGGAGCACCGCGGAACTGCAGGATGTTCTCGTGCATCCCCGAGAACGAGGATGCACAGTGGCCGGACGCGGGCTCACCCAAGAGGAGTGGACGCACTACGCGCCCGGGATTCCGTACCAGGAGGACTGTCCGCCGGCGCGATGATGCCCCATGACGCACGCCCTTCGAGGCGTCAGATGATCTATCTCTGCCCCATCTGGAAAGGGCCACTGCTGACGTCCTCGACGACGGCGTCCGGGGTGTAACGGAAACCGAATGGAACAACGATAAACAGGCGCGCGCAGGCTCCCGCCGGTTTACGCGCGGGAGGGGGCGGGATGAACGGCAGTCCGGAGGCCGACGGGGTGATAAGCATGCGCGTCGAGCTGAGACCGGATGCGGATGTGGACATCGACCTGCACGATCGTCTCACCCGTGGGCTCCACGGTGAACTGAACGAGCTTGATGTCGAGTGGGTCCGGCCGGCGGCCGGCGGCCCGGCACCAGAAGGCGCGAAAAGCGCGGACCCGGTGACGGTGGGCGCGCTCCTGGTAGCTTTCAGCGCCTCCGGCGGGGTGTTCACCTCGCTGGTCGGAGTGCTCAAGGACTGGCTGGACCGGCAGTCGGCACGGCACCGGATCGTCCTCACCATCGACGGCGACTCCATCGAACTCGACCGGGTCACGGATGCCGAGCGGCGCGAACTGATCGGGGCCTTCCTCCAACGGCATTCGGGCGAATAGCGAGCGGGCCGCCGGCTCGCGCTGTGGACCTCACCTACACGTACTGAAAGGGATGGCTGGAACTGACGGACAGGATCTCGAACCTCAAGATCGACTCGCGGACCAGCGGGTTCGCCCTCACTCCATGAAGTAGCTGGGCATGTCTGGTGCACGCCGGGCCCTCATCGTGGCCAACGACGAATACTCCGATCCAGGCCTGGCGGCCTTGCTGGCGCCGAACCAGGACGCGATCGGGCTCGCCGACGTGCTTGGCGACGAGAACATCGGCGGATTCGACGTCCAAGTACGGCGAAATGCCAACGTTCAAGAGCTGCGCCTGTCCATAGAGGACTTCTTCGTCGATGCCGCCAGAGACGACCTGCTGCTGTTGCATTTCTCAGGGCACGGCCTCAAGAGCCCATCGGGTGAGCTCTACCTGAGTGCTTCGGACACGCGTCCGGACCGGCTCGCGTCCACCGGCCTGTCAGCCGAGTACGTCAGCCGGCTCATGCTGGAGACCCGTGCCCAGCGTGTCGTGCTCTTCCTGGACTGTTGTTATGGCGGTGCGTTTCCCCGAGGAATGGTCGTTCGCGGCACGGCGGACGCGGCGGTCGGTGAAGCGTTCCTCCGGCAGGAGCGCGCCGGATCGGACAGAGGGCGCGTGGTGGTCACCGCCTCCAGCGCAATCGAGTACGCCTTCGAGGGACGCGACATGGTTCCCGACACGAATCTCAGCCCGTCTGTCTTCACCGCCGCCGTGATCAACGGACTCGCCACCGGGGATGCGGACCTTGACGGCGATGGCTGGATCGGGGTTCGGGAACTGTTCGACTACGTAGCGGATCAAGTGCGTAAGACGACCCCGCATCAGACGCCGCATATTTGGATCTTCGGTGCTCAGGGGGATGTGCGCATGGCGCGCGTCCGAGCCTCGCAGGTGGTGGCGACACCTGTGCCCGCGGTGCTTGTCGAAGCCATGAACAGCCCGCTCGCAGGGGCGCGGTTCGGGGTGGTTCACGAGCTTCGGGAGCGCCTGCTGGGCGAGGATCTCGGTCAGGCATTGACCGCGTGCCAGATGTTGCACACGCTGGCCGAGGACGACAGCCGCCAGGTCTCCCGCGCGGCTGAGGCGCTGCTCGCCGAAGCCAGACCGCATGTGACGGCGCCACTCGTGGACTTCGGCAGCATCGACCTCTCGACCTGGTCCGAAAAGGTCGAACTGGCGCTGAACGGGCCGCCTGTGGCATGTGCGGTCACCGCAGTGCCGTCGGTGCCGTGGTTGCGGTTGGAGGTCCGCGATCGCGTGTTGTCGGCCCAGGTTTTCGGGGATGCTGCGGGCAGGCTGGCGGGAATCGGGACCCTGACGGCACCGGCTGGAGAGACCACGATCGAGGTCCAGGTGTCGGTGGAAGTGCCTGACGCCGTACGGGCAACGCAGCCCATGCCGATCAGCTCCCTGCGACCGTCCGGAGCTCTCGTGTGGCCGCCGAGAGTGAAGGACATCGAGGCCAATGCGGTGGCGCCGAGACGGGCTTCGGCTTCTCCAACGGCCTTCCCCGCATTTGAGATTCTCCAACGGCTTGCCCCGTGGCGGCGACGCCTGGTTGCGCGGCTGATCGATGCTGCGCTGAACTACGTGATCGCCGTCACGTGCGGCTATCTCATCTACCTCATCTTGGATCCATTGCTCGCCGATGGAACCGCTTTGATGCCAGTGGTGATATTCGGATTGTGTTTCGTGTGCGAATTCATGCTGCTGAAGGTCCGCGGGCAGAGCACCGGCAAAATGCTCACACGCATCAAGGTGGTGGAGATCGGCGCGCCGCCGGCGTCCGGTCTGTCAAACCTCGCCGCGTTCCAGCGCACGTTGCCGCTCGTGGCGCCGGTGCTGCTGATGGACGCGTTCGGGTCGGCATTCAGCTACGTGCTCATGTGGCTCTACTGGATCGCTGTTCTCCTGTGGGCCCGTTGGGACAAGCCGCTGGGCCGATCACTTCTCGACAAGGCGGCTGGGACGATCGTCGTCACAATCCCTGCGGCTCGGAAACCTCGCGCTGACCACGCATAAGGGGGGCCGATACTCCTGGCGGAGCTGCTGGTTCTCTCGCGGAAGGTCATCTGTGTGCATGTATCCAGTGATGTCGACTGCCCGTCGCCAACGCTCAAGGGGCCGTACGAGCCCTTCCCAGAAAGATGTGAACGACGGTCCCGACCAGCAGTTCAGTCGAAGGTGGCCGCTCGGCTTCCAGCATCTCGCGGATGAGCTCGTGGAGCACACCGTGCACCCCTAGGGCGTACAGGTACGGATCGTGGGCGCGATTCCCCGGCAGCTTGATCACAACCTCGTGAAAGACCTCGGCGAAGCGCCTGAGCGCCTGTCGCCGGGCCGCTCCGGTGGAACCGGCTCGAACTGCTTCCACATGCATGATGCGCACCCGACGCCAATCCTGCATGGTGAACTCGATGTATCGCCTTATGCCGTCAACGAACCGATCTTCAGGCGCGGAAGCCTCTTCCATCGCTTTGGCGACCTGGGTGAGAGTGTCGTCCACGACGACCTCGTACAAAGTCTGGAGCAATTCCTCGCGGCCACCGAAGCATTCGTAGAAGGCCCTGTTCGAGATGCGAGCCTCTGAACAAAGTCGTTCGATGGTGGTGGCGTCAAAGCCCGGCTTCGCGAACAGGGTGTACGCAGCATTGAGGAGACGCTCACGTCGATCCGCCAGCCGTTGTTCTGCGCTCAGCCCCACATGTCGTCCGGCTCGTTGCTCTTGGATGCGCCGGACCTCGTCAGTCTTCAGCTGGGGGGTGCGCTGTCGAAGCTGGCGCGCACCGGGCGCGCCGAGCGAGGACTCCTCGATCAGCTCCTCGAACGGCTCACCGGCCGTGCTGTTCACGAGAGATCCCTCCTTCCGGGGCGTATTGCTGCTCGATCTTTCTCCACCGATACAGTGCCCCCTCCACTGCCCGGACTGAGGGTTCGCCGAGCAACTCGGCGATTTCCTCCTGGCTGTAGCCGTCGATGGTGAGGGCGACAATCGCCCGGGTGCGTTCACCGGCACGGCGCAGATCATCACGAACGCGGATCCGTCCCAAAGCCTGAGACTCCAAGTCGACGGTGATGCCGGCGTCCGGGTCCAGCATGATGGCCTCCTGGGCGAGCGCACGGGACCACCTCTTCTGCTGTGCTCGGCGCCTGCGGAACTCGTTGGGGAAGACGAACAGGCACGCTCCCATGAAGTAGGTGGGAAGGCTCGCGCCGCCCTCGGAGCGCCAGCCGCCCTCGACGAGTGCGCGCTGGCGGAACCGCGGAAGAGCAAGCGCGACAGTCATCGTGGCCAGTTCCTCGCGGGCATCTGAGTCGCGGTAAAGCTCTTCGAGTTCCGCATCGGTGGGGGCCAGGAAGAGTTTGCGAGTGGCGGCGAGCTTGAAGATGTATCCGGTGTACATCCAGCCACGAAGCACTGACATGCCGTACCGGGCCAACTCGTTCTCGAACTGTTGATACCTTTCTCCGCTGAAGTCGTACCGGGCCATCTCATCGCGTAACCGCTGGTCGGCCGCGCGACGTTCCAGGCTTTCTCGAAGCTGATGTGTCTCGACCGCGTGCGATGCCGAGATCGCCTGCACCATCTCGGGGCAAGCCGGCACGTCAAGATCGACAAGATCCTGTTCAGCAGGTTTTACCGGCTGGGCAAGCGCGCTGACCACAGGCGCCGAGCCCGTGATCTGTTCGCTGTCGCTCACCGTTTCAGCCTTTCTGCTGACGCTGATCTGGATGACTCCCTTGTAAGTGGGCGCGCCGCAGAGACCCCACGGAACTCTCCAAGATTCTTTCGTGTGGCCCTCTTGGATGATTCTCGTGGGATGACCTCTCCTGCGTGACTTAGGAGCGACGGTTTCCGTCATCACCCTCGGGAGGTTTCGTGGCAGCACCGCCTGGACCATTGCTGAGTGTTCGTTCCGCCGTCGTCCTGTTGCTGGCGGCCGTCGTAGGTCTGCTTGCAGGACTGCTCGCCTCTCTCAGTGGCCAACCCCTCCCGGCAGCGTTCCTGCTGGCCGGCGGAGCCGCCGGCGGAGCGCTGGCCCTGTTCCACACAGTCATCGGACGGTAGAGCGACCGTGGGGTCGGCTGAGCCGATCCCTTGGTAGGGAAGGGGCGACGGGATAGTGGCCGCACGGTCGGGATGGTCTGCGGCAAGGGCGTAGCCAGCGCCGGCGCCTCCTGCGGATCAAGAACGTCTGCGGGAGGCATCCTGGACCGAGTTCGGCGGCTCGGCCACGATGAGGACATGACCGGAAGTGGATCAGCGGGGGCGGGCGGCGGGGGAGCAGGCTCGCGCCTGAACTGGACGGCAGTGAGCGCTCTGGCGGGTTCGATCGCAGCCGTGGTCGCGCTTTTCGCCTACCTGATGCCGCCCAGGACCCCGCCCGGCACGGTAGTTTTCAGTCCGTCCCCGCCTGCATCCCCACCGGGTCGGGTCGTCACCCGGCCATCACCATCGCCTGCGGACTCGTCGCCTGAGTCCAGCGCGTCCCGGCCACCGAGCCGCACGCGAGTGGTCCAGGATTCCCCTCCACCGCTGCCGGAGGCCCGGTCCGCCGGCTGCGACGAGACGGCGGCGGCCCTGACCGCCTACCGCAGGGATGCCGGAACCAGCCGCAGCGGCCAGGCGGCCGCGGCCCAGCAGACGTACAGCGACTTGATGGGCGCAGGCCTCAACGCGCAGGGAGCGGTGGGGGCGAAGATCAGGCGACTGGCCGCAGAGTTTCAGGAACTGAGCTTCCGTCTGACGGGCATGACCGGCGGCGACCCCAACCAGGTGATCGCGGATATCAATACGGACGTCGCGGAGTTCAACAGGTTGTGCGCATCCGGCTGATCGCACGACAGGCGTATCACCTCAGAGGCTCTGGCATGATCTCCAGTGATATCTGAAGGTATGTCGTTGGCTACGGATTTGGCGGCTGGTACCTGAATGTCCGCGATGAACTCCACGGCCTAGCTAGAGGGTGTCTCTTTGTTCGTGGGCTACCCTCCAGCCATGGGTAAGTTTCTCGCTGTCCTGAACGGCGCGGCCGACAACGCTGACAAGGCGAAGCTCACCGAGCAGCAGCAGAGTGAGTTCATGAATGCCTGGGCGGCGTGGGCTCAGAAGAACGAACACGCCCTGATCGATCCCGGGGCACCACTCTTTCGCAAGAAGTTGGTGACGGCCCAAGGCGTCGAGGACTTCACTGACTCGAAGACCGGATACGCGATCGTGGAGGCCGAGACGCATGAAGACGCGGCGCGGCTCTTCAGTGACCACCCTCATATCGCTCTGATGCCAGGGAACTCGATCGAGGTCCTCGAGTGCCCGCCTATCCCGTCCTGAGTTCTGCTTCCTTGATCATCTTCGTGTCCGGATGAGATGGGCGGTGAGGTGCAGAGCTGCCTGGTAGGCGAGGGCGAGCTTGTCCGTACGCATGGCCAGACCTCGCCATTGCTTGATCCGACTGATGCAGCGTTCAACAGCGTTGCGCTGCCTGTATGCCTCGGCATTCAAGGCGGGCGGTCGGCCCCCTCGCGGCCCCGGCGCAGCCGGCGGCCGATCTGGTCAGAGGGATGAGGAATGACCGCACGAATCCCGCGCCGCCGGAGGTGATCCCGGATCGCGCGGGATGAGTACGCGCGATCCGCCAGGACGGCCTCCGGCCGGGTCCTCGATCTTCCGGGCCGGACCCGCGGAACACGGATGCCGGCGATGATGGCCTCGAAGGCCGGTGCGTCACCCGTCTGACCTGCGGTGACATGAAGGCCAGTGGCCGTGCTCGGCTGTCGCCGGCAAGGTGGACTTTCGTGCTCAGGCCGCCTCGCCGCTAACGGGACTTTTCGCTCGGATGCTCGTCATACCCCGTGGACGCGCCGCAGCACCTCACTCAGGTTCCGCTGCCGCATCTGCTCCTGCGTCCGCGCGCCCGCCTCTGAACCGGTCACCCCCCGCCAGCCGAGCGTCATGGCAACGCCCAAGGCCCTGCTCGCCGGCGCGCGTTCGGCTCCTGAGCATTCAGGGAGATGCCCGCCCCGGCGGATCCCGATCGACTGGAGTCATGACAGGCAGATTCGTGATGGTGGCGATGCTGGTCATCGCCGCGTTCGCCGTCGTGCCCCAGGCGGCGGCGGCCAATTCGGCATGCGCCTGGCGGATGCAGGCGCTCCAGGCGCCCGCCGGCGCGACGCAGCATCAGGTCCACGCCACCGACCACAACGGCGGGTACTCCGGCGTCGCCTACTTCCCCGGCACCGGCTGGCGGGTCATGTACTGGAAGGACGGCCGGGTCATCGACTATGGATCCTCCGGACACGGCACCGACCGGGTCGTGGGCCAGAACAGCAGCGGGACCATCGCGGGAACGTCCGTGACGGGCCTCTACGGAGCGTCGGCGATCTCCTTCCGCATCCGCGGCGGCCAGTGGGAGAGACTGGCCCCGCTGCCCGGCGCGGAGCTGAACAGCAGGGCCATAGGGATCAGCGACAGCGGCGACGTCTACGGCCACGCCGTGGTCTGGCAGGGCACGAGCAACATCGTCGTGGTGGTGCGCTGGCCCTACGACCGTTCGGGCGTCGTCGAGCGGGTGCCCGGCCTGCCCGAGGGCATGAAGGTGATCGACGTGGACCACGACGGCACCTTGCTGATGGGGACGGACGCGACCTATCCATGGCCGCACGTGTGGCGCGACGGCCGGCTCACCCGCCTGTCGGAGGCGCCGGACATGCAGTTCGGGTACGCCCGGGTCATCGCCGACGGGCTGGTGGCTGGATCGATCCGGCTGGGCTCCGACCCGGACCGGCCGGCGTACTGGGACAGGAACGGGCAGCCGCACGTGCTGCCCGAGAGCGCACTGGCCGCGCACATCAACAGGAACGGGCTCATCGTCAGTTCCCTGACGTCCACGCCGTATCGGGTCTGGCGGTTCGGAACGCTGGTGGGCCAGCTCGACGATGCCGCCTCCGTCACGACGATCGGGGATGACGACACCATCGGCGGTACGACACGCGGCCAGAACAACCTGCCGGCCGCGGCCGTCTGGCGGTGCACCTGAGATCACGGGGCCTTGTCGCGCCGGCACTTCCCCGCCACTCCGCGGAGCGGGCGAGGTCACCGGACGCCGGTGCCCACGTCCTGCCGGGATCGAGGACCTTGATCCCGGGGAAGTGGCGGGTCAGCGTGAAGCGCAGCAATCCCGGGATGACCAGCGGGCGGCGCCGAGTCTGCCCGGATTGAGGACGCTGTAGATGTGGCGTGCCCGGCATGTGGAGGCGTCCAGATCGAGCACAAGGACGGCGGTCAGCTCGTCACCGGTCGTCAGCAGCGCGGTGGGCCGGCCGCCCGGGAGCCAGCGTACGCGCAGCTGTGATCATAACGGGGACCGAGCTTGGCGAGCCGCTCACGGGACGCAGCGCGGCCCGCACCGCACCGCCGCCGTCGGTCCACAGGGTGACGTCGGGGGCGAGGACGTCCATCGGCCCGCCGAGGTCACCGCCCAGTGTGGCGACCAGAAAACGCTCGGCGGCCCGGTGGGCGAGGCCGGGGTCCGCGGGGACTCGACCTGGAAGGGAGACCCGCTGCGCTGTTCCAGGACGCGCCCACGCCGCGCACTGGCGCTAGAGAACGGCCTTGAGCAGCCAGAGTTCGTTCTCGTCACGACCCTGTTCGAACTGCACCACGCGCGCGCCCGGGTCGGTGGAGGCGTTTGCGACTGCCAGCACCTTGCCTGAGTGCTTGGCGATGAGCCGGTAGACGCCCGCCTCGTGCTCCTTGAGGTACCAGATCTGGCTGGGGCTGCCGTTGATGCTCCACTGCATCGCGAAGTCGGCGTTCTGGTTCGCCACGCTGACGTCCAGGGCCTTGCCGGAGTGCTCGGCGATGAACCTGTAGCCGCCATCGGCGGGTTCCAGGCGGAAGATCTGGTTGGTCCGGCCGTGGGGGGTCCACTGGATCACCCAGCCACCGTCGGACATGTCGCATTGCGCGATGTCGAGGGCGAGCCCGGACTTCTTGTTGATCAGGGTGGCTCGGGCCGGGATGTCCATAGGGGTCCTCTCGAACTGGAGCAGAGGGGGCGGTGCGCCGCCTTGTCTCCATAAGAGACGATTACGCACGGGAAATCATCCTTCGGTCGTGACCGCTTCCGGACAGGGTTCCCGCTGCAGGAAGGCGGCGGTAGCCCGTCGACCACCCTTCCTGGTTGGCCCTCCGCTCCTGAACGTGTCCCCAGCCACCAGGTAGGGGGCGTCCCGGAAGTGGTCGTTTGCGGGACGGTCTGCCGGGCCGGACCCATGATCGCGTTTCCGCAGGAACGATCGTCCCGAGACCCGTTCCGAACGCCGGTGGGCAGGATTGAGCTTCGGGACCGTTTCGAGGCCATCGGGCGCAACATCGCGGTTCCATAGGACGTGAGGGATGCGACGCACATTGGTGGCAGAAGTGAAGATCAGCCGATCGGATCCGCAGCCGGCGGGCGTCAGCCCGGTGTGGGCAACGCGGAAAGCCGGCGCGTCGGCCTGAAGGTCGTTTCAGCGAGACGCGGGCGCGGGCGCCGTGTCCCACGCCGTCGTCGCAGCGCAGCAGGTTGGGGTTTGCCGAGGTGGTGGCGTGCTGGAGGGCTGCGGTGAGCTTGCGCGTGTGCATGGCGTCCACTGCATGGCGTCCACGCGGGTGTCCGTGCGTGGGGTGGTCAGCAGGACGGCTGGGTACGCGGTCCCCGGTCGTACCTGGTGATGGGGCGAGTAGTCGAGCAGGTCCGGCAGGTGGGCTGGGTCGGTGGGTCGCCGGGTTCGGGCGTCCATCACGGGCCGAGGCCGAAGTACAGGTAGCGGATTAGGTCGGTGACGGCGTCGGAGCACACAGCGGCGGCGTACGGCTCTGGATGGCGGTGGCCACCAGCAGGCCGCTGTGGGAGCCGCCCCTTGACGGCGAGCCGGTCCGCAGACAAGGCGAGTCCCGCCTCCGACACCCGTCACTGTGCGTGAGCGGAGCGCTGGCCGAAGACAGATGCACTCCGCCGCCACCGAGGGGGCGGCGCCCAAACTCACGAACAAAGCCAGACGGCCGGGGCGGGGCGACGCTCGGAATGTATGCACGTGTTTGGCACGATTGATGGCTGTGTTCGTCACACGCCG
Organism: Nonomuraea sp. WAC 01424; assembly: GCF_003947315.1. Taxonomy (NCBI): domain Bacteria; kingdom Bacillati; phylum Actinomycetota; class Actinomycetes; order Streptosporangiales; family Streptosporangiaceae; genus Nonomuraea; species Nonomuraea sp. WAC 01424. Next base: position 152,825 of record NZ_QHHZ01000026.1, read on the forward strand.
GGGCGGCTGTAGCGGGCTACCGGAGCCCCGAATAGCCCAAACTCAGGGCCCGACCTGGAGAAACGCCTTCAAGATTATCCATCTTGTATCCCCTGAGCGTGGTCTTACGGCGGCATGCGGGCACTGTTGGCTGCCTATAAGGTCTGGACAGCAAAGACCTGCGGCTGTGAAACCGCAGGTCAGGGGCGGAAATGCCTGTTCAGATGCGTGCCCCTGGCAGGATTCAAACCTGCGGCACCCGCTTTAGGAGAGCGCGGGCGGGCGGGCTTGGCTATATGTGCTGAGCTGGAAAAACGCAATGTAATGCCTCGGTCCTTTCCGTGATCATCCCGCGCATGTCCCCAAGCTGTTTGTCTCGAACCTTGGCCACGTCGCGGTGACGGGGAACGGTTGCTTCTCGCGCTCGAACACGCCCTTGCCGACCTGTCCTCGTACGAAGCCCTCTTCCCGAGAACTAGGAGCCGCGCGCTGAATCGTCGAGTTGGCGGCCGGGTAGCGCTCGACCACTACGGCCGTAGAGCGCAGCGTGATTCCATGCTTGCCCCCACAAGTCAGGGCGATCTCCGAAACGACACACAGTGTCCCAGGATGGTCGGGTGACCGTTTCTGTCGGCAGGGCCTGGCATCATCATATTCGTCCCTGGAGCTGCTTGATGGATAACAGACGTGCCTGATCAATCCCCTATCCCCGCTAACTCTGCGGACCTCGACTTCCAGTTCCGCATCGGTGCGAGCCTGCTCACCGAGTTCGTGCGCGGCCATACCCCGGCGGACGTTCTGCGAGAGCTGGTGCAGAATGAGTACGACGCAGGAGGAGTCGAACTAGTAATCGACTTCGGTCCGGATGCTGTCATCGTCCGAGGCAGCGGGAAGACCATCGACCGTGCGGGGTGGAGTCGGCTGAGCGTAATGCTTGGCCACGGTCTGATACCGGGTGCAGGTGACCGTGTCGAGCCGAAGGCCAACGGCATCGGGTCGAAGAACTTCGGTCTCCGGTCTCTGTTCTTGTTTGGGGACCGTATCCACATCATGTCCGGGGGGCTGTACACGATCCTTGATCGTTCGAAGGGAGCGCTGGCTGCACCGCTGGCCCATCCGGAATCGCAGGCATGGCCAGGGGCGACCCTTGTGGTCCCGTACCGTCAGGTTGACGACGGGGCACTGCTGGCCTTCGACGAGCGTCGTGAGGCCGAGGCACTGAAAACCATTGCTGGCGAGCTCGCGCCTACGCTCATCAAGTTGGCGCATCCCGGGCGGGGAAAGAATCTGCGGGCTGTGGTGCTTCGTTCCGCACGTCTTGGGCACGAGTTGCGGTGGCGGCAGTCTGCCCGCGCTGGGTCGTCCGGCCCGAACGTGATAAGGCGGACTGCCCGGCTGCAGGAGCACGGCCCGTCGCTGGGCGACGCGCTTGAAACGATCACTGAGATGGAGTATCAGCATGTCCTGATGCCGCCAGCTGGTCTCCGGAAGCCGAATGTGCCCGGCTACTTCCGGGTTCCCGGAGGCCGGGTCCGATTGGGCGTCTCGGTCCGGACTCGGCGTGGTCGCTTGGATCTGCGTACGTCCGGGATTTTCTACTACCCGATTGGCGCCACGCGGTCACGGACGGGATTCGCGTTCAGCATCAGCGCCCCGTTTGAGATGACCGAGGACCGTAGCCAGCTTGTCGATCCCCAGAACAGTGAGTGGAACGCCTGGCTTCTCCAGCAATCCGCCGCGTTCGCCGTTCGGCTGCTTCCCGAGCGCCTGTTTGCTGAATTCGGCGCCGAGGCTTTCCTCGCCTTCGACCCGCAGTCTGCCGACTCGTCGACAGTGCCTGTCCTGAGCGAGGAGATTGACCGACTGCTTCGTAGCGAGCCGTGCTGGCCGACCCAGGCGACAACAGGCCGCGCAAAGCGACCGGTGTGCACCACGGTCGGGTCGTTGGCGATACCGGTCAGCCCGGCGCTCGCGACCTTCGCTGCCGGCACTTTGGACGCGGAGAACCTCCTGCACTCCGGCTTCGCTTCGCGGCCAGATGCCCGGGCGATGGCGACCAAATTGGGAGGCAAGGCGTTCACCGTCAACTCGCTGATCCGCCTGCGCTGTGCTGGAGTGAGTGCAAGGGGGCTGGCGACCGAGGTAGATGCGGCCACTGAGGTGGAGCGCTATTTCACGCGCTTCCCCGACGCACTGCGCAGCCTTCCGCTCCAGCAGCGGTTCGCGGTCGCCCTAGATGCGTGCAGAAGCGAGCTCAACGCCAGCCACAAGAAGGACCTCTGCACGTCGCCCACAACGCTGACTGGCGCAGGCACGCTTAGCTCACCGAACGAACTTTGGCTAGTCCACGAGACGGTTGCCGACGTGATTCCCCAAGATCAGATCCTGCATCCTGAGCTGGCCGATTTTCTTGTCCTTGCCAAATTGTGCAGGTCGTTCAAGTTCTCTGAATGGGCGATCGAGACGGCGAGACGTGTCGAGGAGAGGATTGCCTCCGAGCAGGAGCGTGATGCTCTCGGACGCTATATCCGCGGCCGACCGACCCTGACAGGGAAGGCATGGGCTGCTATTCGCCGTTCCCCAGTGCTCCAAGATGAACGCGGAGAGTGGGTTGCTCCGGTGGACATGGTGAGCCGATCGGCGAGCGGGGCATCACTGTTAGCGCCGGCACTGCACTTGCCCACGCCCGCTGACGAGGCGAACGTGTCGCTCAAGCATTTGCGGTTTCGGCGCGCAGTTCGTGGCAGCGACCTTGTGACGCTGGCGCGGTTGGTGGAGCAGGGCAGTGTTTCCCCGGCAGTCATGCGACAGGCGGTGACGCGGCAGCGAAGACTGCTTATCCCATCCGTGCTCAGCCAGATGAAAACGATCAAATTTCTCGAGGCCGGACCGAGTAAAGTCGCGGCCCCTTGCGACACCTACATACGGTCTGACCAGTTGGTCGCCGTGCTGGGGGAGGATGTCCCGTACTCCGTGGGCTTGTCATCGGCCATGCTGCGGCAGCTGGGATGCCGTACCGAACCCCAAGCAGACGACATCCTCACAGCGCTCGCGAAACTGCGCGAGACCGGTGGCCGCGTGAACAGGCCGGATCTTGTCTACCAGGCACTGGTATCGGCGTTGCGCCGGGAGAAGCGACCGCCCGGCGAATTGCGAAATCGACAGGTCATCTGGACCGGCAACAGATGGGAGACAGCAGGCGACTGCCTCGTCGGCAGGGACAACCGCAAGACGTTCCTCGACGCCGTCACGGTGCTTCCGGAGAGACTGCACGATGCTTGGGTCTTCCTCGGTGCTCCCCAGCGGCCTACTGATGCACATTGGCGGCGTCTGCTCGAGCGAATCGGCGAACGCTACCGCACGCAGAAGCCGATCCCCCGGTTCGTGGCCGAGACGTTGCGGCGGGCGTACCGCAACCTCGACAAGCTTCCCGAGGGGCTACGCCCCGGCACATACTGCCTCCTGGACGACGAGGGTGGCCTGCACACCCTAGGAGAGGCGATTGCGGGGAGCTTCCTCATCAACGACGATCCCGCGCTGGCATCCGCAGCGCTGGCCGCGCGCGCCCCCTTATCCTTCGCCGAACCTTCCGATGGCGTCATCGGGTTCGCCAAAGCCGCCGGGGCCAAGCCGCTGTCGGGAGCAGCGGCCCTCGCGGATATCGAGTATGGGCCCGAAATCGAGTCGGATCCAAGATTGCGAGCAGAAAGCATGCTTGCCCGACTTCGCGACCCGAATTTCGTGTCTGCGGTTGCTGCTCTCGCCTTTACAGTTTCGGGGCCAGACCAATCGCGTACCACTGCCAGCTTCACAGCTCGGCTGGCTCAGATCGCGCGGATCATTATTGTCAGCGGGATACAGCGCAGGTATCGCATCGGCGGACACGAGGTCGCCGTGGACGCGGACTACGACGTAGGCGACGATCAGATCGTCCTCGCTCGGGTCGTGAGCGCTCATGAGCTGCGCCGGTCCGTGGCTAATACGGTCGCTGTCTTGGCCGACCCAGGGCGGCTCGGCGAACAGGTTCTCGGCGACGCTGTCTATTTCTTGCTGCGTTGCCGATCCGCACTGGAAATGCAGCGCGAGTTGAAGCGCCGCAAGATTCCTTGGCGGCCCAGCGTGGTATCGGAGACCGAGCACACGGAGGACGCTGACGACGAGGGCATGGCATCGCTCGCAGACGCCATCAGTCAGCATGTGATCCAGGAGGCTATGTCGCAGCCGGCGCCTGCAGTTAGGAGCTGTTTCTTGGATCAGGTCCGGAGCCAGATGACCAGGGCGGCCAGGGTGACGGTGCCGAGGAAGATGTAGGCGCGCTTGTCATAGCGCGTGGCCACGGCCCGGAAGTTCTTCAGCCGGTTG